>PXQY01000039.1:0-6904 GCA_003021745.1 Halobacteriales archaeon QH_7_69_31
TCCGGTCGCGGAGGGGCTCCTGGCAGAGGCCGACCTTGATGTGGCCCTTCTCGATGGCCACGTCGGCCTCCGTCTCACAGTAGTGACACTGCACGGCCGGCGGTACGGTGCCGGGGGGGTTTCAACTCCGCGGTATCGGGCTACAGCGCCTCGCGGAACTGCCGGTAGTCCTCGGCCCCGACCCCGGCGCGGCCGAGCGTCTCGTCGTGGGCGTCGCTCCCGCCGGTTACCAGCAGGTCGTGCCGATCGACGGCCCGCTCGACGGGCGCCGGATCGAAGCCGCGGTCGTAGGGATAGTACCGTTCGACAGCGTGGAGGTCGGCACACAGCTCCAGGGCGGCCGCCGGGTCGTCGTACCGACACGGGTGTGCCAGCGAGACGACGCCGCAGGCCGCTTCGAGGACGGCGCGGCCCTCGCGGAACGACGGGACGTCGCGGGCGACGTAGCAGGGACAGTCCGACCCGATGACCTCGGCGAAGGCGTCCTCGTAGGTGTAGTCGGTGGCCTCGGCGATGGCGCGAGCGACGTGGGGGCGGCCGACGCCCTCGCCGATATCGACGGGCAACTCGACGCCGAGGCGGTCCTCCACGCACTCGACGATGCGGCGACCGCGCTCGATGCGGTCCCGCTGGAGGTGCTCGAGGAGCGACGCCAGCTCGGGGGTGCGGCGGACGCCGTAGCCGAGGAGGTCGACGCGCTCGTGGCCGGCGTCGACCCGGAGTTCGATGCCGTGGACCACCGTCAGCTCCCCGACCGTCCCGACCGGGTCGTGGAGGTCCGGCTGGAGCCGGTCGTGGTCGGTGACGGCGACCGTGGAGACGTCGGCACGTCGCGCCGCGCCGGCAAGCGACTCCAGCGTCAGCGTCCCGTCGGACCGCGTCGTGTGGACGTGGAGGTCCGCGACGACCATGACCGGCGTCGGCCCGCCGGCCTCAAAGCCCCGGCGCTTCCGGACGACCCTCTTGGCCCCCGGGACGCCCACGACCTGGGCCGAAGGGTCCGTTCCGCACCCCCGTCGGCGGGTCCGTCCTGGACGCCGGTCGGTGGGCGTCGTTGGAGCTTCCAATACTGTGCGCGCGTCGGGGGCCGCCGCTCGAGGGGTCGACCCGGCCCTAGAGGTGATTAAATCCCGGAAGGGGAATTATAGACAACGTTCATGAAGGTTCGGTCGATGCCGTGGTGTATGCGTCTGCTCACGACCGCCGACGAGCCCATCGACGCCCACAGCTACCCCGCGACGGCCGCGGAGCTGATCGAGGCCTACGGCGACCTGGCGATCGACGTGCCGAACGGCGAGGAGACGTTCGGGGAGGCGCTCGGCCGCCTCGACGGGGCGACGACCATCGAGAGCCCGGACGACGCCCGGACGACGGCGTACTCGGCGCTGTCGAAGCAGGCCGTCGGCCGCGTGGGCTACTCCGACCGGGACTCGCCGGCCATCGGCGAGGACGGCCCCGACCAGGTCTCCTTCTGAGCCGCGAGGCGTGAGCGAAGCGAGCGCCTCGAAGTCGCGAGCGGTGTCCTCGCGAGCGAAGCGAGCGAGGGCTCGGCAGAGCGTCGCTCTGCCGGCGAGTGGAATGAGCCGCGAGCAACGACCGGAGGGAGCGACGACACGCGAGCCGCGAGGCCGACCGGAGGGAGGCCTCGGAACGGGCGAGCGGGAGGAGCGACCAGCGGGAGCGACGACACGCGAGCCCGGCGAGGCGTCAGATCGCACCCTCGACCGGCATCCGAACGGTCGTCACTCGCCGGATTCGCGGCGGAACCGGCTGCGTGGCAATTCGACGTTGACGTCGACCGGGAGACACGCCACACAGAAGTCGACGCCCATCTCCGACAGCGAGAGGCTGCCGTAGACGGTCTTGGGCCGTCTGGCGGCCTCGCGGGCGGCCTCGATGTGCGGCTGGGCCTCCAGCACCTGGTACTGCTTGAGGTCGTCGATGGGGTCCTCGCTGAACGTCACGAGGCCCTGCCGCTGTAGGTTCCGGAGGTAGATGGGCGTCCGGTCGGGGTGGCGGCAGCCGGCGTCGGCGCCGACCCGGGTGAGGTGCTGGGCGACCAGCGAGGTCGTGAACGGGATGTAGCCCCGGTCGCGGACGTCCATGTAGGCCTGGGTGCCGTCGGTCGCGAGCAGCCGGAGGATGCGGGCCTCGTCGGCGGCGATGTCTTCGAGGATCGAGGGGTAGGCGGGGTGCATCACCTCGCCGCGGCCCACTTCCGCGGACTTCGACAGGAGCTTCTCGCCCCGGTCCCGCAGGACCTCGGCGGTGACCGGCCGGCGGTCGACCATCTCCTCCTCGTGGGCCTCGAGCCAGTCCGAGCGGGCGTCGCCGATGTCGAAGCCGGCGCGCTGGAGTTCGTCCAGCGCGATGGCCCGGGTCTCGGTGAGGAGGTCCGCGGGCGAACTCGCGGTGGCGGCGGCGTAGGTCATCCGCGTCCCGGTCCGGATGCCGGACTCCAGCGAGTAGCCGGTCGCCCGCTGGGTCATCGCGGTCGCGACCCGGGCGATGCGGTAGGCGTCGAGGGTGCCGCCGGCCGCCTCGTCGTCGAGTTCGTCGGGGTCGACGCCGGTGAGGCCCGGGACGGGGACGAAGCCGCCGAGGGTGTCGCCGGCGGGGTCGGCCAGGTCGACGATGGCGCCCTCGAGCCCCGAGCGGAACCGCTCGACGTCGCCGGGGTCGATCGAGGTCGGGTCCGAGAAGCCCGCCTCGATGACCTCGAAGACGTCGTCGAGGTTCTCCTCGTCCGCCGCGGTCGCGCCCCGGACTGCCTCCTCGAGCACGCCGAGGATGCCGTCGACGTCGACGTCCTCGAGGTCGTCGGGGTCGATCAATACGTCCTCTAAGATGGCGAGGAGTTCCGAGAGGGTCTCGCGGTCCGTGTCCGCCGGGTTGGCGACCGCCCGCTCCAGCACCGAAAGCAGTCGGTCGACCTGGGAGTCCGCCACGGCGTCGCCGGTCACGGCCTCGTCCATCACCGTGAACGCCCGGTCGAGGTCCGCCGGCGGCAGTGCCGGCTCCGGGTCGTCGACGCCCGGCGGGTCGGGCGCTGGCCCCGCGCGGCCGTCGGCTCCGTCGGTCGGCCGGTCGGCATCGGCCGGCGGCGTCGACGCGTCGGACGAGCCGGCCTCCCGGCCGGGTCCGGGCGGGCCATCGGACTCGTCGCTCACGCGGCGGTCACCACCGCGAGCTGGATCCAGCCGGCGACGAAGCCTAAGAGGGCGCCGAGGAGGATCAACATCCACTCGTCTTTGAACTCGGGGTCCCGGAGGGGCTCTATGGTGCGGTCGACGCTCTCGTCGGCGAAGGTCTCCCGGACCTCCTCGTACTGCTCACTGCCGGTCGCCAGCCGGATGGCGGGCCCGGCGATGCCGACGGCCCGGTCGACCTCCGGGCGGATCGACTCACGGACCATCTTCCGGGTGCGGTCGGACTGGCTGCCGTGCAGGAGGTTCTCGGCGACGTTGGCGATGGTGACGACCTCGTCGGCGACGATCCCGGCGTACTCCTCGGCCACCTCCGGCTTGCGCTTGATGAAAAGGCCCTGGAGCCGGAACGGCCCGAGGCGGCGCTCCTCGATCGGGAGGAAGATGATCTTCAGCGCGATCCAGTTCGTCATGTAGCCGACGAAGATGCCCGCGACCGGCAGCACGTAGGGGCTGTCGATCGCCAAAAACAGCGGGATGGTGAGACAGCCCAGCAGGCCGCCGATGAGAAAGCCGGAGTTGACGATGAAGGAAAGCTCCCGGTCGCCCACCTCCAGGAACAGCCGGTTGAGCAGCTCCGGGTGCTCGTCGAGGTGGTCGGTGATCATGGCGTTGATGTCGAGCAGTTCGCCGATGTTCTCGCCGATGGTCTCGGTGATCTCTTCTGCGATCTCCGGGAGGCGCTCCTGGACCCGGGTGTGGATGAGCTCCCGGACGGCCGACGGTGCGCCCTCCCACAGCTCGGGGTAGGCCTCCCGGAGGGTCTCCTCGGTGAGCGCCCGGATCTCGTCCTCGGCGTTCGTGACCATGTGGGTCGCGATCCGTTCGGGGTCGAACTCCTCGTAGAACTCCCGCTCGGTGGCGATCTTGCCGATGCCCTTCTCGGCGGCGATGGTGCCCATCCGGGCCGACCGGGAAGGGATGATCCCCTGCCAGCCGACCCGTCCCTCGACGACCCCCGGAATCTGCTTGAGCTTCCGTGGGAACGCCGGCGCCAGCTCCTTCATGCCGGGCACCCGGACGCCGACGTAGTCGATCGGGCGGAACAGCAGCTGGATGGCGACCCAGTTGGTCATATAGCCGATGATACCGGTGATCAGCGGGATCAGGAGGAGTCGCCACTCCAGGCCGAAGGGCAGGCCGGGCATTGTGGCTGCGGGGGTGGGCACGTGTGCTGTGTCTCCGTTGTCAGATGCGGGCGGGCGGCGCCGGTCCCCGGTCGGGACCGGTCCGTGCCCGACACTCGGTCAGGGTCCGGTTGATGTGTGTGAAACTTTAATCCACGCGCTCGACCGCGGCGACCGCGACTAGGGAATGAAATACCATTTAGTACCATCTAGTTACATGGTGTGGTCTAAAATGGAAAAACTTAAGTGGGTCGGCCGTGCAGTGTCGGTTGCGTAGGCGGGAGCGACGTGGCGTGGTCGCGGCCCGCGGTCGACGACGCGGCCGGCCCGCCCGCCACGGTGCGCCCCACGGAGAACACCATGACAGACGACGATTCCCCACTCGCGACCCTGTTCGAGTTGCAGCGGAACACGATCAGACAGACCGAGGACGCCCTCGAGAGCGCCCTCGAGGTCCCCGCCGACGTCAGCGACACGCTGTACGGCGGCATCGACACCCAGCGGGAGGTCCAACGGCAGGTGCTGGGGATGACCCGGCAGTCCATCCACACGTCGCTGGACGCCGCCGAATCCGTCACGACGTCATCGGCGACGCTGGACGACCTCCGGGAGTCGGTCGACCAGGCATTCGACACCCTCGAGGAGCAGCAGGCGGAGGCCTTCGACGCCGTCGACGAGGAGTACGAGTCCCTCTCGGAGGGCTACGAGGAGTTCAGCGACGACGCCGCAGACAGCCTCAAAGAGCAGCTCGACGTCCTGGTCGAGTTCAACGAGGGCGTCGAGGAGCAGCTGACGGAGACCGTCGAGGAGTTCACGGAACAGCTCGACGAACTCGAGTCGGAACTGGAGGGCCAGACCGAAGAGACCCAAGAGCGCGTCGCCGAGCAGGCCGAGGAGCTGGCCGAGCGCTACGAGGAGCAGCTCGATGAGCTGTCGGACCGGTTCGAGGAGCAGGCCGAACGGTTCGACGAGCTCGAAGCGCGCATCGAGGACGTCGGCATCGACATCGGCAACGGCGACCGGACTTCCGAGTAACGACGTCGCGCCGGTCCTGCCGACGGACTCGACGGTCGGCTCCACTTTGTAACGTCGCTATGGCGCAAGCAGTGACCGCGACCGTTCCGCGCCGGGTATCGGCGGCTACGTGGGCACGCCGAAGGCGGCGATGCCGAGTTCGAGGACCACGTTGAGGACGTAGAGGATGACGAGCGCCGCCAGCCAGGCCACGAGCCCGATGAGGGCGGCGTTCCCCCAGCCGCCGGGGTACCGCCAGTTGATGACGCCGATCCACACCACCAGCGCGACGACGAGTCCGACCAGCGGGATCCACGCGGTCAGCGCCCAGCCGATGGCCCCGAGCAGCGCCGTGATCACGGCGTGGCCGTAGTCGTCGGCGCCGACGACGATGCTGGCGCTGATGTAGATCGCCAGGCCGCCGACGAGCAGTGCGACCAGGAACGCGACGAGCGAACCCATGACGTGTGTCGCCATGGACGGCGGTTTACAAACCGACCATAAATAACATTCGGTTGAAACGTCGCCGGGCCGGATCCGACGGACACCGGCGGCCCCGACCGCGTCGGGATACCGGGCGCGCCACCCGAGGCACAGCCGCCATCCGAAGCACAGCCGCCACCCGAACCACGGCCCGAGGTCGACTCCCCGTCAGGCCTCACGCAACTGCCGCAGGACGTCCGGCGCGGCTTCGAGCGCGTCGTCGAGCGCGTCGACGTCGGGGCCGCCGCCCTGCGCGAAGTCCGGGGGGCCGCCGCCGCCGCCACCGACGCGGCCCGCAAGCTCGCCGACGACGCTGCCGGCGTCGATGTCGACGCCGTCCGGCACCGCCACGACGAAGGTGGCGCCGTCGTGGCCGCTCCCCAGCACGGCGACCTGGCCCGCCTCGACCAGGGCGTTGGCGGTCGCCCGCAGCTCGTCCATGCCGGCGTCGACGCGGCGGACCACCGCGGTCGCCTCGCCGATGTCGACCGCCGTCGCGTCGTCGCCGCCTTCGGCGCGGACGGCGGCGAGCTGTTCGGTCAGGTCCTCGATGCGCTTGCCGCGGGCCTTCCACTCCTCGAAGAACCGCTCGGCGGTCTCGGGGACCGCCTGCGGGGAGACGTCGAGGACGTCGGCGGCCTCGTACAGCGCGTCCTCGGTGCGCTGGGTCGCCTCGACGGCGGCGTCGCCGGCGGCGAAGGTCAGCCGCTCGACGCCGTCCTGGACGCGCTCCGTGGACAGGACCTTGATGGCGCCGACGTCGCCGGTGCGGCCGACGTGCGTGCCGCCGCAGGCCTGGACGTCCTCGTCGACGTGGACCACCCGGATGCGTTCGCCGGGCGGGATGCCGCCCTGGTAGAGGTCGAAGCCGTGGGCCGCCTCGGCCTCGTGGCGCTCCGGCCACTCCCGTGTGACGGCGACGTTGTCCGTGACGACCCGGTTTGCGACCCGCTCGATGCGGCGGACCTCCTCGCGGGAGATCCGCTCGTAGTGGCGGACGTCGAGCCGCGCCGAGTCGGTGCCCTTCCGGGCGCCGGCCTGCCGGACGTGGTCGCCGAGCACCTGGCGGGCCGC
>PXQY01000039.1:6935-10619 GCA_003021745.1 Halobacteriales archaeon QH_7_69_31
TCGTCGGTCGACAGCGTCCCGACGTCGGCCGGCTGGCCGCCGCCCTCCGGGTAGAACATCGTCTGGTCGAGCACCACGTCGTGGGCCTCCTCGCGCTCGATGACGTCGAGGACGACGGCCTCGAAGTCCGTGCGCTCGGGCTCCTCGTAGAACAGCTTCTCCGTCTCCGGGAGGTCGGCGACCCGGTCGGAAACCTCGCCGGCGGCATCCGCCTCCTCGGCCGTGCCGCCGCCGTGCCGGGCGGCGACGCGCGAGTGGAAGTCCTCCGGGATCGCGACGGCGGCGCCGTGCTCGGTGGCGATCTCCTCGACGGTGCCCGGCTGGATGCCGTGGCTGTCGTACAGCTCGACGACCTCCGGAAGCGGGATGGCCTCCGCCCGGTCGGCGTACTCCTCGGCCAGCCGCTCGACCTGGCGGGTGCCGCGCTCGACCGTCTCGCGGTACTTCTCGACCTCGGTGCGGACGACGTCCCGTATGGTGTCGCGGTTCCCGTAGTCGAGCCGTTCGGCCTGCATATCGACGAGTTCGTCCAGCGGCGCGTCGACGCCGACGTCGTCGCAGAGCCGCTTCGTGCGGCGGAGCACCATCCGGGCGAGGTAACCGGTGCCGACGTTGGAGGGGACGATGCCGTCGCCGAGCATGTACGCGAGCGTCCGGCAGTGGTCCGCGATTGCGTAGATCGACTCCAGCGGCTCGACGAGTTCGCGGAGCCGGTCGGTTGAGACGCCGAGCTCCGCGGCGATGTCGCCGCGGGCGGCCTCGACGTCGTCGATGTCGTCGATGTCGAGCTGGCCCGACAGCCGGGCGGCCCGCCCGACGAGTTCGGCTTCCTCCTCCGAGTACGAGAGGCCGGCGTTGTCCGTCAAGAAGTCGATCATGTCCGGGTAGATGGCCTCGTAGACGGTCGCGGTGCCCTGGGACATCCAGGTCCACCGCTCCAGCCCGTAGCCGGTGTCCACGATGTAGGTGTCCATGTAGGAGTAGCGGTTGCCGTCCTTCAGCTCGTAGTCGCCGTCGGGGTCGGCCTCCATGCACATGAAGACCAGCGTGGCGAGTTCCAGGCCGCGGTAGACGACCTCGATGGCGGGCCCGGCGTTGCCGCCGCCGACCCACGGGTCCTCGATGTAGGTGACATCGGAGACGTCGGCGCCCATCTCCGCCAGCAGTTCGTCGCAGTACCGGACGGTCTCGTCCTTCCAGTAGACCTCCCCGCGGTAGGCGTACCGGTCGGGCTCGTCGAGGTCCGCGCGGGCGTTGAATGCGTGGTGGGCCATCATCTCGAAGGCCATCGTGTGCCGCCCGGTCTTGCCGACGTTGTCGATGTCCGCCATCCGGATGCAGGGCTGGCTGATCGTCAGGGGGTTCGCCGGCGGCGGCGTCTCCCCGGAGGTGACGAGCGGCTGGAAGTCGTAGATCGACGCCTGCGTCAGGAGCACTTCGTCCCGCCAGCGGTTCGCCGCCACCGGGTACGGCTCGATGCGCTCGTGGCCGCGCTCCTCGAAGAAGGCGAGGAACGCCTCCCGCATCTCCGCTAAACTGTGGGCCTCATCGAAGCCCGGGTCGTCGATGAACTCGTAGGCGGCACACGGCGGCTCGCCGCACTGCTCTCGCTCGGCGTCGCGGGTCCAGAAGTGGTCGCTGCAGGACGGACACTCCCGCCGGACGAACCCCTCCTCCTCGAAGTACTCGAGCCGGTATTCCTCGGCGAGGTCGCTCATTGGTCCACCTTGGCCCGTCGCCGGTGAAATGGTTTTCGAGGCGCACGTGGCGGCTTTCCAATCACGGTACGGGCGACGGCCGAGCGGCCGTGAGCGGGCCTGCGGGAGGTGGAAACCGCGCCGTCTGTCGAGGAAGCTCGCCCGCCCGGTTCAGGCCCCGGCGATCCGTCGCCTCCCGTCGAACACCGACGGCGATCTGCGGGCCGTCGGCGACCGCCGTGGCACCCGCCCACACACGTCTTCGACCACTTCCGCCCCGCCGGCCGAACCCTTATGCGGCGGAGCGACGAACCCGAGCACGGATGGCCACAGCCCCGGAGGAGCCGGAGTACGTCGAGGGGCCGATGCTCGCGGATCGACGCATCGAGAAGCGGCGCTACCAGCTCCGGCTGGCCGACACCGCGCGGCGGGACCACACGCTCGTCTGCCTGCCGACCGGGCTCGGGAAGACGGCGGTGAGCTTGCTGGTAACGGCCGACAGCCTGGCCGACCACGGCGGGCGGTCGCTGCTCCTCGCGCCCACGAAGCCGCTCGTCCAGCAGCACGCCGCCTTCTACCGGGACGCCCTCGACGTCCCGGACGACGAGGTCGTCGTCTTCACCGGCGCCGTCCGGCCCGAGGACCGCGCCGCCCTCTGGGGAGACGCCCGCGTGGTCTGTGCCACGCCGCAGGTCGTCGAGAACGACCTGGTCGGCAACCGCATCACGCTCGCCGACGTCGTCCACTGCACCTTCGACGAGTGCCACCGGGCAACCGGCGAGTACGCCTACAACTACATCGCCGACCGGTACCACGCCGACGCCGACCGGCCGCTCGTCACCGGCATGAGCGCCTCCCCGGGCGGCGACAAGGAGGAGATCCTCACCGTCTGTGACAACCTCGGCCTGCGGGAGGTCGCGGTGATGACAGAGGACGACGCCGACGTCGAGGCCCACACGTACCACACCGCCGTCGAGTGGGAGGAGGTCGAACTCCCCCAGGCGGTCCTGGAGATCCGGGACCTGCTGGGCGAGGTCATCTCGGACCGCCTCGAGTCGCTGTGCGAGTTGGGGGTGGCGGCCACGACTGACCCGAACCTCTCCCAGTCTCAGCTGAACCGCATCCGGGCGAAGCTCCAGCGGCTCGTCGACGAGGGCGACAGCGACGGCTACCAGGGGATGTCCGCCCACGCCGAAATCATGAAGCTCCGCCGGGCCGTCGAACTCGTCGAGACCCAGAGCGTCGAGTCGCTCCGCCGGTACTTCGAGCGCCAGCGGGACGCCGCCCGGTCGTCGGGCGCCTCGAAGGCCAGCCAGCGGTTCGTCTCCGAACCCCGCGTCCGGGAGGCGATGCAGCGGGCCGAGGCGTTCGAGGACCTCCACCCGAAGTTCCGCCGCACCCGAATCTTGCTCGCCCAGGCGCTCGGCGTCCAGGACGGCGAGCGCGTCATCGTCTTCACCGAGTCCCGCGACACCGCCGAGAGCCTGACGGACTTCCTCGGCGAGCACTTCGAGACGCGCCGGTTCGTCGGCCAGGGCGACAAGGAGGGCTCCGACGGCATGACCCAGACCGAACAGCAGGAGACGCTGTCGGCATTCCGGACCGGCGAGTTCGAGGTGCTGGTCTCGACGAGCGTCGCCGAGGAGGGGCTGGACGTGCCCGACGTCGACCTAGTGCTGTTCTACGAGCCGGTGCCGAAGGGCATCCGCTCCATCCAGCGGAAGGGCCGCACCGGCCGGGCCAGCGAGGGCCGGGTCGTCGTGCTGATGGCCGCCGACACCCGTGACGAGGCGTTCTTCTGGAAGTCCCGCAACGAGGAACAGCGGATGGCCGAGGAGCTCCGGAAGCTCAAGGACCTCGAGGGCGAGATCGAAGCCGAGATCGCCGCCCAGCCCGGGCTGGCGGAGTTTCCCGGCAGCCCGGCGCCGGGGACCGACGGCGGGTCGCCGAACGCACCCGACGGCGACCCTTCGGTCGAGCATGACCA
>PXQY01000040.1 GCA_003021745.1 Halobacteriales archaeon QH_7_69_31
GGAGGTCTCGCTGCTCACGGGTCGCTTCGCTCCCCGCTCGCTCATTCCGAGGCCTCCCTTCGGTCGGCCTCGTGCCGCTCGACCTCCCGCTCACCGTTCACGCATTCGGAGCCGCTCCCTCCGGTCACGGCTCCCGCCGGTCGGCCGCCCGTCGCGCGATTGATTAGGCTCCGGGACCCAGCCGGAAGCATGGACCCGGCGGTGCTGCGGGACGACATGGTCGACAGCCTCGAGCACGAGGCGAAGGCCGTCGTCTCCTCCGAGCGGGTCGGCGTCGCGATGCGGGAAGTGCCGCGGGAGCCGTTCGTCGAAGAGGAGTCCGCCGCCTACGCGGACCGGTCTTTCGAGCGATTGGGCACCCGTGTGCTGTCGCCAAGCGCCGCCGGCCGGCTGCTGGAGGCGCTCGCCGTCGAACCCGGCGACGATGTGCTCGTCGTCGGCGTCGGCGTCGGCTACACCGCCGCCGTGCTCGCGGAGATCACCGGCGAGGCGAACGTCCACGGCGTCGACATCGACCGTCGGCTCGTCTCCGAGGCCAGATCGAACCTCGCTCGGGCCGGCTATCCCGGCGTCCTGGTCGACCGTCGGGACGGCGCCTACGGCCTCGCCGAGTACGCGCCGTTCGACCGGATACTCCTGGAGGCGGCGGCCGTCGAGCCGCCGGCGGCGCTCGTAGAGCAGCTCGCGCCCGGCGGCCGGCTGGTGATGCCGCTCGGGACCGGCGGGCAGGAGCTGGTCGCCCTCGAGGGCGGTGAGCGCGTCGCCGAGTTCGGGACCGTCGCCTACCACCCGATGCTGGTGGAGGGCGAACAGCCGGACGGCGTCGAGCGCAACCGGACCCGCCGCGAGGACCGCGAGCACGCCCGCCGGGCGGCGGCCCGCCGGAAGGGCTGGGAGCAGTCCTGGATCGACTGGGAGGAGCGCATCTGACCCCGGTCACTCGCGCACCACCAGCACCGCCGTGTTCTCGCGCTTGTCGGCGTACTCGCTGCCGGCCGGCGGCTTGACGTCGAACTCGACGGTGCCGTCCCGCTGGTTCGCGCCGAGCGTCGGCGACAGCGACAGGGCCACGGTCCCGTTCGCACCCGTCGTCCCGGTCTCGACGCCGTCGAGCCGCGCCGACCCGCCGCGGGCCACCACGGTCGCGTTCGAGACCCGCTGGCCGTCCGGGTCGACCACGGCGACCTGGATGGTGTGGTTGCCGGGCGTGACGACCTCCGGGGTCGGCTGGACGTCCAGTTCCGTGACCGCGAGCCCGGAGATGCCCGAGAGCATGCTCATCATCACCGAGAGGCTGGCGACGCCGACGACCAGCGCGATCACCAGCCGGACCGGCAACCCCTCGATGGCCCGCTCGTCGCGACGGAAGCGCGTGTGCTGACGCATGGGGTGGCTGGTCCCGTCTCCCTACATAAACCCTCGCAGCAATCGGGCGGCTCTTGTATCCGGTCGCCCACCCCGGGTCCTTGGACCGGCGCGAGGCGGTGCTGGTAGGTGTCGGTTGGTTCGCGGGCGCGGTCGGTCGGCGCTGCGGCAGCGACCCGTCGCTCAGGAATCGACGTTCAGCTGTCGGAGTTCGACCTCGAGGTCCCGTTCGCTGAGGTCGCCGGCCGTCCGGTCCATCTCGCTCCGGAGTTCCGCGAGGCGTGCGGTCATCTCCTCGTACTCGTCGTTGCCCTCCAGTTCGGCGGCCGGTTTCTGGGTCTTCAGGGCGGCGATCTTCGAGGCCAGCGAGAACATCTCCTGGAGCTGGTCGTCGTACTCCGAGCGGGCGAGCAACGATTCGACGACCTCGTTGAGGTCCTCCTCCCGGATCGGCTTGACGACGTACTCGTCGAACCCCATCTCGATGATGTCGTAGTCCGGTTCGACGGCGGTCACCATGGAGATGCCGCAGTCGTACTCCTCCTCGCGGACGTGCTCGACGACCTCCCTGCCCTGAATCTTCGGCATCAGCCGGTCGACGAGTGCGACGTCGACCGAGCGGTCCATCGTGTCGATCGCCTCCTCGCCGCCGTAGGCCGTTACCACCTCGTAGTCCGTCTCGAGCCAGGCGGCATAGAGGTCCGCCAGGTCCCGCTCGTCGTCCACGACCAGGACGGTCGGCGTTCCCTCGCTCATCTGGACCTCACGCTTCCATCCGTCGGCCCCCGGCAAGTAAGGCATTGCGACCGTTTTCAAGCCCGAAACGATCCGGCCGTCGCGACGTCAGACGAGGAACGAGACGAGGATGCCGAATACCGCGACGAGGGTGACCACCACGTACGATAACAACAGGATCTTCTGGGGTGCCACGGCTCTGTAGGGTAGTACGGACGTGGAGGGGGTTTATACTACCGAGCGGTTTCACGATGAGAGAAGCCGGAGGCGGTTCGCACCTTCGGGAGTGTCGGGGGGGAGAGCGTCGGATGGTGCCGGCGTGGTCACGACGTTGGTGGTCCGGACCTCGCGGAGGGTCGGACGATCGACTTCGACATCGAGGAGGCCCGATGGGCCCCGGCGCGTTGAACCCTCGTCCGCGAATGAGATCCCAATCATCCGTCGCCAGAGCGCGATGCCCTGATGACTCCTTTTTCCACGACCGCATCCCAGGGCCGGTGCCGCGCCCCTTCTCGGTGACTGCTGGTCCGGTTCCGAACCGGGCACCTGGCCGGTCCCTCGATGGGACGACCCGCACCGTCTGTGTGCGGGTGGTCCGGACCGACCGAATGTGGAGGCCGTCGACGTCTCGGCGGGAGCTACCGCCGGTCGAACCCTTCGGCCACGACCCGCGTCCGGATGTTCTCGGCGCGGTCCCGCACCCGGGAGGCGTACCGCAGCACCTTCCCCGGCTGGACCCCCATGAACGACCCGACCCAGTGCTCGTCGATGGTGTCGTGAGTCAGGAAGTACGCCGCCAGCGTGTCCCGGCCGGCCTGGATGATGACCGGCGGGACGCCGCGCTCGCCCGTCCCGGCCTCCGCGAAGCCGTTGACGTCGAAGTAGACGTCGGCGTACAGCTCGGCGTCCGCGGGGTCGGCGAACGTCGTGCCCTCGTGTTCCGGTGCCTCGAACCGGTATGACCGGTCCTCGGCGCTCTCCTCCTCGATGATGCGGACGTCCATGACATACTCTCGGTGCGGCCGCCCGTCGGCGGCCTCGGACTGAGCCATACGGGATTGTTCGATCCGCGTCTGAAAAAAGTACGTATGAGCCGTACGCGCCACCCTGTTCGGTACGTACCGGTACGGAACACACCAAACAGATATATAGCACTGCGGAACACCCGGGCCGGAACATATGCGTATATATAGGTGTTACAATCACTTTTGAACCAGCGATAGTAAAGACCGCTCGAATGAACTTGCAGAGGCGCACTCTGATGACGGCGTCCGTCGCCGCGGCCGTGGGGGCGGGGGCGGCCGGCCGAGTCGCAGCGCAGAAGGACCGAGACGAGCGGGAGATAGACCCCGATGACACGCTGACCGAAGGGGCACCGTCGGTCGTCGGCGACCTCAAGCGGTTCTCGACGACGGCGTTCGGCGCCGAGATGACCGGCGCGTACGTCATGAACGACGGCACGCTGTTCCACAGCGTCCAGCACCCCCACCGGGAGAACCCCGACCCGTGGAACAAGGGTGGACTCGGCTACTATCGCGAGTTCCAGTTCGAGTTCGACGGGACCAACGACGAGTTCGAGGAGCCGTCGCCGCCATCCGGCGAGGAGCAGGACTACACCCGGGCGGCCGAGGCCGAGTTCGAGGTTCTCATCCAGGAGGGCGACGAGATAAACGGCGGCACCGAGCGTTGGGGC
>PXQY01000041.1:0-4075 GCA_003021745.1 Halobacteriales archaeon QH_7_69_31
GTTGACGTAGATCATCGGGTTGTCCTCCCTGGCCGGGTCCGAGATGGTGATCCCGACCGGGGCCTCGTCCATCGCCCGGCTCTTCAGCCGCAGTTCCTCCCGGACGCCGAGGTCGTCGATGGGCATCGGGACGGCGCCGCCGTCGCGCGCCACGACACCGTCCGAGTGGTCCGCCGTCACCGGGCCGTCCCCCGGCGGTCCGCCGCCCTCGACGGCCCCCCGGACGCGCTCGACGAGGAGCTCCGGTGCCGCCGGCGCCGACGCCGGCACGAACGCCCCGACGTCTATTTCCATCGCGCGGCTGGCCGCCATCCCCTCGTTACCGGCGGCCAGGAGCACGACCGGCACGCCGGGCCGTGTCTCGCGGACCGACCCGGCGAGCGCGACGCCGTCCGTCGTCCCGTCGTGGGTAGCGACCACGCAGTCGACGACGGATTCGACGGCCGTTGCCGTGGCCGTGTCGCCGACGATGACCGACAGCCCGTCGGCCGCCGCGAGCGCACGGCGGTGGGTTGCCCACCGCTGGGGCCGATCGGAGAGAAACAGGACCCGCCGCGGCCCGTCTGTGTCCGTCATCCTGGAGTCGGACGACGAGCGTGAGCCTAATAAGGGTGGTCCGGGCGCGCCTCAACCGGGGACCCGGCCAGTTACCCCGGCCGTGCCGGCTCGACGGCTGATTGTCGCCGCCGGAGACCCAGCGACCACCCCCCGGGACGGCGATGATCGGTCTCCGCGATAGGTAAAACGGCTCTTTGTCCTTTGGGGAGACGTTTATAGACGGCCGCCGTAGCCGGCGGCATGCCGAGAACCGCGACGCTTTCGGCAGTCCAGGTGGCCGCCGTCGTCGCCGTCGCCCTCGTCGCCGGCGGCGTCGGCGCGGTCGTCCTGGAGGATGTTGTAGCGCCCGACGAAGCTGCACCGACCAAGCGGGGGCGGGGCCCGGACCATTAGCGCCGGCGCCGACGGGGCCGGGGATGCGGTGTCGGATGACGTCGAGGTCCAGACCCGGGCCGGGCCGGACGCGGAGGCCGGGGAGACGCCCGCGCCGGCCGAAACCGTCGTCGAGACGGTCGCCGACGCAGCCCCCGGTAATGGGGCCGAGAGCGGCGAGCGCCGCGCCTCCGACACGAACGTCCAGGTCGAGGGCATCGACGAGCCCGACATCCTCAAGACCACGCCGCAGACCGCCTACTACGCGCCGCCGGGACCCACGATCCACGGGGACGACCATAGCGACCGCCCGACCGACGAGGGCGTCCGGCTCGTAAACGTGAGCGACCCGGCCGCACCCGAGGTGGCGAGTCGGCTCGACGTCTCCGGACGGCTGCTGTTGTCCGGCGACACCCTCGTCGTCTTCCAGCGCGACCGCATCCTGGGGTACGACGTCAGCGACCGCGCCGACCCCGAACGCGTCTGGGAGACGTCACTCTCCGACCGCGTCGTCACCGCCCGACTCCACGACGGCACCGTCTACCTCGTGACCGAGAGCCAGGTCGACCGGCGGGAGCCCTGTCCCGTCGAGCCGATGGAGGACGTCTCCGTCCCGTGCCCCGAGATCCACCACCCGACCGAGCCCGCGCCCGTCGACACCACCTACACCGTGACGCTGTTCGACCCCGCCGACGGCACCGTCCACGACTCGGCGTCGTTCGTCGGCGCAGGTGGCCGCTCGGTCGTCTACGTCTCGACCGACCGCGTCTACGTCACCTACCCCCAGGAGGTCGACCGGGCGGATATGATGGCGCGGTTCCTGCTGGACAACCAGTCCGACCGGCTCGACGCGCAGGCGCTGGACCGCATCCGGGAGATCCAGGGCTACGACCTGAGCCCGCGCGCAAAGCGGCTCGAGATCCAGCGCGCCATCGAGGCCTGGCAGGCGAGACTCGACGAGACCGAGCGGGAGCGGGCCGAACGCGAACTCCGCGAGGACATGCAGGCGTGGGCGGCCGACAACAAGCGCGAGTTCGAGCGCACCGGCATCGTCGCCTTCGAGGTCCGGGACGGCGCCGGCACCGGCCCGAGCGTCGAGGCGGGCGCCACCGGCTCGGTCCCGGGCCAGCCGCTCAACCAGTTCTCGATGAGCGACCAGGACGGCGAGTTCCGCATCGCCACCACCGTCTCCGGCGCGATGGGCACCGACAGCGAGAACGACCTCTACGTCCTCGACGAGTCGTTGTCCCGCACCGGCGCCGTCCAGGGCATGGGCATCACCGAGCGTATCTACTCCGTCCGGTACGTCGGCGACCAGGCCTACGTCGTGACGTTCCGCCGGATCGACCCGTTCCACATCGTCGACCTCTCCGACCCACAGAATCCGACCCTCGAGGGCGAGCTGAAACTCCCCGGCTTCTCGTCGTACCTGCACCCGCTGGGCGGCGACCGCGTGCTCGGCATCGGCGAGGAAGACGGGAAGGTGAAGCTGGTCGTGTTCGACGTCTCGAACCCCGAGAACCCCACCATCGAGACCGACACGATCCTGGACGCGCGGTGGTCGGCGGTCGCCGACAGCCACCACGCCTTCCTCATGGACCGCCGGCACGGCGTGTTCTTCCTGCCCGCCGGCGAGGAGGCCTACGTCTACGACTACACGGACGGCCTCGAGGTGGAGACGACGGTGCCGACCGACGGCCGTGTCCACCGGACCGCCTACGTCGGCGATTACCTCTACGTGTACGGCGACGAGTCGATCACCGTCGTGGACGAGCGCGACTGGGAGCGCAGCGACGAGGTCGAGCTGTCGGAGGGGTGACCGGGTCGACGGCGACCCGGGTCGCCCATCAGTAGATCAGTTCGTCGTCGTGCTCGACCATGTACACGACCCGGGCGCAGATGTTGACGGCGTGGTCGGCGACCCGCTCTAAGTCCCGGACCGTCAACAGCAGCCGTCGGGCGTCCGCGAGGATGGCCTCGGTGTCGTCGCCGTACTCCGTGCGGAGCAGTGCCTCGAAGACGGTCTCGGTCGCCGTCTCGCAGAGCCGGTCGACCTCGTCGTCCCGCGCCGCGACCTCGCGGGCGGCCTCGGCGTCCCCGTCGGCGTACGCCGACAGGGCGTCGACGAGCATCTCCTGGGCCTGGTCACCGATGTGGCGGATGTCCACCTCGGGATACCGGTTCCGGGCCGCGTCCAGGGCGTAGTCGGCGACGTTTGTCGCCAGGTCGCCGACGCGCTCGAGATCGGTCAGGATCTTGAACGAGGCGGCGACGAACCGCAGATCGCCGGCGATCGGTTGCTGGAGTGCAAACAGGTCGATGCAGGCGCCCTCGAGACGGAGGTACCGGTCGTTTATCGCCTTGTCGGCATCGCGGACGCTGGCGCCGAGGTCGTCGTCCTTCGTGTCCAGCGTCCGGAGCGCGTCGTCGTAGTTCCTGCGGACCATCTCGCCCATCGCGAGGACGTCCCCGCGGAGCGCCTCGAGTTCCTGCTGGTAGTTCTCCCGGGGCATGGTCACCCGAACTTGCCGGTGATGTAGTCCTCGACGCGGTCGTCGGCGGGGTTCTCGAAGATGGTCTCGGTGTCGTCGTACTCGACGAGGGCGCCGCCGGTGAGGAAGACGGCCGTCCGGTCGGAGATGCGGGCGGCCTGCTGCATGTTGTGGGTGACGATGACCACGGTGTACTCGGCGGCCAGGTCGGCGATGAGGTCCTCGATCTTCGAGGTCGCGATCGGGTCGAGCGCCGACGCCGGCTCGTCCATCAGCACGACCTCCGGGTTGACCGCGATGGCGCGGGCGATACAGAGCCGCTGCTGCTGGCCGCCGGAGAGGTCCATCGCGCTCGTCTCGAGCTGGTCGTGGACCTCGTCCCACAGCGCGGCTTCCCTCAGCGCCCGCTCGACGCGCTCGTCGAGGTCCGCCGTGCGGTTCTGGATCCGGAGGCCGTACGCGACGTTGTCGTAGATGCTCTTCGGGAACGGGTTGGGGTGCTGGAAGACCATCCCGATCCGCCGCCGAAGCGCGACGGGGTCGACGGCCTCGCCGTACATGTCCACGCCGTCGAACCGGACCTCGCCGTCGATGGTCGCCGCTTCGACGAGGTCGTTCATCCGGTTGAGACACCGGAGGAACGTCGACTTGCC
>PXQY01000041.1:4211-9534 GCA_003021745.1 Halobacteriales archaeon QH_7_69_31
CCCGCCGCTCGCTCGGTCCCGCCCGCGACGTCCAGTCCGAGCAACGAGGAATCCACCGCCGCGTCGCCCCCTCCGTCCGACCCCTCGTCTGGTTCGTTCTCGCTCACTGGTTCGTTCTCGCTCACAGGTTCGTTTTCGCTCATTGGTCTCAAGTCTGTGGGTCAGGTGTCAGCCGTCCGATATCGGTTCCGGAGGAGTATCGCGACCGCGTTCATCGTGAGCATCAACGCGAGCAGGACGATGGCCAGCGCCGCGAGAACGCCCTTCCGGTAGGCCGGTATCGCGTTGGCCGACGACGTGTAGATCCGTAGCGGGAGCGCGGCGCCGCTCGAGAACAGGCCGCCCGGCGACCCGCCGAACACCGGGACCGAGATGACAATGAGCGGCGCGGTCTCCCCGATCGCCCGGCCCAACGCGAGGATGGTGCCGGTCAGGATGCCCGGGATCGCCTCCGGCAGCACGACGTTCCGGAGTGTCTGCCACCGGCTCGCGCCCATCCCGTAGGAGCCCTGGCGGAGGGAGTCCGGCACGGCGCGGATGGCCTCCTGGGCGGAGACGATCACGATCGGGAGGATCAGTAACCCGAGTGTCGCCGACGCCGAGAGGACGATCCCGGGCGGGAAGTCGAGTGCGTTGTTGAAGAGCGCGAGCCCGAGCAGACCGTAGACCACGGAGGGTACGCCGGCCAGGTTCGCGATGTTGATCTCGACGAAGTTCGCGAACCGGCCTGCCATCCCCGTATCGGGCGCGTACTCCTCTAAGTAGATCGCCGCGCCGACCCCGACCGGGAACGACAACAGCGCCATGACACTCACGATCATGATCGAGCCGACGATCGACGGGTAGGCGCCGGCCCGGGCCGGGTCGAGCCCGTTCCAGGAGTTCAAAAGGAGCGTCGGCGTGAGCCAGGAATCGGGGCCGGTCGCGCCGATGACGTCCTCCAGGAACGCGCCGAACAGGACCCCGCCGAGGAGCACGAACGGCCCGAGGAGCCCGACGGTCCCCTCGCGCTTTGCGATGATGGCGTCGCCGACGACGTAGCCGACCGGGACGACCGTGCCCGAAAACAGGACGATCCAGAAGGACGGATCGACGGAGACTGCGAGTGCGAGACCGCCGACCGCCAGGTTCCCGGCGACCACGGCGCCGCCCGCGAGGAGGCTCCGTCTGACGTTCGCTCGCCGGGCGACCGCCACCGCGACGAACGCCGCGACCGGGAGGCCGACGAGCCCGAGATACGCGAGCCAGTCCGGGAGGAGGTCGACGGTGGGCTGCAGCCAGAAGTCCAGGCCGGCCGTCCCGAGTCCGCTGATGCCCGCCACGACCGGAACGAGGAGGTACGTTCGCGTCGAGGCCCGTCGCCGGCGGAGGTACCAAAGCACCGCGATGGTCGGGCCACCGGTCGAGATCGCGGTGACGAGGAGCGCGGGTGCGACCGGGAGTTGCAGCGAGCCGACGACCGGGAGCCAGCCGACCAGGCGCGCGATCACGTCGAAGAGGGCAAAGACGAGAACCTCGGTGCCCAGGGTCAAGAGGATCGCCGCGAGCGTCGTCACGACCATCGCGGGACCGACGAACATCGACCGCTCGACGCGCTTGCCGTACCCGGCGATGAGGAGCGGCGAGATGCTGGCGAGCACGGCGTAGAGCAACAATCCGTGCGGGCCGGTCGCGTCGAACACGACCCACGCGGCGAGACTGATCGCGAGACCGCCGAACACCGCCGCGAAGGCCCTCGCGTTCATGTGTCTGGCCGCCGGTCGCCGGCGGACGTACAGTGCGAAGGCCGACGTCGGCGCGACCAGCGTCGCGAAGAACAGGAGGTACCACTCCGCGGACGCGGCCAGGGGCCCGACCGCGTCGACGAACATGTAACCGAACAGGACGAAAAGCGCGACGATGCCGACGAGGGTTGCCGCGATCAGCACCCCCTCGAACGCCTTGCCTTTGAGGTCTTTGAGGCCGAATCGGCCGTCCCGACGGATCCTCTCGGCGGTTTCTGGCGTCGTCGCCATCTCAGTACGCCTCCCTGAACCGTCGGCGGACGAGTTCGGCGAGGATGTTCATCGCAAGCGTGAGGGCGAAAAGCGTCAGGCCGATGGCGAACATCGCGTCGTAGGTGGCGGTCTGGCCGAGCGACTCGGCGGTCGCGATCTCCACGATCGCCGCGGTCATCGCCTCGATCGACTCCGTGAAGTTCTGGGCCACGTTCGGGAAGAACGGCATTTTCGGACTCTGTCCGCCGGCCATCGTCACGATCATCGTCTCACCGATCGCCCGCGAAAGCGCGAGCACGTATGAGGAGATGATGCCCGAGGTGGCCGCCGGGACCACGACCTTCGTCGAGACGTCGAACTTCGTCGAGCCGAGCCCGTAGGCGGCCTCGCGCAGGTCGTCGGGGACCGAACTCATCGCGTCCTCGCTAATCGAGGAGACCATGGGGATGATCATGATACCGACCGCGATGCTCGCCGACAGGGCGTTGAACGCCCGCAGCGACGGAAAGACGAACACGAACTCCGAGACGACGAGCGTGAACTCCGGCAAAAGCGGGATGCCGCCGGGGACAAGCGGCAGGGAAAACGCCAGCCACGACGGGATGATGACCTGTTCGATCGGGAGCGGCGCATCGAGGATCGGCGTCAGGTACACCAGCGCGAAGTAGCCGTAGATGACGGTCGGGATGCCGGCGAGGATCTCGAGACCGGGCTTGAGCACGGCGCGAACGCGAGGGTTCGCGTACTCGCTGAGGTAGATAGCTGCCCCGAGTCCGACCGGCAACGCGACGACCGCCGAGCCGACCACGATGATCAACGTGCCACTGACGAGCGGCAGAACGCCGTACTCCGCCGGGGGGACGAGCGGCGACCAGTTACTGCCGGTCAGGAACTCCACGATTGAGACGTCCCCGAAGAACGTGAGCGCCCCGCCCGACAGCGCCACGATGATACCGAGTGTGACCGCGACGGTCAGGGCGGCACACCCGGCCAGCAGGCGACGGTAGTACCGCTCCTTCCGAACGACGAACTCCGGGCGTTCGAGGTCTGGGCCCTCCGTCCCGCGTTGTTGGCTCATTTGTTTTGGTGTCCGTCAGTCGCCGCCGGTACATACTAACCGGATCCGAAACACTGGCCCGTCAGGACAGCTCCGAAATCTCGGTGTCGAGCGTGTCGAGGTTGTCCCGGACCCTGGAGTCGCTGCTCGGGACGTAGCCGATGTCGCTGGCGATGTACTGCTCGCCGGACTGCTCGATATAGAACTTGCAGAACTCCTGGAGCGTGGCCTTCTCGCCGAGCTTGTTGTCGTTGACGTAGAAGAACAGCGGCCGGGCGAGGGGGTAGTCACCGCTCTGGGCTGCCTCCAGGCTGGGTTCGACGCCCTCACCGTCACCCTCGCTGACGTCGAGTGCCTTGACGCTGTCGGGGTTGTTCGTGTAGTAGGCGAACGGAAGGTAGCCGAAGGCGTACTGGTTCCTGGATACGCCGTTCGCGATCTGGTCGTCCCGTTCGGTTCCCTCGTAGTCCTCACGGATCTTGCCGTCCTCGCCGACGACCGCCTCGGTGAAGTAATCGAAGGTGCCGGAGGTGGTCGCGGCGCCGTACAGGTCGAACGGCTCGTCGGGCCACTCGGAGTTGACGTCGGCCCACGTCTCGGGTTTGGTGTCCGGCGACCAGATCTCGCCGATCGTCTCGACGGCCATCGAGTCCACCCAGTCGTTGTCGTTGTTCACGACGATCGTGAGGGCGTCCTGAGCGATCTGGAACCCGATCGGGGTGATTCCGTTGTCCTCGCAGGGGATGAAGACGTTCCGGAAGCCACCGCCGCTGCCGTCCTTGCTGAGTTCGAAGTTGACCTCCGGATGCACACCGTTCTGCTCGGAGGCGAACTTCCGGCCGACCTCCTGGGCGATGGGGAACACCGTGCTGCTACCGGAGACGCGGACGGAGCCCGAGAGTTGCATGTCACCGTTCTCAGTGCTGTTACCGTTCCCGTTGCCACCGCCGTTCCCGTTACCGTTGCCCCCTTCGCTCGTACAGCCGGCCACGGCGACCGCGCCGGCCCCACCGAGCGTCTTCAGCGCGTTCCGCCGTGTCAGACCGTCGAAATGGCTGTCTGCCATCACCGAGGAGTGGACTAGCCCGGGTTAAATAGGGTGCTAATTTCGATATATGTCCGACCGTATACCAATAGTGAGGGGGGTTCGGGTCCCCCTTGCTCAGTATCTCTATATATTCCAGCGCCTTCCCGGGTTTTGCTCCGGAGGTCGGCGCGATGGAGGATACGTGATTTATCGCCGAGCGAGCCGCTCACGGCTATCTACGGGTTGGCCGGGAGTCCAACGGGGCCCGGCCGGGACGCCGGCCGGTACCGATCCCGACCCGTACGCCCGA
Source organism: Halobacteriales archaeon QH_7_69_31 (assembly GCA_003021745.1). Classification (GTDB taxonomy): domain Archaea; phylum Halobacteriota; class Halobacteria; order Halobacteriales; family Haloarculaceae; genus Natronomonas. Next base: position 8,603 of record PXQY01000041.1, read on the forward strand.
CCACGGATCTCTATATATCTCTCGATACCGGGTTGTAGAGAACCTGTACCGTGTACAATTGGAGAGTTTTGTTAGAGGTTTTTTCAGGACCGTCCCCGTAGGCGAGGGTGATGTCACCCGAACCTCCCGACCGCGGATCGGCCACCGATGCCACCCGGCGGGCCGTCCTCCAGGCCGCCGGCGCCGGCTCGGCGATGGGCGCGCTGGCGACGCTGTTCTCGACCGGTGCGGCGGCCGGAGACACCGAGCCCGAACCCGCGTCGGGCGGCGACGACCTCTTCGAAATCCAACGGACCAGCGAGGCTGCGTTCCCGCAGTCGGTCGCGAGCGGCGGCCCGACGCCGTCGGGCGCCATCGCCTGGACCCGGGTCGCCGAGGCCGCCTACGAGAGCGACCGCGACGTCGGCCTGCAGGTGACGCCGGCGTCCGACCGCTCGACGCCGAACGAGGACGCTGACTTCTCGTCGACCGACACGCGGTACTTCCGGGTCCCGGCCGCCGACCTCGCCCCCGAGCACGACTACACCGTCAGCGTCGACCTGGACGGCGAACTCGACGCCGACCGGTTCTACTTCTACCGGTTCGTCCACGACGGCGACGCCTCCCCCGTCGGCCGACTGCGCACCCTGCCGGACCCCGACGCGGAGCCCGATCGGCTGAAACTCGCGTGCGCGTCGTGCAACAATTACCTCCATGGCTACTACGGCGCCTTCGGCCACATCGCCCGCGAGGACGCCGACTTCCTCGTCCACCTCGGGGACTTCATCTACGAGTACGCCGGCGACGGACAGCCGCCCGGCCGGGACATCCAGCTCCCGTCGGGGAAGGGCCTGGCCCACACCCTCGAGGACTTCCGCCACCTCCACCGGACCTACCGGAGTGACGAGTTCATGCAGGCTGCGATGGAGCGACACACGTTCGTCATGACCTGG
>PXQY01000042.1 GCA_003021745.1 Halobacteriales archaeon QH_7_69_31
GAGAAGGTCCTCTGTGTCCACGGCGACGAGTCCTCCGTCCAGGACCTCTCGTCGGCGCTGTACCACGAGTTCAACATGCGGACGTTCGCGCCGAAGAACCTCGAGACGTTCCGGTTCACGTGACCACGCCTCGGTCGACGCCGGCCCGCAACGGGTCGGCCGTCCGTACCTCCGACCGGCCACTTTCGAGTTTAGCGACCGGTGACCCCTTAGGGCCAGGGTCGAGCGGACCTCGAAACGTTTTCGTTCCCGCGGTCCGCAGTTCCGCCCGTTCAGACACCGCCCTGACCTGAGAGATTCGGCCGGCACCCAGGCCACGTTCGTGACGAGTTCCACCCTGTTCGACGCCGCGCTCACGGTCCCCCTGCCAGCCGCGCTCGCGTCGTTCCACGGCAACGTGCGGCTCTTGGAGCAGCTCGTCGAGTCGGCGACCGGCTGGCTCGGCCTCCTCGTCATCTTCGCGTACTCGTTTCTCATCGCCGTCGTCCTGCCGGGGCCGAGCGAGATCGTGCTCGCCACGCCGCTCGACATCGGCTTTCCGTACGCCGTGGAGCTGGCGATCATCGTCCTCGTCAGCTCGGTCGGCAAGGCCGCCGGCAGCGTCGTCGCGTTCAAGCTCGGGCGGGGCGTGAAACACTCGGGGCCGGTCGTGTCGCGGCTCCGTCGCTCCCGGTTCGAGGTCGTCGAGTGGTCGGAGCGGCGCACCGTCGAGATCGCAAAGCGGTGGGGATACGTCGGCCTCGCGCTGGCGCTGTGTGTCCCGCTGTTCCCCGATACCATCTCGGTGTACGCCTTCGCCGTCATCGAGGAGGACGACGTCAAGTTCGCGCTGGCGACGTTCGCCGGCAGCGTCGGCCGGCTCCTGCTCGTGCTGGGCGCCGTCGGCGGCGCCCTCTCGATCCTGTAGCCCCCTGGGTTCGGCACCACGGCGACGTCGACGCCGGCCGCCGTGCCGTCACGGCACCTTCGACAGGCGGTCCTGGAGCCACGCCGCGGCGACCGCGACGGCCACCGCACTGGCGTAGACGATCACGTCGCCGGAGGCCAGAAGGACCGCGGGGATTGACTCCGGCGGCAGGCCGGCCGCGGCCGTGACGGCGCCGACCGCGAGGGCCACGAGCGTCGCCGGGATCGCCGGGACGGCGAGGGGGATCAGGATGACCGCCGGCACGCCGGACAGCGCCTCGACGACGCGCGTGGGGTCGCCGTGGGGGAACAGCGCAAGGAGGGCCGCGTAGCCGACCACCTGGAGGACGACCGCGGCGACGACCCGGCCGGCCAGGAGGCGGGGGCGCTCGGGGGACACGGCCGGTGGGTCGGGGCCGGCCGCCAAAGGGATGTCGGCCCCGACGCCGGTGGTGGCACCGACGACGGCCCTCTGGTCGATACTGCCGTCGATGCCGACGGGGCCGGCGTCGTATCGACGCCGGACCACGGTCAATAAGGGCCGGACGGCGTTTCGCCGGAGCCGCGACCGGCGGGGTTTCTCAACGCTTATTGGCGCGCAACGGCACCACTCGCATATGAGCGACGAGCAGGGCGACACCGAGCGCCAGACGGGCGAGCAGGCGGTCGACCCCGGGGGCAACGGCGCGCCCGAGTCGGCCGACCGGACCGACGAGGGCGGGGTGACCGCAGCCGACGCTGCCGCGGCGGCCGACGCGGAAGTCGCGACCGGGGGCGAGGGCGAGGCGGCCGCACAGTCGGCGGACGGAGAGGACGAGACGACGGCGTCGGACGCCGCGGAGCCACCCGTCGGGGCGATCGCCGACCGGATCGCCGACGAGGACCCGGCGGCGGTCGCAGCCGAGATCGCGGAACTCCGGGAGACGGTCCGCGAACGCGAGACCGACCTCGCCGAGGTGCGGACCGACCGGGCGGACCTCGAGGACCGCTACAAGCGGAAGGCCGCGGAGTTCCAGAACTACAAGAAGCGCCAGGAGAAGCGCCGCGAGGAGGTCCGGAAGCGGGCGACTGAAGCCCTGGTCGAGGACCTGCTGGAGGTCCGTGACAACCTCGACCGGGCGCTCAACCAGGACGACGACGCCGACATCCGCGAGGGCGTCGAGGCGACGTCCCGGCAGCTCGACGAGGTCCTCGACGGCGAGCGCGTCGAGCCCATCGAGCCCGCGCCCGGCGCCGACGTCGACCCGGCGCGACACGAGGTGCTGGTCAACGTCGACAGCGACCAGCCGGCCGGCACCGTCGCGGCGGTCCACCGCCCCGGCTACGCGATGGCCGGGAAGGTGCTGCGGCCCGCCCAGGTGACTGTCGCCGAGGGCGACCCCGAGTAGCCATCGGGCGCCCTGGCGCCGCGCCGGGCGGCGCCGAATAGTCGGCCGTCCGGGGTACGAGCGTCCAGCGTTACCTCGGGCGCCCGTGACGCCGCGCCGGGCGGCACCGATGGCGGCCGCACGCGGAACCCGAATAGCGGTTCTGTTTAAACCTCCCGGTCCTGCCGCCCGCCCGCCGTGAAAACCGCCGGAAGAGGCGCCCCCTCCGGCGGCCGTGGGTCGGCGTATCTAGTAACTTTTAACCGGTTCAGTCCGGTATGTACCGCTAAACATGGCGAGCAACAAGATCCTCGGAATCGACCTCGGCACGACGAACTCCGCGTTCGCGGTGATGGAAGGGGGCGACCCGGAGTTGATCACGAACGAGGAGGGCGAGCGCACGACGCCGTCGGTCGTGGCGTTCACCGACGAGGGCGAGCGGCTGGTCGGCAAGCCCGCGAAGAACCAGGCCGTCCAGAACCCCGACCGGACGATCGAGTCGATCAAGCGGCACATGGGCGAGTCCGACCACACCGTCGAGATCGACGACGAGGAGTACACGCCCGAGCAGATCTCGGCGATGATCCTCCAGAAGATCAAACACGACGCCGAGGAGTACCTCGGCGACGACGTCGAGCGGGCGGTCATCACGGTGCCGGCGTACTTCAACGACAAGCAGCGCCAGGCGACGAAGGACGCCGGCGAGGTCGCGGGCTTCGAGGTCGAGCGGATCGTCAACGAGCCGACGGCGGCGGCGATGGCCTACGGCCTCGACGACGAGTCCGACCAGACGGTGCTCGTCTACGACCTCGGCGGCGGGACGTTCGACGTCTCCATCCTCGAACTCGGCGGCGGCGTCTACGAGGTCGTCGCCACGAACGGGGACAACGAACTCGGCGGCGACGACTGGGACGAGGCCATCATCCACCACCTGGCCGACGAGTTCGAGTCGGAGCACGGCATCGACCTCCGGGAGGACCGGCAGGCACTCCAGCGGCTCACGGAGGCCGCCGAGGAGGCCAAGATCGAGCTGTCCTCCCGGAAGGAGACGGACGTTAACCTGCCCTTTATCACGGCGACGGACGAGGGCCCGCTCAACCTCGAGGAGACGATCACCCGGGCGACCTTCGAGTCGCTTTCCAGCGACCTCGTCGAGCGGACCGTCGGGCCGACCGAGCAGGCGCTGTCGGACGCCGGCTACTCGAAGGGCGACATCGACGAGGTCTTGCTTGTCGGCGGCTCGACCCGGATGCCCCAGGTGCAGACCCAGGTCGAGGAACTCGCGGGGCAGGAGCCGAAGAAGAACGTCAACCCGGACGAGGCCGTCGCGCTCGGCGCCGCGATCCAGGGCGGCGTGCTCGCGGGCGACGTCGACGACATCGTCCTGTTGGACGTAACGCCGCTCAGCCTCGGCATCGAGGTCAAGGGCGGCATCTTCGAGCGGCTCATCGACAAGAACACCACCATCCCGACCGAGGAGTCGAAGGTCTTCACCTCGCCGACGAGAACGAGCTGCTCGGGGCGTTCCAGCTGACCGGCATCCCGCCGGCGCCCGCGGGTACGCCGCAGATCGAGGTGACGTTCAACATCGACGAGAACGGCATCGTCAACGTCGAGGCCGAGGACCAGGGCTCCGGCAACGCCGAGGAGATCACCATCGAGGGCGGCGTCGGGCTCTCAGACGAGGAGATCGAGGAGATGCAGGAGGAGGCCGAAAAGCACGCCGAGGAGGACCAAAAGCGCCGCGAGTTCGTCGAGGCGAGAAACGAGGCCGAGTCCTCGGTCCGACGCGCCGAAACCCTGCTCGAGGAGAACGACGAGGACCTCGACGAGGACCTCCAGGGCGACATCGAGGCGGAGATCGAGCGCGTCGAGGAGGCCCTAGAGGAGTACGAGGAGGTCGACAGCGACGACCTGGAGACGGCGACCGAGGCGCTCGAGTCCGCCACCGAGAGCCTTTCGGAACAGCTCCAGGAGATCGGCAAGCAGATGTACCAGCAGCAGGCCGAGGCCGGTGCCGGCGGCGCGGGCGCGGGTGCCGGCGGCGCCGGGGCCGGTGGCATGGGCGGCATGGGTGGCATGGGTGGTGCCGGACCCGGTGCCGGGGCGGCCGGTGCCGGGGCCGGCCCGGGGGCGGGCGGCGCCGCGGGCGACGACGAGGAGTTCGTCGACGCCGACTTCGAAGATGTCCAAGAAGACGACGAGGACGAATAGCGAGGCGCGACCGTCAGGGAGCGCCTCGAAAACGCGAGCGGTGAGCGAAGCGAGCCGCGAGCCGGGCGGCGCGACCGGAGGGAGCGCCGCCGGATGAGCGAGCGGGAGGAGTGACCAGCGGGAACGACGACACGCGAGCCGGGCGGCGCAAGCCCGAGTCCGAGTCGTCTTCTTGGGCTCGGAAGACGAGCGATAGCGAGTCTTCCGGTGTCCCAGAACGCGAGCGCCAGCGAGCGTTCTGAGGGACGAAGAGTTTCGAAAAGCGAGCGACAGCGAACGTTCCGAAGGCGGGACTGCAGCGGGCCTAGAACACCACCGGCGCGTCCTCGACGACGCGGACGGCCGCCCGCTCGCCGGTGTCGACCGTGGTCTCGCGGCCCTGGACGACCACCTGGAGTTGCCCCACGTCGCCGTCGGGGTCGACGACGTAGTTCGTCTGGTCGCCCTGGAAGTACCGCTCGACGACCTCGCCCGCCACGGCGCCCTCGGACGCGTTCTCGACGAGTTCGAAGTCCTCGGGCCGGACGGAGACGGTGACCTCGCCCGACCCGCCGTCGGCTGAGACTTCGAACCCGTCCGCGCCGCCGACCGTCGCCACGGCCTCGTCGTCGCGCTCCCGGATGGTCGCCGCCAGCAGGTTGGTGTCACCGATGAAGTCGGCGACGAACCGGCTCGCCGGCTCGCGGTAGATCTCCTCCGGCGGCCCGATCTGTTCGATGCGGCCGTCGTTCATCACGGCGATGCGGTCGCTGAGCGTCATCGCGACCTCCTGGTCGTGGGTGACGTAGAAGAACGAACCCTGAGTCCGTTCGTGAATCCGGCGGAGTTCGACCTGCATCTGCTTGCGGAGCTTCCGGTCGAGCGACGACAGCGGCTCGTCCAACAGGAGGACCGACGGCTCGTTGACGAGGGCACGGGCGAGGGCGACCCGCTGTTGTTGGCCGCCGGAGAGGTCGGTCGGGTCGCGGTCCTGAAACCCCTCCAGGTCGACCAACTTGAGGTACTCGGCGATGCGGTTCTCCCGGACCTCCCGCTCGGTGCTATCCGCGGGCACGCGGTCGCCGAGGCCGCTCTTTTTCAGTCCGTAGCCGACGTTCTCCCCGACCGTCATGTGGGGGAAAAGCGAGAGGTGCTGGAACACGAGGTTCGTGTCGCGGGACTCCGGCGGGACGGACGACATCGGCTCCCCGCCGATACGGACCGCCCCGTCGGTCGGTCGCTCGAACCCGCTTATCATCCGGAGGGTCGTCGTCTTGCCGCAGCCGGACGGACCCACGAGTGTGAAGAACTCGCCCCGGCGGACCGAGAAGTCGATGCCGTCCACGGCGATCACGTCGTCGAACTCCTTCCGGACGCCGGCGAGTTCGACCATCACGTCGCGCTCCGTCGTCATCACCGGCGATTGTAGGAGCGATGTAATCAACCTGTCCCCGCGACTCGGCAGTACAGCCGCCGAGCTGTCCTCCCTTCGGTTCGTGAACCCTGAATTTATAACGGTCCCATCCCACGGACGTGCGTATGGCACGGAATCACAGTACTGCTGAAGTGGAGAACGACTCCAGTACCGGAACCAGCGGTCGGCGAATCACCCGCCGGTCCTACCTCGCGGGCGCGGGTTCCGCCGGGATCGTAGCGACGGCCGGCTGTCTCGAGGGTGAGGACGACGATAGCGCAGACCAGAATGAAACAGGGGACCAAGGGGGAGACGACGGCGAGACGACGATCAATATCATCACCTGGAACGACTTCGCACAGGACCCGGTGGTCGAAAGCGTCGAGGAGAACCTCGGCATCAACCTCGAGGTGACGCCGTCGGATTCGTCGACGGGGATGTTCACCCAGTGGAACCAGGGCGGCGACGAGCAGTACGACATCGCCGTACCGAACAACAACCTCGTCCCCCGGTTCCTCGCTGCGGACCTCATCGAACCGGTGGACATGGACGTCGTCGACAACTACTCCGACATCTACGAGAAGTTCCGGAGCTTCGTCGACCAGCAGTTCACCGAGGGCGGCGACGCCTACGGCGTCCCGATCCGGTGGGGGTGGTACGGCTACGCCTACGACACCGAGGAGGTCCCGGACCACGAGCCGAGCTACAACATCATGTTCGAAGAGGATTACGTCGACGCCGACCTCGACGGGGAGATAGTCATGTATAACGAGGCCGCCAAGACGATGCCTGTCGCGGCGCTGTACCTCGCTGCAGCGCGCGACGACCCGTCCTACCGGGAGGCGCTCACCGAGGACGACCGGATGACGTTCACCGAGGACCAGCTCCGGGAGATGCGGGACCTGCTCATCGACCAGAAGCCCCGCCTCGAAGGGTACATCTCCAAGGACACGAAGTACATCCAGGAGTTCCAGCAGGGCAACTTCCTGGTCGGCCACTCCGGCCGCAACGAGATCATCCGACTGATCCAGAATCAGGGCGTCGAGAACGTGGAGTTCGTCGTGCCCCGGGAGGGGGCGATGGCGTGGTACGAGACGGCC
>PXQY01000086.1 GCA_003021745.1 Halobacteriales archaeon QH_7_69_31
GACCTCCGGCGGCTGGTCCGGTCGACCCAGTCCGACGTCGGAATCGCCCACGACGGCGACGCCGACCGGGCCATCTTCGTCGACGAGACGGGAGCCCACGTCGAGGGCGACGCGGCGCTTGCGGCGCTTGCGGCCGACAAACTGACAGCGGGGTCCGCCGTCGTCTCGGCGGTCAACGTCTCCCAGCGGCTCGTCGACGCCGCCGAGGCCGGAGACGCCGGCCTCGAGCTGACCCCCATCGGGAGCACCTACATCATCTCCCGAATCTCCGAGCTCCGCGCGGAGGGCGCCCACGTCCCGGTCGCCGGCGAGGGCAACGGCGGCGTCCTGTTCCCGGACTACCGGCTCGCCCGCGACGGCGCCTACACCGCCGCCCGGTTTCTCGCACTGGTCGCCGACCGGCCGGCCAGCGAGGTGGCGGCCGCCCACGGCGGCTACGCGAACCGGCGGGCCAACCTGGAGTACGCCGATCCCGCGGAGCGCGAGGCGATGCTCGGCGCCGCCGAGACCCACGCCCGGGCGGCCGACGCGGACGTGACCACCATCGACGGCTACCGGCTGGACTACGGCGACGCCTGGGTGCTGGCCCGCCCCAGCGGGACCGAACCCCTTGTCCGGGTGTACGCCGAGGGGCCCGACGAAGCCCGGACGGCAGAGCTGCTCGACGCGATGGTCGAGGTACTGGAAGAGGCCCGGGCGGCGGTGTGAGGCCGCCGGTCCTACGGCTCGGGGTGCCGCGCCAGGGCCTCGGCCAGCCGCTCGCGCTCCTCGCGTGCCGCCGACAGGTCCTCGGCGACGGTGCCGGCGGCCAGCCGTTCGCGGTCGGCGTCGCTCAGCCGCGAGGCCGCGACGGCGGCATCCCGGAGCCGCCGGTAGTCGTCCCGCCGCGCCGCCGCCCGGACCGACCGGAGCGCCCGCGTCGTCCGCTCGCCGGCGAACCGACCGACAACCGACAGCAGCTCATCCGTGCGGAAGCGGAGCGTCTCGGCGGCCGGCGGCGGCCACTCGACGCGGAACGGGGCCGCGTCGAGGCCGTCCAGGTACGTCCGGTTCGTCGCCACGCGGCGCTTCAGCAGTCCGGGGTCGTCGACGTAGTGGGCGAGCTTCGATTCGGAGTAGTCGGCGTACTCCAGAAGCGCCGGGACGGTGAGTTCGCCCGCCGGCGCCTCGCGCACGTACGCCAGGAGCCGGTCCGGCGGCGCCGCGACGTCGACGAGCGGGTAGTCGGCGGCGGCGGTCTCGAGTAGCCCGAGGACCTCGCGGGCCGACGCCTCCGACCGGAACGTCGCGACGGCGTCGGAGACGGCGTCGTTGTACTCCGAAACCGGGCCCCGGAGGTCATCGATGGGCGCGTCCAGGTCGGCGTCGCCGAGCCGCTGGAGCCGCTCCAACTCCGCGATGCGGTCTGCGAATTCGCGCCGGCGGCGCTTGGCCGCCCGGTAGGCCTCGCGGTAGCGGCGCCGGGCGTCGGCCAGGTCCTCGCGGTAGTCGGCGTACGCGCGGGCCGGCGCCAGCGCCTCCCGCGCGGCCTCGAAGTCCGCCGTGCGCAGCGACTCGGTGGGGCTTGCGGTCTTGACGTGGCGGTCGGCCTCGACGAGGGACTCGCTCTCGGGGAGGTCCTCCGGGATGGCCGACATCGTCTCCGAGAGGTCGTCCCGGAACTCGACGTACCCCTGGAAGTCGTCCCAGTCCGTCGCCCGCTCCTCCCAGCCGTCCAGCACCTCGGCGACGGCCTCGTAGGCGTCGGCGACTTCCTCGAGGTGGTCGGCGTCCACCGGCGGGTTCGCCTCCAGGGCTTCCAGGTCCCCGTGAGCGGCCTCCAGCGCCGCCACCGGGTCCTCACTCGTAGACATCGTCGGGGTCGAAGGCGCGGTCGCCGACGACGTCGCCGTCGACGGTCCGGTGGAAACAGCTCTCGAAGCCGGTGTGGCAGGCGCCGCCCGCCTGGTGGACGCGGTACAGGACGGCGTCGCCGTCGCAGTCGACGCGGACCTCCTCGACCCGCTGGGTGTGGCCGCTCTCCTCGCCCTTCTTCCAGAGCGCGTCCCGGCTGCGGGAGTGGTAGTGGGCGTACCCGGTCTCGCGGGTGCGCCGGACGGCCTCGCGGGAGACGTACGCGAGCATGAGGACGTCGCCCGAGTCGGCGTCCTGGGCGACGGCGGGGAGCAACCCCTCCTCCTCCTCGAATGCGAGGTCGACGGACATGGTCGGAGTTGGGTCTGTCGACCGGATAGGCCTTTTCGTTGGGCCGGTTCAGGCGGTTCGGGTGGGTCGAGTGGCGGTTCCGGCGATCCGCCGTCTACTCCCGGCGTGGGCGGCCTCGTGTGGCACTGTTCAGATAAGGTTCAGTAGCTAAAAAGGTAAGATACTGCCGCACGAAGATGCCGAAATTTTATAGGTGGAGGCGGGATGAATCCACGCCACGATCGATGGAACGATATCTGCTCTTCCTCCTGGCCGCCATCGTCCTCTCGGCCGGGATTGCGGGCGTCGTCGCGGCCGAGGAGGGGCCGCTGGCGGCGGCGGGGCTGGACCAGGAAGTCGGGGTCAATACGACGGTACAACTTGACGGAACAGGCTCGTCGCACCCGGATGGCCGGATCGAGAGCTACGAATGGTCCATCGAGACGCCGGACGGACGGACGATGACGCCGGACTGTTGGAACTGTGGCCGTACACAGTTTACGCCCCGGATGGTCGGCCGGTACAACGTCACACTCACCGTCACCGACGAGGACGGCCGGACCGACAACGATACGCTGTACATCTACGTCGAGGAAGTCGGGCCGACCGTGGAACTGCGCGGGGACACCGACCCGGCAGTGGACGATCCGACGCCGTATAATGCAAGTGTGCGGGCGGATGGTGCCAACCTCGAGAGCGTGACGTGGAAACTGGGGAATCAGACAGTTGCACGGGAATCGATGGACGGCCAGGCGGACTGGTCGAGATGGTCGTTCAGCTTCACCGAGGCCGACACCTACCGTCTCGTCGTCATCGCCAGTGATTCCTCCAACCGGACGGCCCGCGATACGTTGACTGTCGAGCCGCGGGACGACCCGGAGGCCACCGGTGGCGAGAGCGGAGCGAGTAACGGGACGGGCAATAGGACCTCGCCGCCCCCCGACAGCAGCGACGTTGGAGGCGAGCCCAAGGATGAGCGCGGCGGGTACGTCCACGAGCCGGCGGAGGGCGGCGGCACCGTCACGATCGTCCATCCCGACCACGAGGGCGAACTCCTGGGCCAGCCGAAGAACGCCCAAATCGTGTCCGCGAACGCAGACCACATCCCCATCCGCGACGGCGTCCCCCCGTCCGACTTCAATAGCGACGTCGGCAGTAGTACCGACGCTGGGTACAGTCGTACTAGCGGGACCGCCAGCCTCACGGGCTTAATGGGTGGCGGTGGCTCTAGTGGGTCGAGGGGCGCCGGTAGTGGTGGCTCTAGTGGGTCGAGTGGCGGTGGGAGCTCCGGCGGGGCTCCCACCGGCAACCCCGCTGGCGGCGGGGTCGTCTAAGCGCTCCTCCTTGTTTTCGGGCGGTTCGAGTGGTTGTATCGGTGATTTGTGTGGAGATTGATCGGCGGCCGTGGTTTATATGCTATGGCGACGGTACC
>PXQY01000087.1 GCA_003021745.1 Halobacteriales archaeon QH_7_69_31
GAAAGTTGAATCCGCGCGCATCGAGTCCGTAACCTTGCCGGACAGCCCGGATTTAAGCCGCGGGCGGCGAATGGGGGGCCATGACGATCGAGAGACCGGACCTCTCCGGCCGGACCGCCTTCATCACGGGGACCACGCGGGGCATCGGCAAAGCGCTGGCGCTGTCACTCGCCGAGCAGGGCTGTAATATCGTTTCGACCGGGAAGACCAGCGAGGAGGACGACTACGGCGAGGACGAGGACCTGGAGGGCTCCATCGAGCAGACGGCCCGGGAGTGCCGAGAGCTGGGCGTCGAGGCGCTGCCGATCCAGCTGGACGTCCGCGACGCCGGGGCGGTCGAGGCGGCCGCCGAGGAAGCGATCGACCACTTCGGCGAGGTCGGCATCGTCGTCAACAACGCCAGCGCGATCCAGATCGCGAACGTCGCGGACCTCCCGGCGGACCGCTTCGACCTGCTGAACGAGGTCAACGTCCGCGGGACCTACCTCACCTGTCGCGCCTTCATCGACCACCTCACGGACGTCGAGGACGCCTGGCTCCTGGCAAACGCGCCGCCCGTGACCGTCGACCGCGCGCCCGGCGAGGCGCCGTACGCCTGGTCGAAGCTGGGGATGTCGTTCATCACGCTGTCGCTCGCGACGGAACTCAGCGGCAAGGGCGTCGGCTGCAACTCCTTTTGGCCGGTGACCGCCATCGACACCCGCGCCACGCGGTACTTCGGGCTGGGCACGGAGGACGACTGGCGCACGCCGGAGATCGTCAGCGACACCGTCCTGGAGATCCTGAGTCGGGACCCCTCGTCGTTCAACGGCAATGCCGTCTACGACGAGGACTTGCTCCGGGAGGCAGGCGTCGAGGACTTCTCGCGATACAACGTCACCGAGGGGGACCCGGCGCCGATGTCGGTCCAGATGTTCGATCAGAGCTACGAGCGGCCGTCGTAACGCCGGCGACGCGGGGTTCCAGATCCCAATGAACTCCAAACGTGACACCGGTAGCCCGGGCGACACCCCCGGATGCATGGCTCAGTGCCGGTGGCCACGTCGGCGAACTCGCGAATCACCTGTGCGAACCTAATCGTTCTTATGGCCACCGACCGAGCGTTCGGACACGATGGTCGACCCGACGTCGGACCTCGGCGAGGACGTCACCGCCGAGGAGGCGCCGAACTGCGCGGCGTGCGGTGACCCGATCGTGAACGAGGTCACCCACCGGGTCGTCACCTGGATCGAGGACGACAGCGTGCGGACGGCGCACTTCTGCGAGGAGGCCTGTCGTCGGGAGTGGAATCCCTGACGGGGGCCAGTTGCAGCTTTGCCCGACCATTTTTGTTTCACGCCAAGTTTCGGGAGGTTCGACAGCTACGTCGTCAATCAACTTGAGGATACTCAGTTCGGTCACCGCCCGGCGCCAAGTCTCGAGTTCTCGACGTGGTCGGCCTGCAACAACGGTTGAGGTCACGGACGATGTCCGCCATGCCAAGCCTGACACTGCGGGGCCTGACGACACCGGCTTGTGGTAACGGTGGACGGCGATGCTTCCCCTGGCGGAGATAGATGTGCAGGCAATTTTGAAATGGTTGTTAAATATAGCCACCTCACACTCTATGATGTTTACTGAGTCACCCACGGAATTGTATCCGAGGCCGACTCGTCTGGTGGCGCCACCGACGTCGTTGATGTATTTGAATTTTTATTTTATTATTATCATTTATAGTTACTGACTTTATTATGGCCGTAGCGATTGTGACGTTTCTTTTGAGCTGGTTGGTCGACAGGTCGGGAGTCGGCTTCTGAATAGTCTCTCGCAAGGTGGACTTCTTTGTATACCTAAACTGGGGGTGAGTATAATTGCTGTCTTAAAGCGTCGATATTGTAACATTTACCCACTATCCGTACCTAATTCCCCAAGCGTACAAGAATCTGAGCAGATTCTTGTCAAGGCGAAAGCTTAATACAAAGACTCCTATAACTATGCTATGGTATTTCCGAGCAGTAAAAGATTGGAAGAAGGAAGCTTTGCTCGCATAGGCTTGTTGCTATTAGCAATTATGATAATTTTGTACAGTTATTTTCTTATAGGGAACATAATTTCTGCGATTCCTATTCTCATAGTGGTATTTCTGCTCTATCTTGCATACGTTTTCGTCAGTAATTATGCGTCAAACTGATTTTATTCCTCATAGTAATTCGGCCGACCCCTCGGGAAGGCACTATTCGTACGATGAATCATCCGATCGGCGGGCGGACAGCACGAACCTCAATTTTGGTTCAGAATACGCTTACGACGGGTCTGACGCCTCCTCATTCCGCTGGTTATTATTAACTGGCTCGGCCGGCACGCCGGCCCACGTCTCGCCGGGCGGGACGTCGTCTGCCACCAGCGAGTTCGCGGCGACCTGGGCGTCGTCGCCGATCACGACGCCTGGCAGGACGACGGTCCCGGCGCCCAGCATCGCCCGGTCGCCGATCCGGACCTCGCCGGTGCGGTACTCCTCCTGGAGGAACTCGTGGCAGAGGAGCGTCGCGTCGTAGCCGATGATGGCGTCCTCGCCGACGGTGACGAGTTCCGGCCAGAAGACGTCGGGCGTCGACTCCAGCCCCCAGGCGACGCCCTCGCGTCCGTCCAGACCATCAGCGAGTTGCCCGGCCCCGGCGTCGGGTGTCGCTGCAGGCGGTCGTGACGGTCCGAGGCGTCGCCGCGGTCGGTCACGCTCGCGGTATCGGGACGGCCGGGTTTGAAGTTACTCCTCCGGATCGGCCGCCGGCGTCGCCGCCGTGGGGTCGCCGACGTCGTCGCCGTCGAAGGCGGCCGGCTCGCCCTCCCGGACCCGGACGCCGCGGGCGGCCAGGTGGCGGGTGCGCTTGCGGGCGAAGTCCTCCTCGCGGCTGCCGCGGGTGGCGAGGACGTACATGCGGGATCTGCCGATCGGGCGCATGGTGCGGCCGGCGCGCTGGGCGCCCTGGCGGCGGGAGCCGCCGAGGCCGGAGGCGTCGATGGCGACCTCGGCGTCCGGAAGGTCGATGCCCTCGTCGCCGACGCGGGAGACCACGAGGGCGTCGAGGTCGCCCGCGCGGAACCGGTCGAACAGCCGGCTGCGCCGGGCGTGCGGCGTCTCGCCGCTGACGAACGGGACGCCGAGTGCCTCGCCGATGGCGTCGCCGTGTTCGATATACTCGACGAACACGATGGTCTTGGCACCGACGTGCTCTCGGCGGATCGCCCGGATCTCCGGGATCTTGGCGGGGTTCGTCGCCGCAAGTTGGCGCTTCTCGCGGCCCTCGCTCGCGGCGTACTCGTTGCGGTGGGTCTCCGAATCCCACGGGAGAAAGCGGAGTTCGACCTCCGGTTCGGCGACGTAGCCGGCGTCGAACAGGGCCTCCCAGTCGGTGCCGATCGGCGGCCCGATGAGCGTGTAGATCTGTCGCTCCTTGTCGTCCTCCCGGATCGGGGATCCGCTGAGGCCGAGGCGGTGGCGCGTCTGGAGGTCGGCGCTTCGTCGACTGACCGGCGCCGGGATCCGCTGGCACTCGTCGTACACGATCAGGCCCCACTCCCGGGAGTCGAAAAGCGTTCGGTGCCGGTCCATCCCCGCGGTCCGGTAGGTCGCGATGGTCACCTGCCGGATCTCCTTCCGTCCGCCGTGGTACTCGCCGACCTGGTCGGGGGTGAGCGTGGTGTCGGCGAGGACGCGCTCGCGCCACTGGCCGGCGAGTTCCCGCGACGGGACGAGGACCAGGGTCTCGCCCTCGATGTAGGTCATAATGGCCAGGGCGGCGACGGTCTTGCCCGAGCCGGGCGGGCCGACGAGCACGCCCGAGTTCGCGTCGGCGAACCGGGCGACCCAATCGGCTTGGTACGGGCGGAGTTCCAGGGTCAGCTCGACCGGCAGGTCGTCGCCCGTCTCCAGCTCTCGGCGGTCCTGGACCGGGTAGCCGGCCTCGTAGAGGGTGCGCTTGACCTCGGCGGTCCGGTCCTCGGCGACCCAGGCGACGTCGTCGTCGATGCGCGCCCTGAGGACGCCCTCTTCGAGGTGTTGCTCGGCCACGTTGCCGAGCAGGTCGGCGCTGTCGGCCTCGAGGACGACGTAGCCGTTCTCGTGGGTGCGGAGTCGGAACCTGTGGGCGCGGGCCCACTGGTCCTCGATCCATTCCTCGAGGGCGTCGTAGCGGCCGCCGAGCGCAGACCTGACGGTCGGCGAACTGCGCGAGCTGGGCGCGGGTGAACTGCGTCGGCTGGTCGGCGACGACCTCCCGCCGGGCCGGGAACACGGATATCCGCTCCCGTCGGGCGGTCTCGCGGTAGTCGCTCGGGTACCACACGACGGGGTCGGCCTCGACCGCCAGCCGCTCGAGGCGACCGTCCTCCACCAGGGTCGCCAGGGCCTCGGCGGCCGCCGCCTGCGAGCAGTCGGTGACCCGGGCGACCTCGCGGGCCGTCACCACCGGGCGGCCGCGGTCCTCGACGGCGTCGTAGAACTCGTCGATGCCGACCGGGTCGTCGTCGGCTCCGGTGTCGGTCACTACCCCCAATCCGTGGCGCACGGACAAAAGCAGCGCGCGTCGCCGCGGCCGGACCCGCTCCACCCGCGTTCGGCCCGTGAGTGTTATACGCCCCGGCGGGCCATCGACGGCCGTGCTCAATCTGAACGTCGAGTCGTTCATGGTCGAGTTCAAAGATGGCGGCATTGCCAACGTCGGCGCGCCGGACAAATCCGCCGAGGTCAAGCTGTTCGACGTCGAGGAGGCGACCGCCCGGGCGTTCGGCGACAGCCAGGTCAAACTCGTCGCGACGGATGCCGACGGCAACGAGGTCCAGGTCGCACTCGACCCCGAGCAGGCCCGGTCGGTTCGGGCGGACGTCGAGACACTGGAGGAAACCAGCCAGGTCTACGACTGAACTGCCGCCCTCGTCGTCCGGTGAGACGTCTCGTGACCGGTGAGGAGGCCGGACCGCGGCGCTGTACCACGCCGGCGGCCCGAAGGCGAGCGTCCGACGGATGAGATGGGCGGGACTCGCGGACGGTGTCTGGCCAGCATCCGCCGGGGCTGTCAATGGCTCGGCTCCGTCAGCTCGACCGGTCGCCGGGCCGGCGAGGCTCTCGAGTCCGGCCGTCGGTGAATGCGGTGGCCACGTGTGGTGGCTCGCGATGCAGTCCGGCCGGCAAGCTTTTTCTCCAGGGGCCGGACTGGCCGGTATGAGCGACCTGGACCTGGACCTCCAGACCGCCGAGAGCGAACTCGACGACCCGGAGGGCGACGGCCACGTCGTCCTCGGCGTCCTGGACGGCTCGACCGACGACGAGGCGTGGATCGACCACGTCAGGGGCGGGGACGTCCTCGTGTTGAACGTCGAGGGCGACCTGAACGAACTCGCCGCCGGGTTCGCCCGCGACGTCCGCGAGATCGGCGGGGAACTCATGCACTTCCGGGACTTCCTCGTCGTCTCGCCGCCGGGCCGGGCGATCGACACCGACCGGCTGAACTGACCGCGCGCGAGCGGTCGGGGCCGGTGGTCCGTCCTCAGCCGACGAGCGTCAGGTAGTGGCCGTCGGGGTCGCGGATGCGGAGGTCGCCATCGACCTGCTCGCGCCGCGTCGCGCGGGCCGCGACGCTGTCGGCGACGGTCTCGGGGTCGTCGGCGACGAGCCCGACGTCGACGTGGACGCCGCCCCGGGCCTCCGCGAGCCCCAGGTGTGGCTCCCACAGCTCGACGTCGAACGGGCCGGTGGTGAGCCGCGTCCGCGTCCGGTCCTCGCCGCGGTCGACCGTCTCGAACCCGAGGTCGGTGTAGAATGATTCCGACGCCGGGAGGTCCTCGACCTCGAGGACGACCTCGAAGATGCCCGACAGCGTCGGTTCGGCCGTCCCGGACTCGCCGGCGCCGGCGACCTCGACGCAGTTGCCCGCCGGGTCGTACAGGTACAGCGACCGCATTCCGCCGAAGTCGACCTCCCGGAGGTCGAATGCGTCGGCCAGGCGGTCGTACCACGCGTCGTAGGCGTCGGCAGGACACTCGAGAGCGTAGTGGGTGTGGAGGCCGCCGCGCGGGACGCCGTCGGGCCGCCGGATACGGAGTTCGCCGCCCGCACCGACGTCGAGTGCGACCTCCCGGTCCGACCTGTGCGTGACGGGGGTCTCGAGGTGCTCCCGGTAGAAGTCGACGACGGGCGAGACGTGTTTTCCCTCGAGGGCGAGCCACCGACACCCGCGGAGCATGCGTGACACGACGCCGCGGCTGAAGATAAAGCCCGGGCACGCCGGCCGACGTCGCGACTGCCAGGTTTAAGCGCCCGGCGCGGGAACGCGGTCGCATGAAGGGCTCGGGCGAGACCGACCTGACCGAGATAGACCGTTCCGAGGACGGCGTCGGCTGGATTGCTTACCCCGACGAGACCATGCAGCGGGCCTCCCACGCCGTCGTGAGCGCCGAGGGCCTGTGGGTCATCGATCCCGTGGACGCGGCGGGACTCGACGACCTGCTGGCGGAGTACGGGGAGGTCGCCGGCGTCGTCGTGCTCTTGGATCGCCACCAGCGGGACGCGGCGGCCGTCGCGAGCCGCCACGACGTGCCGGTGTCCGTCCCGGCCTGGATGAGCGGCGTCGCCGAGGACCTTGCCGTCCCCGTCGAACGCGTCGAGGACGGCGTCGGCGAGTACGCGCTCGACCGGCTCGTCGACAACCCGTTCTGGCAGGAAGCGGCGCTGTTCGACGGGGAGACACTGGTGGTGCCCGAGTCGCTCGGCACGGCGTCGTACTTCCGGGCGCCCGGCGAACGCCTCGGGGTCCACCCCATGCGCCGGGCGCTGCCCCCACAGTCGGTGACCTCGTACGACGCCGACCGGCTGCGCGTCGGCCACGGCGAGGGCCTTGCTGCGGACGTCCGGCCGGCGATCCGCGACGCCGTCGACGGCGCGCGGCGCCGAATGATCCCGCTGTACGTAGACACCATCAAAGGGTTCGTCGCCCCAGGCTGAGGGGTACGAGACGACTATCGAGCCTGACAAGGTTGACGACGTGCATACCGGAGGGCGCCGGCGGGTGCCGGGGAGGCCCGGGTGTCGGTCGAACCGGTTCCCGGTGGCGGCGTCCGGATCGACGACCGGATCGACCGTCCTACGTTCACGGTCCAGCCCGACCGGCGCGTCGCTTCCCCGTCGTCCCGTACCCGACGACGCCCTCCGGCGTGGGCCCGCAGTTCCAGCAGTCATTCGGGGACGACCCCGGCGTGTACCTCGTTCCGACGGCGCTACGGGATGGCGGTCGGTGCTGGGTCCCGGCGGACCGGACGTCCACCACCGCCGTCGAGCCACATTCGTTCCGTGGGATCGAGACCGATAGCGTTAGGCCGGCCAGGACCGAGCTACCGGCATGGTTTACATCACCCGCGGCCTCCTGACGGCGTTGCTCGAACTTGGTGCCGACCGGGACCCCGACTCCGTCACGGTGTCGCTGGTCGTGACACCCGCGGCGGACCTCGACGTCGACATCCCGACATCGGCTGCCGTTTTCACCGACTTCTACCTCCCCGAGACCGGCGACTCGGTGACGGCCGTCTTCGGGATGGACCTCTCGACGCCGGAGGCCGCCGGCCGCTTCATCACCCACCCCGATGGCCAGCTCGCGACTCCGTGGCCGCCTTCGACCGGTCCGGCGACTCCGTCCCGGTCGACGTCCTCGACGTCGCACCACCCGAAGGCAGTCTCGAGGACTACTCGAGGTAGCCGAGGTCCTGCAGCTGGGCCGTGATCTCCTCAAACTCCGCTTCCGTCAGCGCCCCCGCCTGCTGGTGCTGGATAACGATGCTGCGCAGGAGGAACCGCACGAGGTCGCTCGTCGAGGAGAAGCTCGTCCCCTCGATGGTCTGCTCGACGCGGTCGGCGAGGTCCTTCGGTATCGAGACGGTCGTGTAGTCCGTCATGGTCCACGCGAGGCCCGCCGCGGCCAAAGGCGTTGGCACGCGAGGGGCGACCGAAGGGAGCGCCTCGGAATGGGCGAGCGGGAGGAGGGACCGAGGCGACCGACGACACGCGAGCCGGGCGGCGCGAGCCGCCGGGGGCTTGCGTCCGCCGATATATTCGTTCACCCTTTGAACAGAATGGAGATGTCCCAGCCGGCCCGCTGCCACGACGGCGGACCGGCGAGACGAGTCGGGAGCCTTTATCGTGGTGAGCGCACAATCCCGGGGTGATGGGAATCCGACCACCGCAGCGGGACGGGGACGACGAGGTCGCGACCGTCGCCTTCGGCATCGCGGCACTCGACGAACACCTCGAGGAGGCCGACGGCACGTTCCCGGCGACCGGGGCGGAGGTCCTCGCCCGACTCGACGACCCGTCGATCCCCTACGACGCCGCCGGCAACGAGATCGCGCTGTCGAGCGCGCTGGCCGAAACCCGCGCCGACGAGTTCGAGACCCGGCAGGACCTCCTGAACGCCCTGCACCCGGTGTTCGAGGCGAAGCGCGAGCGCGCCAACGACTCCATCGTCGGCCAGCTCCGGTCGCTACTCCCCTTCTGACTCCACGCCGCCCGCGACACGACATCCAGCCACCGCCCCCTACTCCTCGACGTCCCGCAGGCGGTCGGCGACCTCCTCGATGCGTCGGGTCTGCTCGCGGTTGACCGAGACGATGATGTCCGACAGGACGCCGAACATGAACACCTGCATCGAGAGCAAGATCACGAACACGCCCAGCAGTGCGATGACCTCGTGTGAGATGCCGTAGACGACGTAGTCGTAGGCCACGTACGCCCCGAGTGTGACCCCCGCGAAGAGGCCCACGGCCGCGACGGATCCGAAGTAGAATATCGGGTTGTTCGTCTTGGTGAGCGTGTACAGCGTGAGGACGATCCGGCCGCCGTCCTTCAGGGGGTGGAGGTTGGTCTCGGAGCCGCCGGGCCGCTCCTCGTACCGGACCGGGACCACCTCCGTCCTGACGCCGCTGCGGACGCACTCGACGGCCAGTTCCGTCTCGATCCCGAACCCCTCGGCGTCGAGCTGGAACCGCTCGACGGAGGCCCTGGTGAACGCCCGGTAGCCGGAGAGGATGTCCTGGAGGTCGCGGCCGTGGACGGCGGTGAACAGCCGGTTGATCGCGCGGTTCCCGACCCGGTTCAGCCGCGTCATGGCGCCGGCCTCCATGTCGGCGAACCGGTCGCCGATGACGTGCTCGGCCCGGCCTTCGAATAGCGGTTCCAACATTGCGGCAGCGTCCCCGGGATGGTAGGTGCCGTCGCCGTCGACCATTAGGACGTACTCCCGGTCAACGTGCTCTATGCCCTCCCGGACGGCCTGGCCCTTCCCGGTCCCGGTCTGGGTCATGACGCGGGCGCCGTGGTCCCGGGCGACGTCCCGTGTCCCGTCCGTCGAGTGGCCGTCGACGACGAGGACGTGGTCGAAGCCCGCCGCCCGGAAGCCGTCGACGACGTCGCCGATCGTGCCGGCCTCCTCCAGGGTCGGCACGAGCACACAGACGTCCGAACGGTCGGCCATTGCCGACACGTGTGTCGGCATTCCGTAAAAAGACCGAGCCTTCCGCGTGGGTCCGCCAGCGCGGTCGGGAGCACCACGTCGGCCGACAGACCAGCGGCCTCGCCCGGTGGCCGACCCTCGCTCCCACGCCACCCGCTCGGCGTCGTCCCCGCACCGGCAGTCGGCCGGCCCGGCGGTAGCACGGCGCGGCGAGTGACGGCCGTCTCAGTGGACGGCATCGACTGGCGATGGCCTCGTGGGTGACAGTCCGGCAGGCAGTGACCCCGGTGGAGACGGCCGTAGCACCGAATGCCCCCACCTGGGGTGTACCGATTGGAGACGGCCCGACGGCGGCAGGCCGGACAGAGGACGATATGGCATCGAGCGCCAATTGAAAAGGCTTATGCGCGTTTTGACAGTTGGTGGTGGCAATGAGTCAGCGGTGGGACCAGGTCGAGGAGCGGCTCGATGAGTACGACTCGCAGCTCGACTCGGTGTACCGGCTGTACCACATCCCCGTCCTCGCGGCCCTCATGGGCTTCATGCTGTGGATCCGGGTGCGTCATTACGACCGGATGATCA
>PXQY01000088.1 GCA_003021745.1 Halobacteriales archaeon QH_7_69_31
GGGACGGAGCCGTTTCCGGCCCGCGTGACCGGCGTCGGCACGTTCCGGGACCCCCCGAGCGGGGCCGCACCGGTCGCATACCTCGAGGTCGAGTCCACTGGACTCCGACGGCTCCACCGCCGGCTCTGCGAGCGGATCGAGCCCGTCGAGGGGATCGAGGGCGACGACTACGTCCCGCACGTCACTGTCGCCCGCGGCGGCGACGCCGACCGCCTCGCGGGCCGCGAGGCCGACGCCGCCTGGACGGTCGAGCGGCTCCAGGTGTGGGCCGGCGACTACGGCGAACCGGTCGAGTCGATCGCGCTGCCCTGAGGACACCGACTACGGGCATTACCCCCACGGCTCCAGCGGCGCCCCGGTCGTGAGGGACTCGGCCGCGAGCGTGCGGTCGTGGACGAGACAGCAACCGGTGATCAGGATCGCCGCGCCGATGCCGGCGACGCCGACCGGCGACAGGAGCAGGTTGCCGGCGCCGTCGAGGTAGACGAGCGCCACGGCGCCGAGGCCGTTGAACGACCCGTGAAACAGGGTGGGCGCAAGCACGGATTCCGCCCGGACCGTGAGGTAGGTGTATATCGGGGCCAACGCGAGGGTCGCCGCCGTCATCACGGCGACGCCCAGGACGGGCGACTCGGGGAAGTTGTGACCCTGGAGCACGCAGCAGCAGGCCGCGCCAGCCGAGTTCCTCGCCCAGCGCCGCGAGCGCGTTGAGTGTGAGCCCCGCGAGCAGGCCCTGGCCGATCAGGAAAAGCACCGGCGGCCCGGGGAACGAGTCGAGTTGCTGGACCGCGGCGTCGACCTGGGCCTCGGAGAGCCCGGCCGACAGGAGATACGCGCCGTAGTCCGTCGTGAAGGACACCCCCGGCAACAGCGTCCCGACGGCGACGGTCGCGCCGACGAGGGCGGCCGGCAGCAGCCACGCCAGTCCGATCCAGCCGGGGCGCCCGCGCCGGAGGCCCGTCGCCGCGCGGATCGGGTCGCCGTGCCGGTACGCGACCGCGACGGCGGCCACCGCCGGTGCCCACATGAAAAGCGCCGTCGTGAGGAGCGTCCCTTCGAGCGTCCTGACCCCGACGCCCGCCAGGTACAGCGCGAGCGCGCTCGTCCACGACAGCCCGAACGCCAGCGCCAGGAACTCGCCGACGCGAGCCACGTCGACCCCGGCGCCGTCGCCCGTGTCCTCCCTCGTCGAGTCGGGAACCATAGTGGTCGTGGCAGACCGGATGGTAAAAAATGTAGACGGCAGCTCGTCCGGCGAGTTGGAGCCGGTGGTAGCAGGGCTCCGGAATCCATCCCGGGCCGGCGGGCCCGGCTCACGGCTCCGGCGGGTCGCCGTCCCAGGCGTCGAGGTCGCTGTAGAAGTTCAACATCGCAACCTTCAGCTTCTCGGGGGCGACGTCGATGTGCTCGCTGCGCTCCTCCGGGGGGAACGAGGGGTAGACGCTGTACTCGCCCAGCTCGACGCGGTTCGACTGGGTGTACCGCTCGTCGAGCAGCACGCGGACGCCGTAGTCGTCGGGCGAGCGGACGACGCGGCCGAGCGCCTGCCGGGTCTTCCGGACGGTCGGGATCTCGACCGCGTAGTGCCATCCGGCGTCGTCGTCCTCGTCGCCGTCGCCGAAGGCGCCCGCGTAGGCGCGCTGGACGGCCGCCATCCGGTCGTCGAGGTGGGGATACGGCACCCCGACGACGACCACCGTCCGGGCGGCGTCGTCGTCGAAGCTGACCCCCTCGGCGAGCGTGCCCCACAGCGAGGTGAACAGGACGGCGTCGTCGTCGGCGACGAACGTCTCCCGGAGGTCGTCGGCGCGGGTCGCGGGCTCGTCGAGGTACGGCGTCGCGTCGCCGGCAAAGGCGTGGTAGTACCGCTCCGCCTCGGCGTAGCTCGGGAAGTACGCCAGCGTGTTCCCGGGCGTGAACCGGACGGCGTCCTCGAGGGTGCCGCCGACCGTCTCCTGGACGCCCGGGTCGTCGCGCTGGCTGGCGAACAGCGCCGGCGTCTCGACGGCGTACGTCCGGCGGCGCTCCTCGGGGAACTGCTCGCCGTAGGCCATCGTCTCCGGCGCCTCGAGGCCGAGGACGTCCTCGGTGACGCCGAACGGCCGCAGCGTCGCGCTCATCAGCACGGTGGCGTGGAGGTCCGCGAACAGCGGCTCGGTCACCTGCCGCGGGAGGCAGGTGTACAGCTCCGCGCGCCCGACGACGCCGGTCTCGGACCGCCGGACGCCGACGACGGGGTACTGGCCCGGCTCGACGGCCGCGTCCATCCACTCCTCGATGAAGCCCGCCGCGGTCAACGTCGGGCACTCCTTCCGCGTCGTCGTCTCGCCGTCCTTGTAGGCCTGCTCGTACCGGCGGTCCAGTTCCTCGCCGAGCGCCAGGGCCGCCTCGAGGTCCGACTCGTAGCCGCCGCCGGTGTACGCCCCGAGGAACGCGACGGTGAGGTCGTCGCGGCCGTCGTCGGTCTCGACGGTGACGTCCGCCCAGTCGTCGCCGACGGTCTCCCGATCGCCGTACCCGAAGGAGGCCTCGTAGGTCTCGACCAGTGCCTCGCGGAACGCCCCCAGGACGTTCGAGGCGGGCTCGGCGCGGGCGTCCTCGCAGTCGGCGAGTTCGTCGACGGCGCCGTCGAGGGTCCGCTCGGCCAGCGTCCGGGTGGCGTGGTCGCGGGCGGCGTCGGCGACGTTGTGGGCCTCGTCGACCACCGCGATGACCTCATCCGGGTCGCGGCCGAGCCACCGGAGGAACTGCTCGCGGATCATCGGGTCCAGGAGGTGGTGGTAGTTGCAGACGGCGAGGTCGATGCCCTCCATGCCGTCCTTCAGCAGCTCGTAGCCGCAGAGGTCCAGTTCGTGGGCGTGCCGGTATATCTCGTCGGGCGTCCGGACGTCCGCGTAGAGCCACTCGTAGAAGCCGTCGACGTCCCGTGTCAAGTTGTCGTAGTACCGGTCGCAGACGTTCCGCTCCTCGCGGAGCGCCTCGATGCCGGCCTGGACGTCCTCGAGTTCCTCGGCGACGGTGCCGCGGGCCGCGGCCGCCTCCGCGTCGCCGTCCCGGCTGGCGTCCAGCAGCTCCTGCTCGCGCCACTTAAGGTCGGCGACGTCGGCCTCCATGTCGACCAGTTCGTGGGTCGTGTCCCGGAGCGCCTGGCACTCCTCGTAGCCCACGTCGATGTGACACATCGAGTCCTTCCCGCGGAACACGACCGCGCGGATCGGCTCCCGGTCGTTGATCGCGCGGGCCTCCTCGATGAACTGCCGGGTCTGCTGGTGGACGTTCGTGGTGATGACGACGGTCTTGCCGGCCGCACGGGCGTACTCGAGGGCGGGCACGAGCGCGGCGAGGGTCTTGCCCGTCCCGCAGGCGCCCTCGAAGAGGACGTCCCGCTCGTCGACCAGCGCCTCCCGGATCTCCGCCATCGCGTCGGCCTGGTGGTCGTACGGCTCCGCGTAGGGGAAGAAGCGTCGGGCGCCCGCAGAGCCTGACACGGCCGAACGAGGGGCGCGGGCGGACTAAAGGGTTCGCCGGGCGGGACGGAAGTGGTCCCCCGGTTTGGAGATACAGGACGACCCCGCCAGCGGGGATAGGGCGGCCGCTGTTGGGGTCCTGGACCTGGAGGCGTGGGACGGTTAGACCGCCATCGCGTTCAGGAGGAGGACGAACACGCCCAGGAGGACGCCGAAGGCGACGACAGTTCGGGGGTCCATGGTGGGGGCGTTGCGGCTCTCCTCGTCGAAGTACCGGACCAGCCCGGCGCTGGACATCAACCCGCCCGTGTTCTCACCGCTGCTCATACACCGGGATTCGCGTCCGAGGTCCTAAGCGTTTCGGCCCGGGCACCGGTACTGTCCAGTAACTGTGGAGTAATACTTGGATGGACGCAAGCCCCCGGCTTCTCGGGTCGGGCGGCTCGCTGCGCGCTTCGCTCACTTCGTTCGCTCCAGTGCTTGCGTCGCCGTCCTTCCCCGAGAAGCCCGATTAGGGCCCTGAGCACAGTGAGTCGATGTATCTGATGAACGGCATCCTACTGTGAACAGTGACCGGGCACGGGCGCTGATCGGGCGGCGAGGCCCGCCGGGGCGGGCACGCCGTGTCGCGCGACTCAAGTTTTATGCCCCCGAGACGGCCAGAGGGGGACGATGGGACTGAAGTGTTCGCTACTGGGCCACTCGTACGAACCCGCCGACTTCGAGCGGGAGCGCAAGGAGGAGGGATCGGAGGTGGTGACCGTCACCCGGGAGATAGAGCGCTGTGTCCGGTGCGACGAGGAGCGGGTCGTCTCCGAGAGCACCGAGGTCGCCGCGGTCGTCGACGAAGAGGACGTCGAGTTCAGTGACAGCGGTCGCGTGGGTGCGGACCACCCCGCCGTCGACGACCCGGTCGGGACCGGGACGGGCGACGGGCTCGCCGACCGCGACCCCGCGGAGGAGGACACCGAGATCCTCACCGACGAGGAGCCGGGCCGCGAGCCCGGCGCCTGGCCGGAGGAGCCCGACGAATCGTGGCAGCCCGACGATTCCGTGGAGTCGACAGACTCCCCGGGAGCGAGCGAGGGACCAGCGGTCGATGCGGGGGCTTCGGCCGGGACCGACGAGACGGCTGCCGCGGCCGACGTGGAGGCGGCGGGCGCCGGCGACGACGCCGAGGAGGGGCCGGTCCGGCCGGACGACGAGACCCTGTCCGGGCTCACGGTCCCGGAGGGCACCATCGTGTGCACCGACTGCGCGTTCAGCGTCGACGCCGACTCGGCCTACCGGGAGGGCGACCCCTGTCCGGACTGCGGCGCGTGGCTGACGAGCGAGCGAAATCCGTAAACCATCGGCTGCCGATACCCCGCCCATGGAAGAGTACAAGATGCGGCGGGGCGAGTACCTCGAGGACCGCGTGCCCGACCTCGAGGCGACGGTCGAGGACTACTTCGGGCCCATCTCCGACACCGAGGAGTTCAAGGGCAGCGACCTCCACGTCGTCGCCGAGCCCGACAACCCCGTCTTCGATCGGGTCGTCGCCGGCGCCGTCGCCTACTCGGGGAAGAAGGACAAACTCGCCGTGGAGTTCCACGAGCGCGACCTGGAGCAGCTGATGGAGACCGGCGACGTCGACGCCGCCGGCGACGCCAACGACGCGAAGAACGACTTCCTCCTGGAGTGCACCGGCCGAGACGCCAAGTCCCGCCGGGAGTCGCTGAAGCGCTCCGTCGAGGACAGCGAGGCCCACGGGGCCTCGGACGCCCCGAGCGGCCAGTAGCCGCGAGGACAGCACCGCAGCGGCGCGGGAGCCGCGAGGACAGCACCGCAGCGGCGCGGGAGCCGCGAGGACAGCACCGCAGCGGCGCGGGAGCCGCGAGGACGGCGAGGCGGAGACGCCCGACAGCGTCTGACGCGACTACATCACCGCCGGGCCCGCCGGTTGGGTCGCCGCGTCGGTGAGAAGCGCCTCGAGGTTCTCATAGGGGACGAACGCCAGGAGCTCGTCGTCACCGCTGTACAGTTCTACGCCGTGCTCGTCCCGCTGGTAGGCCTCACATTCGAGTTGTCCGTTCGGGAGTATGGCGCGATACATGCGGCATCGTTGGGCGTGCGGACCCGAAGAGGTTTCGACGCTCCGGACGGCTGCCGCTCCGGAGGGCCGCCGCAGCCGGGCCGCCGACCATCACCGATTTGTACAACCGGGGGATACCCGGTGTATGAGCGAGACGCGCAGCCCTGCCCCGGTCGAACGGCCCGTCGTCCTCACCATCGCGGGCAGCGACTCGGGCGGCGGCGCGGGCATCCAGGCGGACCTCAAGACCATCGAGGCGACCGGCGGCTTCGGCGTCTCCGCGCTGACCGCCGTGACCGCCCAGAACACGACGGGCGTCGAGTCGAGCCACGTCCTCCCGGTCGCGGAACTCCGGGCACAGATCGAGGCGG
>PXQY01000089.1:0-8581 GCA_003021745.1 Halobacteriales archaeon QH_7_69_31
CCAGTACGGGCGCTCGGAACTAATAACCCCCGTTGCACCCCTCGTTTCTGGACGGCCGTCCGCTTCCGTCGTCGGCGCCGAGGCGCTACGTTCAAGTGGCGGCGGGCGATAGCGTGGCGTGGACGCGCCGGGCGGTACGGACGCCGCTCGGTGCGGGAGCGAGGTGAGCGCCGTCGGTGAGCGACCGAACGGTTTGCGAGCCGCGGGGCATGAGGAGTGAAACGACGAACGCGCCGTTGGTCCAGTGGTAGGACAGTGGCTTCCCAAGCCACTAGCCCGGGTTCAATTCCCGGACGGCGCATAGCGAGGCGCCGAGCGAAGCGAGGCGCCTCGATGATGGCGAGCGGGAGGACCGACCGTAGGAAGGGACGACACGCGATCCGCGAGCGGGCCGAAACGACCGAAGGGAGCGCCTCGATTTAGCGAGCGGACGGGGTGGCTGTAGGAAGCATCGGCACGGACGACTGGGGAGCGACCGTGATCATCGCTCGTCTCTTGGGGCCGGTCGGCACCTCGGCGCGCGCGGCCGACGTGACCTGGGTCCGTATCGAGCGACGTTGACCCGGATTCCATCCCTCTGACCCGGGGCCACGGGCCCACGAGCCATCTATCGGGGCGCGAGAGATCGTTTAAACCGTTCATACCGTTCAATTCGGGTCGTTTTAGTGGACGTTCTGGCTGCTTTATGGGGGAAGTTCCCGTGGGATGTAGTAGCGATGAGCGACCCACAGCCGGTGACCGAGGAGACCCCACAGCCGGGGACCGAAGAGCCCCTACAGAGTCTGGTGAGCGAGATGAACGGCGTCGGCAGCACGGACGATGCGGAGCCGGCGGCCCGGACCGAGACGGTCGTCGCGGAGACGGCCCGCGCCCTGTTCGACGAGCCGACGCTGGCCGTCGACGACGGGATCATCAAGCAGTCGCTGCCGGAGCTGGTGGCGACCCTCGTGGAGCTGCGGGAGAGCGAAACCCACGGGATGGGCGTGATGGAGGACCTGGAGCGCTTTTTCGGCGCCGACCTGAGTCCGGGCACGGTCTACCCGGTGCTCCACGACCTGAAGGACGACGACGTCCTCTCGGTCCACGAACTCGTCCAGACGAAGGAGTACAGCGTCGAGGACGCCGACGCGGCCTGCGAGCGGATCGAGGACGCGATGGCCCAGCACCTCGCGTTCGGGCTCCTCTTCCGCCGAGCCCTCGTGGAACTCGAGGACCTCGGCGAGGACCCGATCGTCGAGTTCTGACCCTACGCGAACGCTCGATTTCGGTCTCCGGTCCTGAGCCGTCTGATCTCCTCTGTCCCGTCCGCCCCGAAGCGAAGTGGCCGGCGCCACCACGGTCCCCGCCCGGAGTCGCTCGATAGATCGGTGACCAGCCGGTTGGCCTGGGCGCCGGCCCCGGGGCGGGATAGCGGGACGCCGCGCTCGTAGAGCGCCGACGCGCCGGGGTCGCCCGCAAGGAGCACCGCGGCATCGAACGTCTCCCGCTTGAGGTGGGCGTTCGACGCGAAGGCGGCGCGCTCGTCAGGCGAGAGGTCGGGGTAGGCGTCGCCTGGGACGGGGTCGCGGGCCAGCCGGAACTGGCCGATGACGTAGGCGCCCCACTCGGGGGCGAGCCAGTCGGCCGGGTCGGCGGCGGCGGTCGACAGCGTCGCGTAGAAGAACACGTAGTCGCCGGCCGACAGGTCCAACAGCGGCCGGGCCTTGACGCCGTATGGGTCGCCGTAGGTGTAGCGCTCACAGCCGTGGACGCCGGCGAAGGTCGGGTCGAGGTGGACCGGCCGGTCGGCGACGGCGCTCGCGTCGACGTCGAGGTCGAGGTCGCCGTACGTCGGGACGTCGGCGTCCGCTCGGGTGGGTTCGGTCTCGGGGATCGGGACGTACTCGAACCGGCCGTCACCATGGATGGGCCCGCGGAACCCGGGCTCGTTGGTGTTGGCCGCGACGTTGATGGCGACGCTCCGCACGGCCGCCGGTCGGCGCCCGCGACGGATACCGCTTTCCACCCGCGTCGCACCGGCCCGCGGTCCAGTGCGCATCGCCCCGGGCGGTCGAACCAAAACCGTTATGCCGCGTCGTCCGTCCCCACGGCAATGCGTCGCCTCGTCGAGCTCGGTGCCCTCGCGGGCCTGGCGCTGGAATGGTACCGGCACGGGCGGACCGCCCGAGCGCCGCCGCGGCGGTCCGGTCCGGCGTCGCGCCGGCTCGGCCGGGCCGCGGGCGGCCTATTCCGGCGGCGACAAGTCCCGCTGGAACTCGTCGAACACCCTGGCGCCGTCCGGCACCTCGTCGGGGAGCCGTCGGTCCGCGTGGCCGTCAGGCTGGTCCGCGTCGACGGGCTCGGCGACGGACTCCCAGCCCGGCTTGACGCTGACGCTGCGGGCCGGGATGCCGACGGCGACGTGGTGGGCGGGG
Source organism: Halobacteriales archaeon QH_7_69_31 (assembly GCA_003021745.1). Taxonomy (GTDB): domain Archaea; phylum Halobacteriota; class Halobacteria; order Halobacteriales; family Haloarculaceae; genus Natronomonas. The sequence goes on from PXQY01000089.1 coordinate 2,415, forward strand.
ACGTCGGACTGGGCGACGGCGCGGGCACCGAGGAGGGCGTTCTCACCCACGCGGACCCCCGCACGGACCATTGCGTCGTAGGTCAGCCGGACGTCGTCCTCGATGATGGTGTGGTAGTTCTCGACCTCGGTCTGGTCGACGACGTCGTGGTCGTGGCTGTACACGTGGACGCCGTCGCTGATGGACACGCGGTCACCGACGGTGAGCCGGCCGCGGTCGTCGAGGTGGACGTCGTCGTGGACAACGACGTTGTCGCCGACGGCGATGTTGTGGCCGTAGGTGAACGTGATCCCCTCGAAGAACCGGCAGTCCTCGCCGCACTCCGCGAAGAGGTGGTCGGCCAGCATCCGCCGGAACCGCAGCGCGAACTCCACGTTGTCGGCCATCGGCGTCGCGTCGAACTGCCGCCACAGCCACTGGAGGTGTTTCGAGTCCTCGAAGGCCGCTTCGTCCTTCTCGGCGTAGTACTCGCTCTCCAGCGTCGCGTTGCACGGGTCGTACCCCTGGAGGCGAACCCGCTCGGCCGGCGAAATGTCCTCGCCGGCCCGCCAGCGCTCGTAGGCGGCCCGGTCGCCGTGGAGGTCGACGAGGACGTCCTCGACCACGTCGCAGGTGTCCTCGTCGCTCGCCAGCCGCCGGTCGACCTCCCGGAGGAACGCCTCCAGGCCCTCCTCGGCCTCCGGCGGCAGCGAGACGTGGCGCTTGGTCATATTCGTCCGGTAGGGACGCGCGATGTTATAACAGGATTGCTGTTGTGCCGACCGCACACGACCGGCGGGCCGGTCCGGCCAGACCGGGGCAGTCGAGCGGTCCAGCCCCCGTGGCCGCCGTTCCGAAACGGGGTTATGTCTCGGTCGCCGACCGCCGGGTGATGGACACCATCCGGGTCGTCTGGGGCACCGGCACGGGCCCGACGGGGATGGCGGCCTACGACGCGGCCCTCGCCGCGGCGAACGTCCACGAGTACAACCTCGTCCGGGTGTCGTCCGTCGTGCCGGCCGACGCCACCGTCGAGGCCGTCGGAACGGCCCCCGACCTCGGCCCGGCCGGCGACCGGCTCACCGTCGTCGAGGGCCGCGCGACCGTCGCGCCCGACGAGGAGGGGCCCGCCGTCGCGACGCTTTCGTGGGCCAAGGTCCCGGGCGGCCCCGGCCTGATCTACGAGGCCGGCGGCACCGACCGGGCGGCGGTCGAACAGCGGGCCGAGACCGGCCTGGCCGCCGGCTGCGACCTGCGGGACGGTGACTTCGATGACCGGAGCCGCCGGACTGTGTCGGGCCCGGCCCCGGCGGACGCCCACGCGACCGCCGTCGTCCTCGCGGCGTACGGCGAGAGCACGCCGCTTCCGTGACCGGTCGCACGACGACGGGTTTTTACCGGGCAGCGCTGTAGGGCGGACACTCTCATGCACGGCAACTCTCCGCACGCTGGCCCGGCCGACGTCGAGCCGTCGGTCGAGCGCCGGCGGGCGTTCCGGCGCGAACTCGTCGACGTCGCCGCCTCGACCCGGGCGCTGCTGTCCGACGAGTTCGTCGTCGGCGCCGAACTCTCGGGCCGGACCGACGGCCTGCAGGCGACCGTGGCCGTTCGGCCGCCCGCCGGGTCCGTCGTCTCGGCGGGCTTCGAACCGGGCGAGGACGACCCCGTCGGCGAGTCACTCGCGCTGGACCTCGCCGCCGGCGCCGTCCTTGAGGCCAAGCGCGCGGCGAGTGAAGGGCCCTGGCCCGCCGGGTAGTCGTCAATCGGGCGCCGGCCCACCGCCGCCGGGTCGGGGCGGACCGGCCACCGGAAGCCTCCATCCAACCCGTCGTCGATGGGTCCGACCCGGGCGGGCTCCGCTCGCTGGCGGTACCGTTCCCGGCTGGTTCCCCGCGGTGTAGCGATGACCGCCAGTGCCGCTCTCGTCTCCGGTCCCGGCCGCCTCCTCGTCGACGGACCCGGCCACTCATATGGACCGGCACCCAGAGACCGGACATGCTCGTCACGCTGGAGGGCATCGACGGGAGCGGGAAGACCACCGTCGCGGCGGCCCTGCAGGACTCCCTCTCGCCGGAGACGGTCTTCACCCGGGAGCCGACGGGGTCGTGGTACGGCGACGCGGTCGACCGCTCCATCGGGGACGACGACGCCGACCCGCTGGCGGAGCTGTTTCTCTACACCGCCGACCACGCCGATCACCTCTCGCGGCTGATCAGGCCTGCCCTCCGGGAAGGCAGGCTCGTCGTCTCCGACCGCTATGCGGACTCCCGGTACGCCTACCAGGGCGCGACGCTGGCCGGGGAACTCACGCGGCCCGTCGAGTACGTCCGCGGCATCCACGAGCCGTTCACCCGGGAGCCCGACCTCACGCTGTACCTCGACGTGCCGCCGGAGACCGGCGCCGAGCGCGCGGGCGTGTCGAACAAGTTCGAGACCGCGGGCTACCTCGGACGGGTCCGGGAGAACTACGAGGACCTCGTCGACGCCGACCCGGGCCGGTTCGTCCGCATCGACGCCACCCGGTCGCCCGAGGCCGTCGTCGCGGCCGCCGAGCGGGCCATCGAAGCGATCCGGTAGGGGTGGCGGCCACGTCACGTCCGTCCGGTCACCTACTGGCCGTCCGGTCACGTCCCGCCCGGCAGGTCACGTCCTGTCTGTCTCGTGTCGTCCCCGTGTTCCGTCCCGTCGGTTCCATTCCGTCTACCCCGTCCCGCCGGGGCCGTCGACGGCCTGTCTGTCGTTTCCCGGTCCCGTCCCCGCCGGCTACACGGTGTCGGGGACCTCGACCTCGTCGGGGGCCGGCATCCAGAAGTAGTCGACGGCGATCCCGAGCGACAGCGGCACCAGGACCGTGGCGCCGAGGCCGGTCGCGCCGCCGCCGAGGTCCGGACCGACGGCCTGGCCGACCACGAGCGTGACCACGGAGAGCACGAGCGGTGTCAACAGGAGCGTATAGAGGAACCCGCCCCACCGGGTCGACAGCCGGACCCGGAACAGCCGCGTGAACACCGCCGCCAGGGCCGTGTTCGCGGCGAGGAGCCCGACCAGCCCGACGACGTCTACGACCGACACCATGAACGCCGGTACGCGGCGGAGGCTCTTTGGTCTGTCCGTCCGGTCGTCGCGGCGTCACCCTGCCCCGCCCCGCTCCGCTCGCGGTCCGTCACGGCTAAACCCCCTCCGCGTGCCAGGAGATGTATGCACCGCGTCATCGGCGAGCGGGACCCCGGAGAGGTCGAGCCGGACCTCGCGCGGACGCTCCTCCGCGAGATGGTCCGGGCGCGGGTGTTCGACGAGCGGGCCTTCGCGCTCCAGCGGCAGGGGTGGATGAGCGGCTGGCCGCCGTACCGCGGTCAGGAGGCCTCCCAGGTCGGCGCCGCCGTGGCGCTGGCCGAGGCCGACTGGCTCGTTCCGACCTACCGGTCGAACGCGATGCAGCTGGCCCGCGGCGTCCCGATGGCGGACGTCCTGCGGTTCCGCCGCGGTCACCCCGAGTTCGCGTCCGGCCACGACGTCCCGGTGCTGCCGGAGGCGGTCCCCGTCGGTTCCCAGATCCCGCACGCGACCGGGCTGGGGATGGCCGCGAACTACCGGGGCACCGACGAGGCGGTGCTGTGCTGTTTCGGGGACGGCGCCACCTCCGAGGGGGACTTCCACGAGGGGCTGAACGTCGCCGGCGTCTTCGAGACGCCCGTCGTGTTCTTTTGTGAGAACAACGGCTGGGCCATCTCCACGCCGACGGCCGCCCAGACCGCAAGCGACACCATCGCCGGGAAGGCCGAGGCCTACGGCATCGAGGGCCGCCGGGTCGACGGCAACGACCCGCTGGCCGTCCACGAGACGGTCGCGGCGGCGCTGTCTGCCGCCCGCGACGGCACCCCGGTCCTGGTCGAGAGTCTCACCCACCGCGAGGGACCCCACACCACGGCCGACGACCCCACACGCTACGAGGACCGGGCGGCGTTTCCGGCGTGGCGGACGGCCGACCCGATCGAGCGGTTCGTCGAGTACCTCCGCGACGCCGACGTGGTCCCGGCGGACTTCGTCGAGTCGGTCCGGTCGACGGCGGACGCGGCGTTCGACGCCGCCCGCGAGTCGGCGGAGTCGGCCGAGCGGGACCCGGAGGACCTCTTCGACCACGTCTACGACGACCCGCCGCCGACGCTGGAGCGGCAGCGTGCGGACCTGGCAGAACACCTGCGTCGCAACGGCGACCCCTACCGGCGGTGAGCCGCCGCGCCGCCGCCCCGCCGGCGAGGCTACTCGAGACAGACGTAGGTCTTCGTGTCGGTCACGCCCTCGAGGCTCCGGATCTCGGTCGCGACGGCGCCGATGACGTCGTAGACCTCCTCGGCCTCGGCCTCGACGATGACGTCGACGTCCCCGGCCACGACGTTCGAGTCCTCGACGCGGTCGTATCCCCGGATCGTCTCCAGCAGGGACTCGGCGTGGCCGGTGTCAGCCTCGACCATGATGAACGCCCTGACCATGGGTCGGCTTGACGGACCCCGGCGAAAAAGCTTTCCCGGCGCCGGCGGGCGCCGCGTGGGATGCAGTAACATTATTGGGCCGGTCGTCGTAGACGCCGCCATGAGGTTCGTCATCGTCGGCGCGGGCCGGGTCGGGATGCGGACCGCCCGGGTCCTCCGGGAGGAGGGCCACGAGACGGTCATCGTCGAGCCCAACGAGACGAAGGTCAACCGCCTGGAGGACGAGGGATTCGAGGTGGTCCACGGCGACGCCAGCGAGGAGGAGACGCTCCTGGCGCAGGACCTCGGTGGCGCCGACGGGGTCGCGGCGCTGTCCGGTGACCTCCTCGTGAACGTCGTCGTTTGCATGATGGCGTCGGCCCACGACTGCCGGACGGTGATGCGCGTCGACGACGACTACCGGGAGTACGTCGTCACGAAGTACGCCTCCGACGTGGACGAGGTCATCTACCCGGAACGGCTCGGCGCCATCGCGGCCAAGAACGCCCTCGTCGGCGGCAACGTCCGCGCGGTCGCCGACGTCGCCCAGAACATCCAGCTGGTCCAGCTCACGGTCACGACCGACTCGCCGATGAAGGGCTACTCGCTGTCGGAGATCGAGCTGCCCGCCGACGCCCGCATCCTCGCGTTCGGCAAGGCCGACGGCCAGCTGACGCTGCCGGATCCGGACCGCTGGATGGAGGCCGGCGACCGCCTGGTCGTGATCGCGGACTTCGCCGTCCTCGAGGACGTCCAGCGGATCATCGTCGGCGACCGGAGCCCGGCCGCCGTCACCGGGGGTGCCTGAGGATGGTCGTCGCCTACGTCATGGTGAAAGCCCACACGGGCGAGGCCGACCGGCTCCGGAACGACGTCGAAGCCGTCGACGGCGTCACCGCCGCCCACATTGTCGCCGGCGACGTCGACGTCATCGCGAAGGTCGACGTGCCCTCCCCCGGCGACGTGAAGGACATCGCCGCCGACCGCGTCCAGGGGCTGGACGGCGTCGAGGACACCCACACGTACGTCGCGATGGCAGCGTAGCCGGTCGGCCCGATCGGCCCACCGCGACGCCGCCGGCGTGGGTATTTATCTGCGCCCACCGTAGATATCCCGTGCTACAGATTCGGGGGTCGGCCCACGGGACCGAACTCACGGGGACACTGTACGAACGCGGGGAGGAGCCGCCACAGTACCGCGGCGCGCCGGACGACGACGCCCCGTACGTCTGGGTCTGTGACGCGTTCTATCAGGTCGACAGCGGCGGGACGACCCAGGAACTCGGCGACCGGGCGGTCCAGGTCGCCTTCGAGACGCCGCTGCCGCGGGGGTTCGAGACCCGCGAGGCGGCCATCGAGGCGGGCACCGAGCACGTCCGCACCCAGTTCGCCCGTCTCGGCATCCCGGCGGCCGACGTGACGGTGGACGTCGTCGAGGTCGCCGACGACCCGACACCGTGATGGACTCTCGAAGCGACGTATCGATAACAGCGCATACTCGAACCGATTGGTGTCGGTGTTCGGTTCGTCCAAACGTGTCAGGGGCATCCATCGATCCGGGTGGAGACTCCCGGCGTCCTCGACAGGCTTTCCGATGCCGATATATACGCTAGTTCCACCGCCGAAGCCCTCGACCGGCTCGACCGGCCGGGAGACACGCTGCGCTCCTCGCTTGCGCTGCGGTGCTTGCGGCCTCCGGGCCGGATCGACCGCGGTCTCG
>PXQY01000089.1:8693-23785 GCA_003021745.1 Halobacteriales archaeon QH_7_69_31
GCCCGGCTCGGGTTCGGTCGTCCCTCGCGCACGACGTGTCGACCGCCGCTCGCGGGTGCTCGCGGCGGTCGAGGCGCGCACGCCACGCCGACCGTTCAGTTTCCTGGTGGACTGAAAGGGCGAGGCGCGGTCGCGCCGGAGGGGAGTCGCTCTGTGGGCTCTATCCGAGCGAACGCATGTGAGCGAGGATATCCCGCAGAGCGACCGCGAGCGCGCCGAGGGCTTTCGAGGTGGATGCTGTCTGGTCCATTGAACCGTATTTTTGTTCAAGCGCGCCGAGGGCTTTCGAGGTGGATGCTGTCTGGTCCATTGAACCATATTTTTGTTCGAGCGCGCCGAGGGCTTTCGAGGTGGATGCTGTCTGGTCCATTGAACCGTATTTTTGTTCGAACGTGCCGAGGGCATTCGAGATAGATACTGTCTGATATATCGCAACCCGATCCAGCGAGCCGAGAGCGATCGGCGTGGTCGCCGAGCAGGATAACCACCGGTTAAAGGTGCGCTCGACGTGCAATATGAGTGTCTCAGGGACGGATACTACACCACGAGGCCCCAGCGCTCGTCGTCGTAGCTCCGGGCCCGCTCGGCGTCGAACCGGGCCTCGATGGCGCGGCAGAGCGCCGCCTTCTCCTCTCGGCTGATGCGGGCGAGTTCATCGGCCTTCGCGACGGCCAGCGGGGGCCCGTGCTCGTGGGCGACGTCCCGCAGGATCTGCATCGAAAGCGCTTCGCGCCGGTCCGCCTCGCGGGTGAACGCGGCGGGCGCCTCGACGCGGAACAGCTGATCCTCGCGGGGGTCGTAGACGCAGAAGAAGGTGACCTCGTAGTCTGCCGGGTCGAGCCGGCGCTCGAGGCCGAGGGCGTCCCCGCCCGCCGAGAGCGGCTCGTCGACGCCGCCACGGGAGACGAACCAGTTGGTGAACGTGAGCTGGTCGGTGCGGCGGTCGCCATCGGCGTCGACCCGCTCGAGGGCGCGCCGGAAGAACGCCGCGTCGTCGACCCAGGGGGCGCGGCGTTGCCGCCGGACCGCGCGAGTGACGGTCTTCGCGCCGCCGGTCTTGACGAACCCGACCAGCGGCACGTCCCGGTCGACGAACGTCTCGACGAGCTCGATGTAGCTGGCGACGACGTCGCGTGGCCGGCGGTCCTCGACGAGCAGGTCAGCAAGCTCCGGGTGGCGGCCGCTCCAGGCCAGCAGCCCTTTCGGGTAGACGGGCCCGTCCAGGACGAGCAGGTCCTCGACGTCGTCGGCCCGCCTCGAGGCGTGGGTCACCTCCGCGAGGTACAGCGAGAGCGCGTGGACGACGGCGTCCTCGTACCGGTTGACGTGGGGCGCCTGGAGGATGCGGCCGCGGGAGTACTCACTGTCGAAGTCGGTCCAGTCGGCTTCACCGCAGTCGACGGTGGCGTCGTTCGAGTGGACCGTCGCCACGACGGTCCGGGCGCGGTGGAGGTCGAGCTCGGAGGGCACCGCCGCCATCGCCGCCTGGGCAACGTCGAGGACGAGGCCGTTCGTGAACGTCGTCGGGTTGATGGTGCCGGAGTCGAGACCGTGCTGGGTCTCGAAGGGCGCCGACTGGAGGGCGGCGTCCTCGACGTCGATCCGTCGCCGCCGGAGGTCGCCGACCGGCTCGAGAACGCGGCGGTCATCCTCGACCAGCGGGTCGAGGAACTCCTCGTAGACGGTGTCGGCGAACTCGCCGCGGCCGGTCGGGTCGACCCGTCGGCTGATACGGCCGGCGAGGTCGGCGATCCCGTCGAAGTGGACGGGGTCCAGCGTCATGCCAACCCTGCGGCGCAGTCGGTGTTAAATGTGGCCCGGAGACGAGTGTCCGCCGCAGCGATTCGGCCACCGCCGACGGGAGCCGGCCAATCCGCGCCGCCGTCGGAGTCGGTACGTCGAATCCGTGGACCCCCGGAGACATCGACGTGGCCGACGAGCCCGTCGACCCCAGCGACATCGGCGAGGTCGACGCGCCGCCCGTCTCGGAGGCGCCGCACGAGAGCATCTTCGCGACGGACGAGATCATCTTCGCGACGGACGAGTCCGTCGCGGGCGGCCAGTCCCGGACAGCCTCGTCCACGTCGTCGATTGCCACCCCGACGAGGAGATCGCGCCCGACCCGGCGGGCGACGTAACGCTGTCGGTCGAGTAGGGACTGGCCGAGACGAACAGCCGGCCCGTCCACCGGTCGGCAGTCGCCGGAGGCCGGGCGGTCAGGGGTCACACCGGGGACCGTTCCGGTGTGGTTAAACCGCTCCGCGACGTCCGGCCAGCAATGTCCGAGCCACCCGAGGACCGACTCGAGGACGTGATGGCCCTCGTCGACAGGAACGGACTCGTGGCACTGTTCGCAAACCGTGTTCGGGCTCGGGTGCTGGTCACGCTGTTCTACGCCGGGGAACCGTTGACGGCGGCGGCGATCGCCGAACACGCCGGGATCAACCGGAGCGCCACCATCGAGGCGCTGGAGGCCCTCGAGCCGTTCGACGTGCTCGAGGTGGACGAGGGGCCGGACCCGACCTACGCCGTCGACCGGAGCGACGAGTTGGTCGAGGACATCCGGACGCTCGCCGAGTCCGCGACGAACAGGCTGTACGACGGTCCCGACTGACTCGGCCGGCGTCTGGGCGGCCCTCACCGTATCTCGACCGTCGTCTCGTCGTAGACTCCGCTCTCGACCGGCGCCTCGACGTTGATCGCGGCGCTGATCGTATACTCGCCCGGGTCCGGCGCGACCCACTCGGCACCCTCGACCTGGAACAGCCCGTGCCAGGTGCGGCCGAACGCCTTCCACTCGCCGCGGTCGAACTCCAGGACGCCGGTATCCTGGCTCGGCGTCTCGGGGACGTGTGAGCCCTCGGGGTGTCCGTCGACCGCCCACGCCCACAGCCGCGGGGAGCGGGTCGGGACGCTGATCGGGACCGGGAGGGCGTTCTTCATCTCGACGGTGAACGGGACCGGGTCGCCGACCGCGTACGTCTCGGCCGGCGTCGTGACGGAAACCGAGATGGCGCGGTGGCGGAGCCAGGTGGGCGCCAGGGCGTCGCTGAGCGTCTTCATCGGGAGGCTGCGGGCGGCCTGCGGCGTCCGGTCGTCGTCCCGCGTCCCGGGCCGGAACGGGTCCTCGTCGTCCCGGTCCAGCGCCCCCGAGTCGTAGATGCGACGCATCGACCCGACGTACTGGCTCCAGGAAGGTAGTTCGTTCCCTGCGCCGCGGAGCAGTGTCTAACTTATGCGTGGAGTAGTCCTTAGGTGGACGCAAGCCCCCGGCTTCTCGGGTCGGGCGGCTCGCGGCTCACTCCGTTCGCCGCTCGCCCGTCCGGCGGCCCTCCCTGCGGTCGCGCCGCCCGCTCGCTGCGCGCTTCGCTCACTGCTCGCGGCGTCGCCGCTCGCACATCCGGCGGCCCTCGCTCCGCTCGCGCCGCCCGTTCGCTCCAGTGCTTGTTCCGCAGGACTCGCGCCGCTCGCCCAGCAACGTTCGCCTCGCCGCGCTCGGCTCACCGTCGCCGTCCCTCCCCGAGCGGGTTGCCGGCTCGCCGGCAACCGACAGACGTCGCGGCGACGCCGCGACGCAGCCGGCCCCTTGCGGAGTCCCACCCGATCAGGTTCTCCGAGGGGTCGACTGAGGCCCTGCGCCCGGTGAGTAGAGCAGTTTGACGAACGACATCCTATTCTGAACAGTGCCCGCCGCGGGCGTCGACCCGGCCGGGTCACTCGTCAGTCGCGCCGGACCGGTCGGCATCCGTCGACTCGTCCCCGCCGCCGTCGACGCTGCCGTCCGCGTACCGGACGTCGAACAGGTGACAGGCCGCCCGCCCGGTCTCGATGTCGCGGAGGTCCGGGTCGTGTTCGCGACACGGCGTCACGAACACCTCCCCGAGCCGCCCGGCGGCCGCCTCGAAGTCGCCGCGAGCGACGGCACCGAGTGCGTCCGACAGCACGGCCTCCGCCCGCGGGTCGGAGAGCGTTTCCGGAACGCCGTACTCCGCCCTGATCGCTGCCGCGACCAGGTCGGGATCGTCGTCGGCGTCTGCGTCGATCGTCTCGAAGTCGATGTCGGCCCGTTCGATGCGCTCCTGGAGTGCCAGGACGGCCCGCCACTCCGCCTGCTCGAACTCGTAGTCCGTCGGCGGGATCACGTGCGGACACCGGGTGTGGAACCGACAGCCGGCCGGCGGGTCGATCGGCGATGGCACCGAGCCCTCGAGGATGATCCGGTCGGCCTCCCAGTTCGGATCCGGCTCCGGGATCGCGGACAACAGCGCCTCGGTGTAGGGGTGTTGTGGCGGGGCGAACAGTTCCTCGGGCGTACCGATCTCGGCGATCTCGCCGAGGTACATGACCGCGATCCGATCGGCGATGTGCTCGACGACCGAGAGGTCGTGGGCGATGAACAGATACGAGATGCCGAACTCCTCCTGGAGGTCCTCGAGGAGGTTGAGGATCTGTGCCTGCACGGAGACGTCCAGCGCGGAGACCGGTTCGTCACAGACGACGAAATCCGGGTCGACCGCCAGCGCCCGGGCGATCCCGATGCGCTGGAGCTGGCCGCCGGAGAACTCGTGGGGGTACCGGTTGGCGTGGCTCGCGTTGAGCCCGACGGTCTCGAGCAGCTCCTTGATCCGCTGGTCGCGAGTGCTGCCTGCTGCGAGGCCGTGGATGTCGAGGGCCTCCCCGATGATGTCGTTGACCGTCAGCCGGGGATTGAGGCTCGACCGGGGGTTCTGGAAGATGAGCTGGATCTCCTGCCGGAGCTCCCGGAGTTCCCGCCCGGACAGCGCGCCGATGTCCTGGCCATCGTAGTAGACGCTGCCCGCCGTCGGCTCCTCGAGCCGGAGCAGCGTCCGGCCGACGGTGCTTTTCCCGCAGCCGGATTCCCCGACGAGCCCAAGTGTTTCGCCCGGCCGGATCTCCAGGTCGATACCGTTGACGGCCTTCACCCACTCCCGCCGGCCGAGCAGCCGGTCGAGGAAATCCGTCTCCGAGCGGTAGTGCTTCTCGAGGTTCTCCGCCCGGACGAGCGGTTCGTCGCTACTCACTGGGACTCCCGTCCCCGGTGGAGCCGACGGGTCGCGAGTGGGTGTCGTCCCGCACCGTCACCTCGTAGTCCAGCCGCCCGGTGAGTTCGCCGGTGTGGGCGAGGCAGGCGGCGACCTGGCTGTCGTGGTCCGCGACGTCGGCGGGCTGGCCCGTGTCGGTGTCGACGAGCGGGGGTTCGCGGCGGGTGCAGACCTCCTCGGCGTAGGGACACCGCGGGTGGAAGTTACAGCCGGGCGGCATCTCGATGAGGTCCGGCATCCGGCCCGGGATGGTGTCGAGCCGGTCGCGGTCGTCGCCGATCCGCGGGATCGAACTCATCAGCCCGACGGTGTAGGGGTGCTGTGGGTCGTAGTAGACGTCCTCGACGGGCGCCATCTCGACGGGGTGGCCGGCGTACATGACCATCATCCGGTCGCAGAACTCGGCGACGACGCCGAGGTCGTGGGTGATGAGCTGGATCGCCGTGTCGAACTCCTCGGCGATCTCCTCCAGCAGGGTGAGGATCTGCGCCTCGATGGTGACGTCCAGGGCGGTCGTCGGTTCGTCGGCGATGATGAGGTCCGGGTCACAGGACAGCGCCATCGCGATGACGGCGCGCTGCTGCATGCCGCCGGAGAACTCGTGGGGGTAGTTCGAGTACCGCGTTGCGGGGTCCGGGATGCCGACGGACTCGAGCATCTCGATCGATCGTTCCTCGGCGGCGGCCTCGCCCGGCGCGAGGTGGTGCCGGATCGCCTCGCTGATCTGTTCGCCCACGGTGTAGGCCGGGTTCAGCGCGGTCTCGGCGTCCTGGAAGATCATCGCGATCTCGTTCCCGCGGAGCCGCCGCATCTCCTCGTCGTCGAGCTCGAGGAGGTCTTCGCCCTTGAACCGGATCTCGCCGCTCTCGATGACGCCCGGTTCGTCGACGAGTCCCATCACGGCGAGGCTGGTGACGCTCTTGCCGGCGCCGCTCTCGCCGACCACGCCGAACCGTTCGCCGGCCTCGACCCGGTAGGAGAGGTCGTTCGTCGCCTTCACGACGCCGTCCTCGGTGTAGAACCTGACGTTCAGGTCCTCGACCTCGAGCATCGCCATCGTCAGCGGAACCTCTCACCGCCCTCGCCCTGCGGGTCGAACGCGTCGCGGACCCCGTCACCGACCAGGTTTATCGCGAGCACGAAGACGAAGATGGCGAGCCCCGGGAAGAACCCGGCCCACCACCGGCCGCGGGCCATCGAGTCCTGTTCGACCCGGAGCATGACGCCCCACTCCGCACTGGCCGGGGAGAGCCCGAGGCCGATAAAGCCGAGGGCAGCGGCCGCCAGCACGACCGTCCCGACGCTCAGTGTGGCCTGGACGATGACCGGCGCCATGGCGTTCGGGAGGATGTGACGGACGATGACAGACCGGTCGGTGGCGCCGAGCGCCTTGGCCGCGGTCACGTACTCGTTTTCCTTGACGCTCAGGATCTCGCCGCGGAGGATACGGGCGTAGGCAAGCCACCCGACCACGATCAATGCGAACACGAGTTCCCAGTAGCCCCGACCGAGGATGGCGATGACGGCGATCGCCAGGACGATGAACGGAAACGCGTACAGCAGGTCCACGACGCGCATGATCACCTCGTCGACGTACCCGCCGTAGTAGCCGGCGATCGCACCGAGCGGGACGCCGATGAACAGCGCGACGACCACGGCGATGAAGCCGATCGAGAGGCTCCAGCGGGCCCCGTACATCATTCGCGAGAGGATATCCCGGCCGGCCCAGTCGGTCCCGAACAGATGGAGCATGCTCGGCGGCCAGTCGAACAGGTGTTCGGTGGTGGGTGGCTGGTGGCCCAGCAGCACCTCCTGGTTTGCGGGGTCGGCCGGCGCCAGGGCGACCGGCTGGACGAGCTGTCCGGCCAGCACTGGTACCTGTTCCGGGACGCGGATGGGCTGGGCGAAGATCGCACACAGCGTCATGAAGCCGATGGTCGCGGCGCCGGCGAGTGCGAGTCTGTTGCGTTTGAACCGCCGCCAGGCGTAGTAGAGCCGCCCTTTGCCCTCCTCCGACTGGAGTGTGGGCTCCCAGGCGGTGTCGAACTCGCGGTCGTCGGTGGCGGCGTCGTAGCCCTCGACGCGGATGCGTCCGCGTTCCGGTCCGGCGTCGTTTCGTTCCGTGGCCATGGTCAGTATCGTATCCTGGGGTCGAGGTACGCATAGAGGACGTCGGCGAGCAGGTTCGCGAAGATGACGGCGACGCCGATGATGAGCACCAGCGCCTGGATGACGGGGAAGTCGTGGTTGCGGACGCGGTTGACGAGGAGGCGACCGAGCCCGGGGTAGGAGAAGACGATCTCGACGACGACGGAGCCGCTGATGATGAACGCGACCTGGATCGCCGCCACCGTGACGACGGAGATGAGCGAGTTCCGGAGCACGTGCTTGCCGACGACCGTGCGCTCGGGCAGCCCCTTCGCACGGGCCATCGTGACGTAGTCCTTGTCCAGTTCCTCGACCATCGACGAGCGCATCAGCCGCATCAGAAGCGCCGTCGACCCCGTGCCGATGGCCAGCGCCGGCAGCAGGGTGTAGACGATCATCTCGGAACTCAGGAGGCCTTCGCCGGTCGGGGGCAGCACCGGAAACACGTCGAGCCAGCTGGCGAACACGAGGATCAGGATGAGGCCGAGCCAGAAGTTCGGGATCGCGATGCCGAGCAGCGCGGCGACCCGGCTGACCTGGTCGACCTTCGTGTTCCGGTGGTAGGCGGCGGCGATGCCGGCGGGGATGGCGGTGACGATCGCGATCACGAACGCCATCGACCCCATCATCAGGGTGAAGGGCAGTCGTTCGGCGATCTCCTTGGTCACCGGCTGGCGGGTGGTGATCGACGTCCCGAAGTCACCGCGGGCGGCGTCGGCTAGCCAGTCGAGGTACTGGATGTAGATCGGGTCGTCGAGGCCGTACCGTGCCCGGATCTCTTGTTTGGTTTCGGGGTCGAGTTCGGTGAAAAGCGTGATGAAGTCGATCGGGTCCCCGGGGATGAAGTGAACCATCGCGAACGTCGCGAGTGTGACGCCCAAAAGTAGGGGGATGGTGATGAGGAGCCGCTTGAGCACGTACCGTCGGAGACTCATGGGCTCGTGGGACGTCCGTCAGCTTTCCGGGGGAGCGACGAGCTGGCCGCGGACCGGCGCGTAGAGGGTGTCGTACCGGAGGCTGGAGTTCGGGTGGGGCTGCCAGTCGCCGGTGTCGGCGACCGAATCCGGGTTGAGGACGTCGATCTGGTCGCCGGTCCACATGTAGGCTGCAGGGGACTCCTGGGCTACACGCTCCTGGAGGTCGCTGTAGATCTGCTTGCGCTCGTCGACGTCGATGGTCGTCTGGCCGTCGTCGATGAGCTGGTCGACCTCCTCGTTCTCGTAGAGGTTCCAGTTGAACCCGTCGGGGACGTGGTTCCGGGAGTGGAGCAGCTGAGCGACGTGGCCGTCGGGGTCGGAGCCGCCGGTCCAGCCGATCCCGACGACGTCCGTACTCTGGGCGGCGCCCTCGGGGTCGAGCAGGAACGGAACGAGGTCGGAGAAGGCCCGGACGTCCAGTTCGGCGTCGAAGTACTCAGTATCGTCGAACCGCTGCTGGACGACCTCCATCCACCGCTCCCGCGTGCGGTTGACGTTCGTGATGAGGCTGACCTGGAAGGGCTTTTCGACGTCCTCCTCCTCGAAGGCGCTGTCGAGGAGTTCCTCGGCCGCCTCGACGTCCTCGCCGACGTACTCCTCGCGGAGGCGCTGTTCTTCCTCCTCGTCGTAGTAGGCGCCCAGACCGGGGCTGATCGGGCCGGCCAGCGGCGTCGCGTTGCCGCCGAAGATGGCCTCGATGACGTCCTCCCGCGGGATGAGTCGGGTCATGCCGCGGCGGAAGTCGGGGTTGGTGTAGGGCTCCTGGTTGACCGGGTAGGTGATGAAGTCGAACCCGACGCCGACGTCCTGGACCACCTCGGCGTTCTCGGATTCCCACTGGGCGAGGTCGAACGGGGCGGCGTTGTCGATCATGTCGAGTTCGCCGGACTTCATCGCCTCCTCCTGGGACACCTGTTCGGGGATCACGCGGAAGGTGATGGTCTCCCACGGCGACGTGCCGGGGTAGTCCCCACCGTCGTACCAGTAGTCCTCGTAGGCGCTCACCACCAGCCGGTCCTCGGACTGGAACTCCTCGATCGTATAGGGGCCCGTCCCGAGCGTCTCCGACTGGAAGTCGTGTTCGTCCTCTTCGGGGTTCTCGCTGATGGCGTCGAAGCCGCTCGGCATGATCGGGATGGCACTGATGTCGGTGAATGCGGGGGCGTGCGGCTCGCTGGCCACGATCTCGACCTGGTAGTCACCCTGGACGTTGACGCTGTCGATCCAGGCGACCGTCGCGTCGTTCGTCGTCCCGCGCATCCGCTCGACGGAGAACGGGACGTCCTCCGCGGTGAACTCGTCGCCGGTGTGGAACTGGACGCCCTCGCGAAGGGTGAACTGGAACGTGGTGTCGTCGACGCGTTCGAACTCGCTCGCCAGCAGGCCACGGAACTCCGCGAGGTCGAACGTCGCCGTGATCAGGGTCTCATAACAGAGCGATTCGATGGTCGACGCCGACGTGGCGTCGGTGACGATCTGCGGGTCGAACGTACTCGGGTTGGCGCCGACCGAGGCGGTGAACTCGCCGGTCGGAACCGACGCTCCGGGCGTCGATTCGTCGGTCATGTTGTCCTCGTCGGTCCCGGTGTCGGTCGGCTCCGAGTCGCCGTCGGGACAGCCGGCGAGCCCGACGGCTGCCGTGCCGCCCATCGCAGCGAGCACTCGGCGTCGGGTCGTGTCGACCTCGGGGAGGGTTTCGGAACGCATACCTCTGACTGATTGCGAGCTTTAAAAAATGCTTCGCTGCACGGATAGACGATGGTTTTACCGGCAAACGGCGATGGACCCGTGGGGATTCGGCCCCAACCTTTACAAGCGGACCGGGGCGGCGGTCAGGACGACCGAAACCACTTTGCCTGCCAACACCGTCCGTCGATGACGCCCGCGAGGGTGGCCGAGTCCGGACAAAGGCGGCGGACTTAAGATCCGCTCCTGTAGAGGTCCGTGGGTTCGAATCCCTCCCCTCGCATCCCCGCGAACATCCAGAGCGGCGCGTCGCGGCAGCGACGCGTCGCGAGTATCTCGTGAGCGGGGATGCGACGAGGGATTCGAAGCCGGCGAGTCGCAGCCCGGCACCGCAGCGGAGCGAGGAGCCGCGCGGCCGACAGGAGGGAGGCCGCGGAATGAGCGAGCGGGAGGAGTGACCAGAGGGAACGACGACACGCGAGCCGCGAGCAGCGAGCGGAGCGACCGACGACACGCGAGCCGGGCGACCCGACCGGGGGGAGGGTCGCCGGACGAGCGAGCGGCGAACGGAGTGAGCCGCGAGCCGCGGCCGACCGCAGGGAGGCCGCCGAACGGGCGAACGGTGTCCTCGCGAGCGAAGCGAGCGAGGGCTCGGCAGGGCGACGCTCTGCCGGCGAACGAAGTGAACCGTGAGCCAGGGAGCGCCGCCGGATGGGCGAACGGCGACCATCGAAAACCGTGAGCCCCGTGAAGCCGGCATTCACTTGGAACCCGACCGACTCGGGCCATGACGACGGCCTTTTGCCCGACCCTCGTCTATCCGGCCCCACGATGACGGCCGACGTGCCCGACCAGGCGGTCGAGGCCTTCGAGTCCCACGACGCCTTCGAGCGGGCGGGCGAGTGGTTCGAGGTGACCACGACCGCGTTCGACGCCCGAGCGACCGCCGCGGCGACCGACGGGCCGGCGCCCCGGTACACCCTGGAGGTGCGGGCGCCGACGCTGCAGGCCGCGACCGCCGACGACGTCGGGGCGAGCGTCCTCGAGGGGTGGTTCGACACCTACGAGCGCCGGCTGGCGGACGCGCCGATGGCGGTCCGACACGACGTCGAGCTGGCCGAGCGGCGGGTGTTCGAGGAGGCCGGCGACGCCGTCGCCGTGTTCGGCTTCGAGTGGGGCAATGTTGACCAGGCGCCGGCCATCGCGAAGGCATTGGCGGAGTACGTCGAGGGCACCTACGTGGAGGGCATCGTGCCAGGCTACGAGTACGTCCCCCCGGTGTCAGGCCTGCTGGCCGACGCCCGGCAGGCCGGCGGCGACGAGGCCGGCGGCGGCCCGATGCCCCTCTGACCGCCACGGCCCCAGACTGCACCCTCCGGACCCGGCAGGACTCTCACCCGCCGGTCCACTTTCGCCGCGCCACGGGAGGGTTTTTGGGCGGTGCCGACGAGACGCTCCGTATGTCCGACCCCGGCGACTTCGAGACCTTCGACTCCGACGACGGGTCGGGCGGACGGGACGACCGGGCGCCCGGCGAGGCTGTCGCCGACGACGCGACCGACGACTTCGAGGAGGTGTCGGCCACGCCGGTCGGCGCCGACCGGGGCATCGGGACGCTGTCGGCCAGCGAGGGCCTGGTCATCAGCGAGTCGGCCGACGACACCCGGCTGTGTGCCTACGTCACCGTCGACAACCGGTCGGCGGTCCGCATCGGGAGCTACCTCCTCGCGCCATACCCGGACGAGGAACTCCTCTTCTGCCGGATCGTCGCCCTCGAGTACGTCCAGGAGTTCCGCACGGACGACGCGACCGAGATCCACGCCCGCCGCGCGATGCGCCGCTCGGGGATCGACGAGGAGGACTACAAGTTCATGGCCACGCTGGAGCCGGTCGCGGTGCTGTACACCGACGGCGAGGCGCGAAGTGCCCCGGTGGGGCAGTCGGCAACGCCGCGGGACGCCGGCGAGCTGAAACGCCGGATGCCGGACCGGGTGCCGAAGCCCGAGACCGTCGTCCGGCGGGCAGCGGACTCCGCGGAGATCAAGACCGGACTGAAGATCCCCGAGGAGGGCGTCTTCGTCGGGCACCTCTCGGTCGGCGGCGAGACGGTCCGGACCGCCGCCGAACCGCCGACGATCGACTACCGACTTAAGGACGACTACGGGGCCGGCGACCCGCTCGTGTTCCGACACACCCTCGTGGCCGGCGGCACGGGCTCCGGGAAGACCCACGCCGCGAAGAACGTGCTCCGGCAGTACCTCGCCGAGGACCGTCGGTACCCCGTCGACGACGGCCGGGAGGTGGCGCCGGCGGTCGTGCAGTTCGACCCGCAGGACGAGTACGCCCAGATGCACGACGACAACCCGGCGCTGGACGCGTCGGCCGAGCGCCGCCTCGAGCGGGAGGGCATCGCGCACGGCGGCGTCGAGGACACGACGGTCTTCGTCCCCACCGTCGGCGACGCCACCTACGCGGCGGCCCACCACGGCGCCGAGCAGGTCGCCTTCACCATCCCGTTCGGGATGGTCCGGTCGAATCCGTGGCTCATCGCCGGATCGGACCTCAACGACAACCAGTACGGGGCGCTCCGGTACCTCCTCAACCGCTTTTTCGACGCCCGGGGCCGCGACGGCGGTACCTACGCGGCGTTCATGTCATTCCTCGACGACCCCTCGCTGCGGGAGGAACTCGACGAGTCCGGCCGCGTTCACGAGGCGACCTTCGACGCGGTCAAGCGCCGGGCGTACGGCTTCGGCGACGTCTTCGACGGCGACGCCCGCCCGATAACCGACCTCGTCGGCCAGTTCGTCCGCCCGGGCGGGCTGACGACGGTGCCGACCTACCACATCAACGACTCCCGCGCGGCGACGACCGTGGTGCTTGCGGTCGCCTCGCTGCTCGTCGACCAGAAGCTCTCGAACGACCCCGACTACCCGCGGATCGAGGAGACGCCGCTGATCCTCGGGATGGACGAGGCGCACACCTTCCTCACCGCCGCCGACAGCGTCCAGGCCCGGAAGGTCATCGGGAAGTTCGCCGAGGCCGCAAAGCAAGGGCGCAAGGAACGCCTGGGGCTGTTCCTCGTCACGCAGGACCCCCAGGACGTCGCCGACCCGATCTTCAAGCAGGTCAACACCACCGTCGTGTTGAACCTCGGCGACGAGGACGCCATCTCGGCGGTGAACATCCCCTCGAACCTCGAGGGGAAGGTGCCGTACATGGAGACGGGCCAGATGGTGGTCTACTCGCCGGACAACTCCGAGCCCGTGGAACTCACCGGGCTCCCGGCGTGCGTGACGCGTCACGGGGCGTGAATCCTGCCTCCCGAGCAAGCGCCCGGATTTATCGTCAACTTTCCGATAGGTAAGCGATGCGTGTATTCGTGCCGGTTGACGGTTCCGCACGGCTTCGGGCGGCCCTCGAATACGCGGCCGAACAGTTCGGGAACTTGACGCTTGCCGGCCTCTACGTCGACTTCGTTGGTTTGCTCTACAATAGCCCTACAAACTGGTCTTGGCTCTGATCGTCGACTGTCGGCCCGTTCTCAACCGACAGCAGCACAAAACATATGCGCGAATCACAGCAACCGAACCTTGTGCCGGGTATACTGGCGCTGACCGAACAGGACCACAGGCGATATCAACGAATCGCCGCCAGCATCTATCCGATCGTACTTGTCAGCGCCGCCGTCTATCTCTACACCGCTGATCCCCAGACGGGTATCGGAGCTGGTTTTGTTCTCATCATGGCGATCATGGCACCGACAGGTGCCGCGTTCTTCGCCGCGGGCCTCGTCATCATCCTAAACGGTCTGTATGCCTATCAGGGTGGCTCCTCGGACCGTGTGAGTCTCGCTGTTGCGTTAGCTATCGTTGGAGGGTTGGCACTGTCAGTGTATCTGGGTTGGCACTGTCAGTGTATCTGGGATGGACGATGGCTGGAACCCGGCCACTCTGGCTCATGGTCATGTACGTCATATTCGCCCTGGTGTGTCCATTAGCGCTGGTTGGAGTCGTCTTCAACATCTTCTCGCGGGTGAGCGGCAAGGTGTCCAATGCGTGGATCCTCGTGAGGAGATAGGGAGTAGAGCGTACCGTTCGTGTACATCGAATCAGTGTCCGGCCTACTGTCTCGGCGACGACCAATTCTCGAGCCACTGAGGATTCGAGGCTTCCGCCGACACCTCTACAGTCGTAACCAAATCTCTCCGACAGACAAGAGACGATTGAGGGCCACTGTGAGTAACTAGATCTCGACGAAAGATGACTCTCAGACTGAGCGATGTTCCAACCTGCGTATAGCGACTCCGCCAGACTGACCGCTGCACCGTGTTTTCACGCGTGATATGTTTCTCATTCTCCTATCCGCAGACCGGACGAGATATAGCGTGAGCTGGCCGGTGAGTAGTGTATGCGCTCTATACTGACTGTTACCGCAGGTTCAGTCGGGCCAATCACCCGTGCAAGACTCGCGCGTCGTATCTCGCACTGGCCTACCTACCAATTTCCCAACAGATGCTCTGTTTCACTACATTCGATGAGAGCCCACGTAGTTACAGTCGGCAGTATCACCCCATCCCCGGCGGCGGGTCCCGACCGTCGTCGTCGCCGACGTCCACGTCGAGGCCCTCCGACTGCCGGCGCTTCTTGGCCTGCTGGACCTGCCGGTAGTAGTAGGCGGCGCCGGCGAGGCCGACGAGAACCGCAATCGCGGCCATCCCGCCGAACAGCCACAGGTCGCGGTCGAGGTACCACCGGACGACCAGCACCGATGTGTCCAGCTCCTCCCAGGTGAGGTGGACCCGGTCGTCGACCGTCCGGCGGTCGTCGTTGTCCGGCCGGACCTCCGAGAGCAGCGGCAGCGACGCGCCCGTGTCCGGCGGCAGCGCGACCTCGAAGCTCCCGTTGACCGGCGGCCGGACCGCGACCTCCTTGCCGTTCTTCGGGGCGGTGAACGCGAGGTGACCGTCGTCGGCGGGCAACGCGACCTGCGTCCGCTTGCGGGTGGTGTCGACCGCGAGCGCGTCCGTCCGCTCGGTCGTGCCGTTCGGGTAGACGCGGGTGGCGTTGCCGTCGACGTACCGCACGACGGTCCCGTTGGGATAGGCCGACCCGTCGGCGTACCGGAACTGGAGCGCGCGTATGTCTAGGGGCTGCTCGATGGTCAGCGAGTCCGTCCGGTACAGTTCGACGGTCTCGTCGTCGGTCTTCGAGACGTT
>PXQY01000090.1 GCA_003021745.1 Halobacteriales archaeon QH_7_69_31
GGCCGCGTCGACCCGCCGGCCACGGCCAAGACTGATTCTCGGCAACCCGCACGGTGCGAGTGAAAGATTAAGCAACCAGGGGGTGAACAGTCGGGGCGACCGGTCGACATGGACGATACGGCGGATGAGGACCTCGAGGGCGACGAGACCGGGTCCCAGGAGCGCGCCGCGTCCGGTGCACCCAAGTCCGGGTGGGCGGTCCCGAACCGCTTTACCGCCAGCGACATCTTCGAGCGGGTCCTCGCGAGCGCCGCCGAGGAGGTCACCGCCGACAGACAGACACTCTTCTTCAGCGGCACGACCGCGGGCTTCGCCATCGTCCTCACCTTCGTCGGCCACGCCGTCGGCGCCGCGATGTTCCCGGATGACCCCTTCCTGAGCGCCGTGCTGTACCCCGTTGGATTCCTCTACATCATCCTCGGCAGGTATCAGCTCTACACCGAGAACACCCTGCCACCCGTGGCGCTCGTCCTGGCCCGCCGTGCTAGCCTCCCGCTTTTGGCGCGCGTCTGGTGGGTGGTCCTGGTCGGGAACGTGGTCGGCGCGGCCGTCGGCGCGTACCTCCTCGCGGTCGGTGACGTCCTGTCGCCCGCCGCCGTGCAGGCGGGTCTGGCGTTCACCGAGACCGGCATCGACCACGGGTGGTGGACCGTGTTCGCGAGGGCGGTGTTCGCCGGGTGGCTCGTCGCCGGCGTCGTGTGGCTGGACCACGCCGCCCAGGACACCATCGCGCGGTTCCTGCAGATCTACGTCATCTTCTACATGATCGCCGCGGCGGAACTCTACCACGTCATCACGGCCGCCGGCGACGCGTTCTTCTACCTGTTCGTCACCGGGGCGGATCCACTGACTGTGGTCGCCGCGTACTGGCTCCCGATACTCCTCGGCAACACCATCGGGGGCGTCCTCCTGTTCACGCTCGTGAACTACGCGCAGACGGACCCGATGAAGTTCTCGGACGCGCCGCTTTTGACCCGCCGGGAGATGCTGTTCAGCTGGCGCGGCGGACCGGAGACGGTGTAACCGGGAGCGGTCCGTTCGTTCGGGCGTCCGACGGGGTGGACCGGCCGGACGAGGCCGGCAGCACGACGGAACTGACACTGCCGGACCGACGGGCAAGGGCGGCGCCGCGACGGACCGGCGGGAACGCGCGTTCGTCAGTCCGGCGTCGGGTCCTCCGCTTCGACGACGTGGCTGTTCTCGAACTCCTCGACCGACCCCGACCGCCTGACCTGGAGTGGGCCACCGGGGAGCGAAGGGTCCCCGGTCTCCGGGTCGGCGGGCCGGGAGACGGCCGTCACGTCGTCGAAGACCAGTTCCCGGCGCTGTACCGGCGCGTCGTTGTACTCGACCGTCTCCCAGGTGGCCGCGTCCAGGTCCAGCTCCTCGCCGAAGTACGACTCCGGATCCCTGTCGACGCCCTCTTCGGTCTGGGCCTCCCCGGCGGTGCGGTTGTCGTCGTACTGGAGTTCCTCGTGTGCGTACTGATGAAGATGGACGAGCACGGTAGCGGTACCGGCCGGCGGAACGAAATGATTTTCCCCTAACCGGTCCGGGCGCGAACCGACCGACCGGAACCGCCGGTTGCAGTTGCTGTTGCGGTTGCCGCCCGGGAAGGCCGTCGGTCAGTCCGCGACGACGTCGTTGTGGTACGCGAGGTACTGGGCCCCGACGTCGTGGTCGGCGACGGTCGATAACGTCCGGCCGGATACCGCGGGGTCGTAGGCGTGGTCGACCGACCGCGTCTGCGGGTCGATGGTGACGGCGCCGTGTTCGAGGTCCGCGCGGTGGTTGGGGCACACGACGACGGCGTTCGCCGCCGCAGCTGGCCCGTCGTGGGGCGCCGCCCGCGGCATGAGGAAGTGGACCTCGGCGTAGCCGGCGTCGGGGCCGCACTGGCGTCGGTCGCCGCAGAGCATGCAGGTGTCGTCGTAGCGGGACCGTAGTTCGCGCTCGATGTCGGCGTCGACCACGAACGCCGCGTCCTCGTCCGACCCTTCTATCGACGGTGGCCCGTCCGCGGCGTCCGGAGCGTCCGAAGCGTCGGTCTCGCCCTGGGTCCCGTCGGCGGGTCGAGACCGGGTATCGGTCGGGTCCGGTGTCGTTCCGGTAGCAGCGTGCCGGCTGCCTTCGTCGGTATGATGGGGTGCCGTCGAGGGCGCATCGTCGGGCCGCTCTGGCTGGTCGGCGTCGGCCCCCGGTGGGGTGAGCGCCTCCGTCGTGGCGACCAGCCGGCGACCCTTCCGGGTGAGGTCGTTGACGCCGTCCCGCCGGGAGATGTAGCCCAGCGCGCGGAGCCAGGCGAGGTACCGGCGGGCGGTGGCTGCCTCACCCGCGCCGTCGTGCTCTGCGGCCAGCAGGTCCCCCACCTCGACGTCGGACAGCGGCCGGACCGCCAGGGCCTCCAGGACGGGCTCGAACCCGTCGGCGGCGCCGGCGACCGCCTCGAACAGGACCGACTCGTCGTGGGTCTGCAGGTACTCCCGGCCGTGTCGGCCCGGCGTACACCCGCCGTCCTCGCAGTCGAACACCTCGGCGGCCTCCAGAAAGGCGAGGCGGCGCTCGACTGCGCCATCGTCGGTCGCGCCGTCCCCGGGTGGCCGGTCGCCGGCCAGTCCCTCGAGGACCGCTCCACGGTCGAGACCTCCCTCGGTGGCGGCCCTGAGGAGGTCGCGTAGCGTGGCCGGCCACTGCGGCGGGTCACCCGCGAGGGTGGGGACTGCGTCGGCCATCGGCGGCGGTTGGGTCAGGAGCTACAGGAACCTTCGGGTTCACCGCGACGGGCCGGCCCGGGGTCTGGGTTTCCCCGCGCCGGGGGCTCGACCGCCGGTCGAGCGGAGCCGGGATGTCGAAAGACGTTTACCGGTCGTTCCAACACCGCTATCCATGGCCGCCCTCCGGAAGCTGTGGGGCCTCCGCAGGCAGCGGCCGGTCTTCGTCGCCACCTCCCTGGCCGTGCTGGCATTCCTGGTCGCCTATCCCGCGGTCCACTGGTGGCTCCAGTCGCAGGGCGTCCTCGAGGGGTTCCGCTACTTCGATCTGGGTGCCTACCGGGGCGCGGTGAACTCCTGGCAGGCCGGCGAGCCGATATACGTCGAAAACGACGAGGGCGGCTACCACGGTAGCTACCTGTATCCGCCGGTGTACCTGCTGTTGTTCCTTCCGGTGACGGACGCCCCGTTCGCGGACCTCACGTTCCACCAGGCCGGGACGCTGTTGAACGTGGTCTCCGTCGGCCTGCTCTGGGTCGGACTCCAGGCCGCGGTCGCGGGGTACGGCCTCCGGCTAGCCTGGGTCGAACGGCTGCTGATGCTGTGGGCCGTCGCCGGCTTCGCCCCCGTCATCATCTCGATGCAACTGGCGCAGGTGTCGGTGTTCCTCGCCGCGCTCCTCGCGTTCGCGCTGGCGGGCATCCGGTACGGCGACCGGCACGGCCGCCGGGGGCGGCTCGGCCAGTACGCCAGCGGCGCCCTCACCGCGGTCGCCGGCACGCTGAAGCTCATCTACGCCCCCGCCGGCGCCCACCTGCTGGCGGACCGCCGCCGGTTCGCGGCCGCCGTCGCGACGGGCCTCGGGCTCCTCGCCGTCTCACTCGCGGTGTTCGGCCTCGAAGTCCACGTCCAGTACTACGAGGTCCTGACCTGGGGGAAAGGGTGGGGCGAGTCCCGGGCGCCGTTCCCGCCCAACCTCTGGCTGCCGCCGTACTACCGGCCCTTTTACTACCTCGGGGCGACGCTCGGGATGGCGATACGGGTCGTGCTTGCGGCCGGCATCAGCGGCCTCGCGGTGCTGTCGGCCGGCGGGGGCGTCGACGAGGAGACGTTCGCACTCGGCGTCGCCGCCATCCCGCTGGTCGCGCCGCGGGCCTACACGCAGGACCTCGCCCTCGTCCTGCCGGTCGTCGTCGCCCTGCTGGCGACGGAACTCCGGCGGGAGGAGGGCCACCCGGTGGTGCCCGTCGTCGGGCTCTTCCTCGCCGCAGTTCATCCGTCCGGCTTCTTCGGCATCCTCCACCTGCTGGCGGCGGTGTTCCCGGCGTCGAGCTACGACGCGCTCGGATCGCTCGTCGGGCTCCTGCAACCGGGCGTGTGGGCGGCACTGCTCCTGGTCGGGCTCGCCGCCGTCCGGGTCGCCGAGGCCGCCACGCCCCCGGCCCGGCTCCAGGGCCGCTGACGGTCGAGACGTCGCCGTTGTACTGGTGGGAGACCGGGTGCTGTGGGTCTGGCAGCCGGACGACTATGGCCGGGCGAGCCCGTACCTCGAGTCCAGCGGCCTTGACGTCCCGTGACGCGATATTCGAGTCCGGCCACTCCGGGGACCGGTCCGGGACCGGGCTGGGTCTCGCCACCGTCGATACCGGGGCCCACGGCTGGACCGTCACCATCGGATAGCGACGGCAGCGGCGCGCGGTTCGAGTTCCGCGCCGACGGCGACGCGTAGCGACACGGCCGACGCCGAGACGCCGGGGCGGGGTCAACGTTTTAACGCTGTGGACGGGAAACGGTAGCGCGATGGCTCCTCCCGCGTGGCTGCCGGTCCATCCCGTCCTCATCGCGTACGTCCTCGCCTTCGGCGGCGCGGGCGTCGCATGCTTCGCCGTCGTCCCCCGGGCGCTCCGGATCGCACACGATGGGACCAGGCGAGGGCTCGTCTGGCTGCTCCTCGCGAGCGGCACCTGGGCGGCCGCCCACGTGGCCTTCCTCGTCCTGCCGACGGTCCGGCTCGACCTCGCGGCGTACTACGTCGGGCTCACGGTCGGGTTCGCGGCCGTCGGACCGTGGCTGTACTTCTGCTCGGCCTACACCGGCCGGTCGTTGCACCGCTCTCCCACCCTGCGGCGGGCCGCGGTCGCCACGTTCGTCCTCGTGATGGCGGTGAAGTTCACCAACCCCATTCACGGCTACTACTTCCGAACCATGGAGGTCGAGACGCCGTTCCCCCACCTCACCGTCGTCAACGGCCCCGCCCACTGGGCCGCGATGGGACTGGCCTACGCGCTGTCGGCGATCGGATACTTCATGCTCCTGGAGCTGTTCCGGGAGGTCGGCCACGACACCACGCCGCTCGTCGCACTGATCGGGCTGTCCGGACTCCCGATCATCCTCGACGTCGTCGGGGCCGCCAGTCCACTGCTCTTGGACATCACCTACGAGCCGCTTGGCTTCGCGGCGATGGCGGTGGGCCTTCTGCTCGTCTACGTCGAGGACTTCCAGACCGTGCGGATGGCCGGCGAACGGGACGACCCCGTCGTCGTGCTCGACGACGACGACCGGGTCCGGGACTACAACTCGGAGGCCGAGGTGCTGTTCCCGGCGCTCTCGGTCGACGAACCCATCGATGCCGTCGTTCCGGAGGTCGCGGCACACACCGAGGCGGCCGAGGCCGTCGTCGAGGTCGAGCGCCGGGGCGGAACGCGGTACTTCCAGCTGTCGGCGAACCCCTTCTCGACCGCCACGGCCGGATCCGGGCGGCTGATCACGCTGACCGACATCACGGAGCGCCAGCAGTACCGCGAGCGGATCGAGCGGCAGAACGAGCGCCTGGAGCAGTTCGCCAGCGTGGTCAGCCACGACCTCCGGAACCCCCTCAACGTCGCACTGGGGCGGATCGGACTCGCCAGCGACGAGCACGACGACGAGAATCTGGAGACCGCGATCGAGGCACTCGACAGGATGGAGGCGCTGATCGAGGACCTGCTGACGCTCGCCAGGGAGGGCCAGCACATCTCCGAGACCGAGACGGTTGCGCTCTCGACGATCGTCGGGGACGCCCGCTCGGTCGTCGAGACCGACCGCGCCACGATCGAACTGGTCGACGACTGCACGCTCGATGCCGACCCGGACCGCCTCCAGCAGCTGCTCGAGAACCTCTTCCGGAACGCCGTGGAACACGGTTCCACGAGCCCTGCCTCGCAAGCTCGACAGGACGCCGGGGAACATGGTTCCACGAGCCCTGGTTCGCAAGCTCACCAGGACGCCGTCGAGCACGGCTCGACGAGCCCTGACTCGCAAGCTCACCAGAACGCCGTGGACGACGGGGCGGCCGAGGCGGCCGACGGCGACGACGGCGTCCCCGGGGGCGGCGAGGTCACGATCACGGTCGGTGCCCTCGAGGACGGCGGCGGGTTCTACGTCGCAGACGACGGCCCGGGCATCTCGCCGGCGGAGCGGGAGGAGGTGTTGTCCTTCGGCTACTCGACGGCCGAGGGCGGGACCGGGTTCGGGTTGGCCATCGTCTCGGAGATCGCCGAGGCCCACGGGTGGGACCTCGAGGTGACGGAGAGTTCGGCCGGCGGGGCGCGCTTCGAGATCACCGGCGTCGCCGCCGGCCCGGACCCGGAGTCGACGAGTGCAGAACCCGAAACGGAGTGACCTGGCCTCCGTACGCACCGACGGGACTCCCCGGTCGCGGCCGCACCGAAGCCCCTAACGGGCGGCCCACCCGACAGCCGGCATGCTCGAGATCGGCGCCCACGCCTCCATCGCCGGCGGCGTCCACAATGCCGTCGACGAACAGCTCGAGTACGGCGGTACCTGCGGCCAGATCTTCACCCACTCGCCGCAGGTCTGGCAGGACCCGGCCTTCGGCGGCGAGGAGGCGGCGGCGTTCCGCGAGCGCTCGGCGGCCGACGACGTCGCCCCGTGGATCATCCACTCGTCGTACCTCGTGAACCTCGCCACGCCGGAGGCGGACCTCCGCGAGAGATCCATCGCGTCGATGCAGGCCGAACTCGACGCCGCCGACACCCTCGAGGTCCCCTACGTCAACGTCCACCTCGGCGCGCACACGGGCGCCGGCGTCGAGGCCGGCCTGGACAACGCCGCCTCGGCGCTCGAGGCACTCGACGTGCCCGACGGCGTGACAGTGCTGGTCGAATCCGACGCCGGCAGCGGCACCAAGCTCGGCGGCCGCTTCGAGGAACTCGCCGCCGTCCTCGACCGCTGTGACCGCCCGCTCGGCGTCTGTCTCGATACCGCCCACGCGTTCGCCGCCGGCTACGACCTCTCGACGCCCGAGGCCGTCGATGAAACGGTCGCCGAGTTCGACGACGTCGTCGGGCTCGAGCACCTCGTCTGCGTCCATCTGAACGATTCCAAGCACGGCTGCGGAACGAACAGGGACGAACACGCCCACGTCGGCGAGGGCGAGATCGGCGCCGACGGCATGGCCGCGGTCCTTACCCACGACGCCCTCCACGAGGTCCCCTTCGTCGTCGAGACTCCCACGGAGGAGGGCAGGTCCTTCGAGTGGAACATCGACCGGGCGCGGGAACTGGCCGGGGGGTAGCCGTCCGCCGGCGGAGAACCCCCGATCCCGAACCACGGTACCGTGTTACACGTTACACGGTACCATATTTCAGCGAAGTTTACGTTCTCGTCGGGCGTTGCGCCCGGCATGGTGCCGGATCCATTCGGGCGAGCTATCCGTGACCACCACCGCGGGGAGCGGGACCACCCGCTGGTCGACCGCGAGGGCAGCGAGACGCGCGAGCACCCGATCGCGCGGTTCTACTTCGGGGAGGTGACCGAGTCCACTCCCGACATCCGGTGGGTCGAGTCGTGGCTCGCCGGACCGGTGGTGGAACTCGGCGCCGGCGCGGGCCGACACGCACTGTATCTCCAGGACAGCTTCGAGACGGTAGCCACCGATGTGAGCCGACACCTCCTCGAGGTGATGGCGGACCGCGGCGTCGAGGATCCGCGCCATGTCGACATGTTTTCGCTGCGGTCGACCTTCGACCCGGATCGATTCAAGTCGGTCTTCGCCAGGGGCACCCAAGTGTGTCTGGCGGGCTCGCCCGCGCGGTTGCGCCGGTTCCTCGCCGACCTGGCCGCCGTCACGACCGCCGACGCGACCGCCGTCATCGACGGCTACGACCCCGGCCACGAGCGCGCGTCGGGACTGTTCGGCTACCGCCCCGATCCGGTCCGTGGCGTCGCTCGCCGTGTCTACCACGAGACCTACGAGGGCGAGGTCGGCGAGACGCTCTCCTTCCGGTTGGTCGGGCCCGAGCGGCTGGCGGCCGCGGCCGAGGACGCCGGGTGGTATCTCGCGGACGTCCGCTCGGGAAGCGTCCGGACCCCGCACTACCAGGCGGCGATGACGAAGACCCGCGACGGGGCGCCCGACGGTGTCGGCGGCCGCGAGTGACACGCCTTTTATTCGCCGCGGGCGTACCGGTCACCGATGCGCCGGTTCTCGGCCGACTACCTCCGGCGGACGCGCGATGGCATGTGGGCCGACGAGCGCGAGGCGCTCGCCGACATGGCGCTTCCGGCCTGCGACCGGATCCTCGACGTGGGGTGCGGCGAGGGCGCGCTGACCCGCGTCCTCCGGGAGGAGTGTCCGGGCGAGGTGGTCGGCTGCGATCGCGACGCCGCGCTCCTCGCGGAACTCGACGGGCCGACCGTCCGGGGCGACGTCTTTCACCTGCCGTTCCGGGACGACGCCGTGGACCTCGCCGTCTGTCAAGCCCTGCTCGTCAACCTCCCCGAGCCCCGGCGGGCGGTGTGTGAATTCGCCCGCGTCGCCAGGGGCCGCGTCGCCTGCATCGAACCCGACAACGAGGCGGTGTCGGTCCGCTCGACGGTCGACGCCGAGAGCGCGCTCGCGACCCGCGCCCGGGAGCGCTACCTCGAGGGTGCCGATACCGACGTCGCGCTCGGCGACGACGCCGCCGGGCTGCTCCGGGCGGCGGGCCTCTCGAACGTCCGGACGACGCGGTACGACCGGACGCTCGTGGTAGAGCCGCCGTACAGCAAGTCGGAGGTCCAGGCGGTCGGGCGGAAGGCGTACGCGGACGGTCTCAGGGCCCGGCGGGCGACGATGGCCGGCAGCGAGGAGGAACTGGATGCGCTCCGGAGCGAGTGGCGCTCGATGGGGCGGGAAGCCGCCAGACAGCTTCGCGCCGGCGAGTACCGCCGCGAGGAGACGGTACCGTTCTACGTCACACTCGGCGACATATGATGCAGCTCTAAGTCACCCTCGACGACAAGTGACGCAACTCTATCACAAGAGACCGGATCAATACACGATCAACCGTTGTGCTGTAGAACAACAATTTTTTCGTTGTGGTCAGACACAGCGGCCGGCGATTTATCGGGGTTCCAGCTCCGATTCGTGCCGGAGTGAGGACCGATCGAGGTCAGCGGCCGCGTCACGGCCGGCCAGCCCCATCGTGAGATCGAAGTCCGCGATGAGGTTCTCCAGCACGTGGTGGACGCCGTCGCGGCCGCCGAGCGCGAGGCCGTAGACGAACGGGCGGCCGAGGAGGCAGACGTCGGCCCCGAGCGACAGTGCCTTGTATACGTCCGAACCCCGACGGATGCCGGAGTCGAACGTGACGGTGGCCTCCTCGCCGACTTCCTCGACGACGTCCGGCAGCGCCTCGAGTGCGGTGATGGAGCCGTCGACCTGGCGGCCGCCGTGGGTGGAGACGCCGACGCCGTCGGCGCCATGCTCGAGGGCCAGCCGGGCGTCCTCGGGGTGGAGCACGCCCTTGATGAGCACGGGGAGGTCGGTGTGTTCGACGACGAATTCGAGGTCGTCCCACCGCAGGGAGGAGTCGCCGAAAATGTCGAGAAAGTGGTCGACGGCGGCCCGGGTGTCGTCCTCGGGCGGGGCGTCGAGGGCGTCACGGAATGCGGGGTCGGAGAAGTAGTTCGCGACCCCGTGGCCCTCGAGGAACGGGTAGTAGCCCTGGTCGATCAGTCGTTCGCGCCACCCGAGCGTCGGGGCGTCGACGGTAATGACGATGGCATCGTAGCCTGCCGCCTCGGCGCGGTCGAGGAACGATCGGGCGATGGCCGGGTCGCTGGACCAGTAGAACTGGAACCACTTCGGGGTGTCACCCAGCTCATCGGCCACGTCTTCCAGTGTGGTCGAGGACAACGACGAGAGGATGAAGGGGACCTCGGTGTCGGCGCAGGCGGCGGCGGTGGCGAGTTCGCCGTCCTCGTGGACGAGCCCTTGGACGCCGAGCGGGGTCACCATCACGGGGTAGGGGAGGGCCTGGCCGAACGCTTCGACTTCGAGGTCCCGGTCGGCGACGCCCTGAAGCATCCGTGGCACGATGCGCCACGCGGAGAAGTCCTGCTCGGTGCGGAACGTCTCCTCGGCGCCGGCGCCGCCGTGGACGTACGCGCGGGCCTGCTCGCTCATCGCCTCGTGGGCGCGCTCCCGGAGGTCCTCGTAGCGGACCGGGAACTCGGGCGCCTCGCCGTCGAACATCCCGTCGCGGTACACGCGGTGTAGGGTCCGGGTGCCGAACTGCTCGGGCATGCCCGGGGTGTCGGCGCGGGCCCGCTTAGCGTTGTGGGACACCGCCGCGGCAGGGATCGAGTTGCGCCAGGTCCAGTCTGGCGAGTGCGACGGCGTCCGGTCGTGGGGCGACGCCTCTTCGGCCGTCCGTGGTCGTGGGGCGAGGCCTCCTCGGCCGCCCGTGGTCGTGGGGCGAGGCCTCCTCGGCCGACCATGATCGTGGGGCGAGGCCTCCTCGGCCGCCCGTCCGCGAGTCGCTCCACCGGTCGCGGTGCACCGGTCCCGTGCACGGGCGACCGACCGGCCACCCACCGGAAACGAGCCGGTCGCCGTCCGGACGATTGGTCGGATACCCGAGGTGTAGGTTCCCCGCTTAATAGCCCGGGACCCGACGGACCACGGGATGTCAGACCCGGAGGATCCACAACTCGAGGCTCGACTCGCCGAACAGGAGACCTTCGAGCCGCCGGCCGAGTTCGTCGAGCAGGCGAACGTCTCGGACCCCGGTATCTACGAGGCCTTCGCGGACGCCTGGCCGGCCTGCTGGGAGCGCGCCGCAGACCTGCTCGACTGGGAGACCGACTACGACGAGGTGCTCGTCGAGGACGACGAACCGTTCTACGAGTGGTTCGTCGGCGGCGAACTCAACGCCTCGGCGAACTGCCTCGACCGCCACCTCGACGAGCGCGGCGAGGACCTCGCCATCCAGTGGGAGGGCGAACTCGGCGACACCCGCCGGTTCACCTACCGCGAACTCCACCGGGAGGTAAACGAGTGCGCGGCCGCACTCCGCGAGCTCGGCGTCGAGGAGGACGACGTCGTGACGATGTACATGCCGATGATTCCCGAGTTGCCCGTCGCAATGTTGGCCTGTGCCCGCATCGGCGCCCCCCACTCGGTGGTGTTCGCCGGCTTCTCCGCGGAGGCGCTGGCGACCCGGATGAACGCCGCCGACTCCGAGTTCCTCGTAACCTGCGACGGCTA
Organism: Halobacteriales archaeon QH_7_69_31; assembly: GCA_003021745.1. Lineage (GTDB taxonomy): Archaea > Halobacteriota > Halobacteria > Halobacteriales > Haloarculaceae > Natronomonas. The sequence continues at coordinate 11,245 of PXQY01000090.1, forward strand.
CTACCGGCGCGGCGACGCGCTGGACCACGTCTCGAAGGCGAACGAGGGCCTCGCTGGCGTCGACCACGGGACGACCACGGTCGTCGTCGACCGGCTCGGCGACGACCTCGACCACGAGTTGGGCGACGACCAGGTCGGCTACGACGACCGCCTCGCCGAGCACGCTGGCGCCGACGTCGCGCCCGTCACGCGGGACGCCGAGGACATGCTGTTCCTCATGTACACCTCGGGGACCACCGGCAGGCCGAAGGGCGTAAAGCACACCACCGGCGGCTACCTCTCCTACGTCGCCTGGACCTCGCATGCGGTCCTGGACGTCGACCCCGCGGACACCTACTGGTGTGCGGCCGACATCGGCTGGATCACCGGCCACAGCTACATCGTCTACGGGCCGCTCGCCCTGGGGACGACGTCGGTGATGTACGAGGGCACGCCCGACTACCCAGACAAGGACCGGCTGTGGGAGATCGTCGACACCTACGACGTGACCCAGATGTACACCGCGCCGACCGCCATCCGGGCGTTCATGAAGTGGGGCGAAAAGTACCCCGCCGGCCACGACCTCTCCAGCCTGCGGCTGCTGGGCACGGTCGGGGAGCCGATCAACCCGAAGGCCTGGAAGTGGTACTACCGCCACATCGGCGAGGAGTCCTGTCCCGTCGTGGACACCTGGTGGCAGACCGAGACCGGCGGCATGATGATCACCACGCTGCCCGGCATCGGAACGATGAAGCCCGGTGCCGCCGGCCCGCCGCTGCCCGGCATCGGCGCACAGGTCGTCGACGCCGACGGCGAGGCGGTCGCGGCCGGCGAGGCGGGCTACCTCACGGTCCAGCGGCCCTGGCCCGGGATGCTCCGGACGTTATACCGGAACGACGAGCGGTTCATCGACGAGTACTGGGCGGAGTACTCCGACCCCGAGAGCGACGAGTGGGTGTACTTCCCCGAGGACGGCGCCAAGATCGACGGCGACGGCTACGTCACCGTCCTCGGCCGGGTCGACGACGTCGTCAACGTCTCCGGCCACCGCCTGGGCACGATGGAGATCGAGTCCGCCATCGTCGCCGTCGAGGGCGTCGCCGAGGCCGCCGCGGTCGGCGGCGCCCACGACGTGAAGGGCGAGGCCGTCTACGCCTACGTCATCCTCGAGGACGGCGCCGAGCAGAGCGATGATATGGAACAGCGGATCATCCAGGGGGTCGAGGACGCCATCGGCGCCATCGCCCGCCCCGACACGGTGATCTTCACCCCCGAACTGCCGAAAACGCGCTCCGGGAAGATCATGCGACGGCTGCTGGAGGACATCGCGAACGACGACGACCTCGGGAACACGAGCACGCTGCGGAACCCCGATGTCGTCGAGGACATCGAGGCGAAGGTCCGCGGGGACTGATACCGGGGGACGGACGACCGCCATCTATCGAACCGGTGACCGCGGTACCGGTCCAGAAACCCACGGAGTCACGCCGGCACGGGCGACCCGCAGCGACGCGCGGAAATCGGGCCATCGATCGACCGATCGACCGCCTTTATATGGACTCCGCTTGCAGCCCCGTGCATGGCCGAAGGTGACACCCTCCTCAACGCCGTCGTCGGTGGCATCGCGTCGATCGTCCTCTCCTTTATCCCCCTCTCGCCCGTCCTGGGCGGCGCCATCGCCGACTACCTCGAGGGCGGCGACCGGAGTACCGGCCTGCGCATCGGCGTCTACGCCGGCATCGTCGCGGCGATCCCGCTCGCGCTCTTCCTGGTCGCGGCCATCGCCATCTTCGGATCCGTCCTGGCGATAGGGCCAGGCGATGGCGGAGGTGCCACGATCCTGGTCGTCTTCGTCGTCGTGCTCGTATTTATGGCCCTCTACACCGTCGGCCTCAGCGCCTTCGGCGGCTGGCTCGGCAACTACGTCAGGTACGACACGGACCTGTTCGAGTGAGCGTCGGGAAGAGCGGCGGGGAAGGAGCGTGCGGCCCCATCCTCCGGGCGGCTCTCGGAGGGGGCCCGGTAAGGGTTTTGTGCCCCGGTCCGTCAGGCGTCAGACGGCCGTCTGCCGGCGGTTTTCGACCACTCCAGTTCAGTACTCGGTCCCCGTTCGCGCCCCCTGACCCGCGTCGATCGGGTGGGTCTCCTTCCGGACGTTCGTCACGAGGTCGGCGTGGTCGGCGAGGTAATCGGGCCGCTCGTGGCCGCGGGGGAGCACAACCTCGAGGTCGGCCGGCGCGGCCGCGAGGAGGTCCCGGACGTTGCCGGGGTCGACAAGCCCCCGTTCGGCGGCGTATAGCACCTCGTCGAGGACGAGCATGTGGAACGGAGTGAGCCGTGAGCAAGCGAGCGCCGCCGGATGGGCGAGCGGGAGGAGTGACCAGCGGGAGCGACGACACGCGAGCCGGGCGGCGCGCGGCAGCGAGGAGGTCCCGGACGTCGCCGGGGTCGACTAGCCCCCGTTCGGCGGCGTACAGCACCTCGTCGAGGACGAGCATGTGGACGCCGTCTTCCGGGTCGGCGTCCAGCGCGAACGGCGTGGTGAGGTCGGCCGCCGCGGCGGCGTCCACGAGGTCGCGGGCCCGGTCGAGCCCGGCCGCCGCCTCCGCGGCGTGGTCGCGCTCGTCGGTCCCGTCGGCCATCGCGTGCCAGCCGTAGTGGCCCCGGTTCTCGTAGCTCAGCCCCGGCATCGCGGCGATGGCGTTGTACTCCCCGCGGACGTCCTCGACGCTACCGGCGCCGCCCTTCATGAACTGTAATGCGTGGACGCGGTAGCCGTGGCCCGCCGCCCGGAACGCCATCCCCAGTGCCGCCGTCGTCATACCCTTCCCGTCGCCCCACCACACCTGTGTCGGGCCGAAATCGGGCGGCGCCGCGGGCGTGATTTCCATGGCCCCACCAAGGGCGAGCACGACCAAAGGTGCTGGCACTGACCCGCGACGGCCTCCGATCGCCGGTTCGGAATCCCGGACGAACGCCGACCGAGTACCTTCTTCATTCGTAGATGTGAGGACCGCGTCGGTGTCGATCCTCGCGGCGTGGGGCTAGAGGTAGCCGAGCCGCTCGAGCCGGCGCTCGGTCTCGGCGCTCATCCCGACGGTGGCCTCCGGGTCGACCGCGGCCCGGTCGAGGCCGTCCCGCCACGCCGTCAGCCGTTCGCGGAGCCGCCGCGTCCGCTCGGGGCGGTCGGCCGACCGGTCCCGCCGCTCGCCGGGCGGCCGCCGGACGTCGTACAGCGACTCGCTGCCGTCGGACCCGCGGACGTACTTGTACTCGCCGGTCCGGATGGCCCGCAGCGACCGGTCGTACCGCCGGACGTGCTCGGGGAGGTCGCCGAACCGTTCCTCGAGTCGCGCCATGGAGGGCTGGGGGGCGACGTACTCCGCGAAGACGGCCTCGCGGGGCTCGGCGTCGGCGTCGGGGTGGAACGACCGCCCCTGGCTCTGCTCGCGGAGCCGGGCGTCCTCGACGCCGGTCGCGTCGAGCAGCGTCGTCGGCAGGTCCGACAGCTGGACGAGCCGGTCGGTGGTGGGCCCGCCGGTGTAGGCCCCGCCGTGGACGACGAGCGGGACGTGGAGGACCGTGTCGTGGAGGTTGTACTGGTGGCCGAGGAAGCCGTGGTCGCCGACGTTCTCGCCGTGGTCGCCGAGGACGACGAGCAGGGTGTCGTCCCACTCGCCGGCGGCCCGGAGCGCCGCCCGGAGGCGGTCGAGCTGGCGGTCGACGTAGGCGAGTTCGCCGCGGTAGAGGGCGGCCAGGAGCCGGCAGTCGCGCTCGGTCAGCTCGTAGGCGCCGACGTCGTAGGCCCGCGGCTCCTGCCGGACCGACCGCGCCTCCTCGTAGCTCGCGTCCGCCGGGAGGAACGGCGCCGCACACTCCCGCGGCGGCCGGTACTCGACGTGTGGCTCGATGAGGTTCACGAAGAGTAAGAAGGGCCGGTCGTCGTCCCGGTCTCCCAGCCAGCCCGCGATCCTATCGGTCGTCCGCGCGGCGCCGTCGTCGCCGGACGGCTGGAGCAGCTCGCTGTAGGCGAGGTTGACCGCGTTGACGAACGGGTTGCCGTCGAGGAGGGAGTCGGCCACCTGCCCGAGCTGCTCGGTCCGTTCTCGGGCCCGGCGGACGGCGCCCATGTCCGTATCGGACTGCCAGTACTGCCAGCCCTTCCAGAACGTCTCGAAGCCGCGGGCGAACCCGAACTCCCCGGTGATCCAGGTGTTGTTGGTGACGCCGATGGTCTCGTACCCCGAATCCACGAACGACTCCGCCAGGAGGCGGTGGCCCGCGCCGAGGGAGGTGTGGTCGCCGTGGGCGCCGTGGGTCGACGGGTAGGTGCCGGTGAAGAGGGAGGCGTGGGAGGGGAGCGTCCAGGGAGCGGTGGCGAAGGCGCGTCGGTAGGCGGTGCCGTCTGCGGCCAGCGCCGAGAGCGTCGGCATCGTCTCCGGTCCGGGCGGGCCGGCGTCCCGTCCGACCGGCGTATCTAGTGCACGAGCCGTATCGAGGACCACGAGTGCGACGTTGGGGGATGGCATGATGGGTGGTGGCCGGCGCCACGCGCCGGCGGCGCGCGGTGTCGGCGTGCACCGCGGTAGGTCGCGGGGACTCAGCAAGGGCTATCTGCTTGCATGCACAGTCGCTCGGAGATTCCGGCGTCCCGGTCGCCGGAGTTCGCCCTGTTCCGGCGTCGACGACCGGTATCTCGTCGGGACGACGAGCCCGGTGACTGCCTCGGTTGCGAACGCAGGCCCAAATATTTTTACCCGTATCTTCGTAACGACGAAATCCCAATGTCGCGTCCACTCCTGGACGAGGACCCCGACGTCGGTCCCATCACGACGGACCTCCACGTCGTCTCGAACAGGGAACCGTACCGGCACGAGTACGGCGGGGCGGCAACTGACGGGATGGGGGTGGACGGCACCGGGGCGACGGATGGGCGCGAGGGAGACGTCGTCGTGGACCGGCCGGTCGGCGGGCTCACCGCGGGTCTCGACCCGGTCATGCGGCGGCTCGGGGGGACCTGGATCGCGTGGGGTGACGGCGAGGCCGACTTCGCCGTCAGCGACGACGACAACCGCGTCGCGGTCCCGCCGGAAAATCCCCAGTACACCCTCCAACGCATCCCGCTTTCCGACGAGGAGGTCGACGGTTACTACGAGGGCTATGCGAACCGGACGCTGTGGCCGCTGTGTCACGCCCAGATGGGCAACGTCGAGTTCCGCGCCGACGACTGGGAGACCTACAGGACGGTCAACCGGAAGTTCGCCGCCGTGACGGCCGATAGCGTCGACGACTCGTCGACCGTCTGGTTCCAGGACTACCACTTCGCGCTGGCACCCCGGTACGTGCGCGCCGAGACGGACGCGTTACTGATGCAGTTCTGGCACGTTCCGTGGCCGGCCGCGGAGGTCTTCAGGACCGCACCCAACGGCGAGGCGCTGTTGAAGGGGCTGTTGGCCAACGACCTCCTCGGCTTCCACGTGCCGTGGTACTGCTCGAACTTCCTGGAGTGCGTCGAGGAGTTCCTCGAGGAGGCCATCGTCGACTGGGCCGAGGGCCGCGTCCACTACGGCGACCGACCCACACGGGTCGAGTCCTTCCCGCTCGCGGTCGAAGCGGCGGAGATCAGGGAGCTGGCGGAGGCGGGTGCCGACGACGACGCGAGCGGTCGGTTCCGCGCCGACCACGGCATCGATCCCGACCGGCGGCTGGTGCTCGGGGTGGACCGGCTCGACTACACCAAGGGCATCCCCGAGCGGCTCGCCGCGCTGGAGCACCTCTGGGAGACGCGGCCGGCGTTCCGCGGCGCGTTCACCTACGTCCAGAAGGGCCGGGAGAGCCGCCAGGGCATCGACGCCTACCGGGAGCTGCAGGCGACCATCGACGACGCCGTCGCACGCCTCAACGACCGGTTCGGCACCGACGGGTGGCAGCCGGTCGTCGCGACCACCGACCACCTGCCGCCCGCACAGCTGTACGGGCTCTACCGGGACGCGGACGTGGCGCTCCTGACGCCGTTGCGCGACGGGATGAACCTCGTCGCCAAGGAGTACGTCGCCGCCCAGGCCGACGACGACGCGGCGCTCGTGTTGAGCGAGTTCGCCGGCGCCTACCGCCAGCTGGGCGAGGACGCCATCGGGGTCAATCCCCGGAACACGCCGGAGACGGCGGCGGCGATCGCGCGTGGCCTCGAGATGGACGAGGGGGAGCGCCGGGTCCGCATGCGGCGGCTCAGAGACCAGGTCGCCGGCGAGACCGTCGACGGGTGGATCGAGTCGGTCATGGACGCCGCGGCGGCGGTCGCGGGCCGGCGGAGGCGGGCGCGGTGAGCCCGGACCCGACCGGCGAGTCGCCGTCCCTGGACCGGGCTTCGGACGGCGCGCGGAGCGGGGGCCGCCCGGGCCTGACGCCGTGGGGGAACCGGGCCTCCGACGAGGCGCCGGCGCTTCTGGGTAACTGGCTGTCGATGGTCGAGGGACGGCTCTCGCGCTGTTGGCACCTGACGCTGTGTCTCGACTTCGACGGCACGCTCGCGCCCATCGTGGCTGACCCGGAGGCGGCAGCCATGCCGGCCGACGTCGAGCGGGCCCTCCGGGCGCTGGCCGACCGGCCCCGCGTCGACCCCGCCGTCGTCAGCGGCCGGGCGCTGTCGGACCTCCGGGAGCGCATCGACCCGGACGTGACCCTCGCCGGCAACCACGGCCTCGAGATAGCCCGCGGGGACTCGGAGTGGGTCCACCCGGGCGCCGCCGAGCGGCGCGAGGCGCTCGAACGCGCTATGGCGGACGTGGCCGAGCGCCTCGCGTCCTATCCGGACTGTCGGGTGGCGGACAAGGGCGCGACCGCGACGGTCCACCACCGCGGTGCCGACGCCGGCCACGCGACCGTCCGGGCCGCCGTCGACGCCGCCGTCGCCGACGAGCCGGGCCTCGTCGCCACCGACGGTCGGAAGGTCGTGGAGGTGCGGCCGGACGTCGACCACGACAAGGGCGATGCGGTCCGCGAACTCGTCGACGATCGGCAGTCCGAGGCCGCGGTGTACGTCGGGGACGACGTCACCGACGAGGACGCCTTCGCGGCGCTCGACGAGCTCGCCTGTGAGAGCATGGGCGTCCTCGTCGGCCGTCGGCGCTCGGCCGCCGACTACCGCGTCCACGACGTCGACGGCGTCCGTGCGTTCCTCGAGTGGCTCGACGACGCGGCGGTGCCCGCGACCGGCGGCGGCCGGTAGCGGTACCGCGCGGCCGTCGGGCGACCGCGACCACGGGTGTCCGTCCTGTCGGCCGGCCGCCGGCGGTCAGTCACGACGACGGACGGCGTCTGCCGGCCGAATCCGGGGATCGAGCACGTGCACCCAAACTTTCATCACAGTTGAAAGTACGATACTGTATAGATTTCACTCATGCCGACCATCGCCGTCGCTAACGTCCCCGTCGAGGAGTTCGCACTCCGGGAGTCGCTCCGGGCGATCCCCGACCTCGTTGTCGAAACCCAGCGCGTGGCCGAGAAGGGCGAGGGGCTCGTGATGCCGCTTTTGTGGGCTCGCGGCGCCGGCGGTGAGACGGTCCAGGCGGCGTTCGACGACGACCCGAGCGTCCGCTCGGCCGACCGCATCGCCGACTACGAGACCGAGTCGCTGTACCACATGGAGTGGGATCGGAACGTCGACCTGGCCGTCAGGATGCTGACCGAGGACGGGGCCACCATCCTCGACCTCTACGGGGCGAGCGACGGCTGGCACATGCGTGCGATGTTCCCGAACCGGGAGACGCTCGCCCGTACGGCCGACTTCTGTGAGGACCACGGCCTCGAGTTCGATCTCCGCCAGGTCCGCGAGATGGACGAGACCCCGAGCGGTCGATGGGGCCTCACCCACGAGCAGTACGAGGCCCTCCGGGTCGCGTGGGAGGTCGGCTACTTCGACGTGCCGCGGGAGGCCAAACTCGGCGACATCGCGGACCGGCTGGACGTCAGCCACCAGGCGCTGTCCGAACGCCTCAGGCGCGGCCACGCCAACCTGGTCCAGGAGACCATCGGCGTGGGGCCGCCCGAGAAGACGTTACCGGCGGTCGGTAAGGAGACCCTGGCGAGCGGCGACACCGGCTAGAAGCGAGCCGCGCGACACGGCGAGACCCCTGCGACAGAAGCGACATCGGGCAAGCGGGTGAGGAAGGCGACGCCGCCGCGGAGTGCGTTCCCGAGGGCACCTACAGCCACAGGAGGATCCCCAGCCCGGCCACCGCGGCGTACGCCACGAAGCCGGCCCGCTTGACGGCGGCGAGCGCCCGCTCCCCGTCGCCGACGGTCGGGAGGTCGGCGACGTCGTTGAGCACATACGCGTCGGGCGTCTCGAGGCGGACGTCCAGTGCGGCCGCGAGCGTCCCCATCGGCCACCCCGCGTTCGGCGAGGCGGGCGCGTCGGCGTAGCGGCGGGCGCGCCAGGCGGCCTCCGGGTCGCCGGCGGCGGGACCGAGCAGGACGGCGGTCAGCCGCGCCGGAACGAACATGACCGCGTCGTCGAGCCGGGCGCTGCCCCGCCCGAACGCGCCGGGGTAGCCCAGCATGGAGTCCATCGTGTCGACGGCCTTGACGAACGCCGACGCGGCCGCCCCGGCCGGCAGCGAGACCGGGGCGACCACCGCGAACGCCAGCAGTGGCGCGACGAGGCCGTCCGAGAGGTTCTCCGCGAGGCTCTCGACGGCGGCGCTCCGGACCAGCGGCGGCGACAGCGCCCCGGCGTCGCGGCCGACGAGTGCCTCCAGGGCCTCGCGGGCCGCGTCGGGATCGGTGATGGTCTCCGCGACGGCGCGGTCGCCGACCTCGACCAGGAGCCGGAGGCTGGTCGTCGTCCAGAGGACGAGGCCGGCGAGCGTGGCGACGACGATGCCGGGCAACGGCCGTGTGGCCCGCAGCGGCAGATACACCAGGACCGCGACGACGGCGGGGAGTGCGACCGCGACGGCCGCGCCGGCGAGTCTCGGCGACCGCCACTGGCGGGCCGCCAGCCGGCCGGGGGTTCCCGAACGATCCAGTCGAGGGCGGCCGCGAGGACGACGGCCACGGTGATGCCGAGCGGCACCTGGGTCACGGCACAACCTCCCGGTCGGCCGCGACCGCGGCCAGCGGCCGCCCGCTGGCGTCGAGGAACCGGGCGCCGGCGGTCTCGATGGCCACGTCCGTACCGGGGTCAGTGCCGCCATGGACCAGGTCGGCGATGGTCTCGAAGCTGAGCGGGTCGGGGTTGCGCCACCCGGTGCCGACGCAGTCGACCGCCTCCCGGAGGACCGCCGCCGGGTTCGCGGGGGCGCCGGCCTCCAGCAGCGTGCCGGAGAGGACGACGGAGACTGCCACTGCAGGTTCTACCGCCGGCCGCGACTTGAATATCCCGGCACCAATCCGACGACGGATCGACGGACGACCGTCGGTGGCGCCCCGTGGGGCACCAACTACAACTGCCTGGAACCCTTCAGCCGGACGAACGGGGCCTCGCCAGCCCACCATTCATGACCGATCGCTCGGGAGACGGCCGCCGCGAGGGGATCGTCGGCGCGCGGAGCCTCGCGGTCGCCCTCGCCGCGGGTGCCGCCGGCGTCGCCGGCTCCTACGCGGTCGCCGCCTTCACCCCGTCGTTCGTCGCCGGCCCCATCGCGGGACTCCTGGCGCGACGGATGCCGGACGTCGTCGTCCGGTACGCGATCACGGTGCTCGGTGACCTCGGGGAGCAGTTGAACGTCGTCACCGCCGTCGCCATCGCCGTCGCGCTGTTCGGCGCCGCGGCGCTGGTGGGCCTCGCGGTGGCCCGCCGTCGCGAGCAGGCGAGCCTCGGTCCGCCGACCACCGGCGTCCTCGTCGGGGTCCTCGCGTTCGGGACCACCGCCGCGCCGCTCGCGTCGGTAGCCGCCGGCCTCGCGGCGGGGCTGGTGGTGGCGGTCGGGAACCTGGCGTCGCGGACCGGGGGCGGCGGCATCTCCAGCGATCGGCGTCGGGTCCTCGGAGGCGTCGGGAGCGCGGTCGTCGCCCTCGGCGGCGGCTACGTCCTCGGGAGCCGCGGGTCGTTCGGCGGCGACACTGGCGCCGCGGAGCCGCTCGAGGTCACCGACACGCTTCGGGCGGAGATCGACGACCTCCTTGCGATGGCCGGCGAGCGGTCCCTCGACGTGGATGACTTGGACCCGCTCGTCTCCGAGACGTTCTACGAAGTCGACATCAACGCGACCGACCCCACGATCACCGCCGACGAGTGGGAGCTGTCGGTCACCGGCGCCGTCGACGAGGCGGTGACCTACGACTACGCGGACGTCCGGACCATCGAGGCCGAAAACCGGTTCCAGAGCCTCCGGTGTGTCGGCGAGTCTCTCAACGGGCGGAAGATGGACAACGCCCTCTGGACCGGCGTGCCGATCATGGAGCTGGTCGACCCGGCCGGCCCCGGCGAGGAGTGCTGTGTAATGTTGCGGGCGGCCGACGGGTTCTACGAGGAGTTCCCGCTGTCGGCCCTCGAGGACGGCTTCCTCGCGTTCGGGATGAACGGCGAGACGCTGCCCCGGGGCCACGGCTACCCCGCCCGGGCGCTGATCCCCGGTCACTGGGGCGAGATCAACGGCAAATGGCTCACCGAGATCGAGGTCCTCGCCCAGGAGGTCGACGGCTACTGGGAGGAGCGTGGCTGGCACGGGACCGGACCCGTCAACACCGTCGCGAAGCTCCACCACCAGACGCGATTCCCGGATGGCCGGATTCAGGTGGGCGGCCACGCCTACGCCGGCACGCGGGGGATACGCGCCGTCGAGGTGTCGACCGACGGCGGCGACTCCTGGGCCGAGGCGACGCTGTCGGAACCGCTGCCGGGCGAGGACGTCTGGCGACAGTGGGTCTACGAGTACGACCTGCCGGGGCGCGAACACGAGGTCGTCGTCCGCGCCGTCGAGGCCGACGGGACCGTCCAGCCCGAAGCGGCCTCGAAAGCGTTCCCGAGCGGCCCAACCGGGTGGGTCTCCCGGACGATCTCGCCGTGAGCCGGATTCACTGGTTGGATGTCCACGTCAGGGTTGCCGGACGGCGACCTCAGCGGACCGTGTTCGCCTCGAGGTCCCGGGGATAGTAGGTCAGCCGGTCGATCCCGTCCTCGGTGACCGCGACCGTGTCCGAGTGACGGTAACCGGCCTCGTCGGTGTAGATGCCCGGCTCGATCGTGTAGACGTGGCCCGGCGCCATCTCGGCGTCCTCGACGTCGTACGTGGTGTGCTCGGACTCACAGTGGTCGCGCCAGCCGCCGTCGATGTACGGCGGCTCGTGGCCGTCGAGCCCGATATTGTGCCCGACGTGGTGTGCGGCCAGGTCCGCGACGCCTTGCTCGTCGAAGTACTCGGCGACCGCGTCGTCGACGTAGTCCAGGGCGACGCCGGGGCCCAGCGCCTCGATCGCGAGCGTCTGGGCCTCCCGCATGACCTCGAAGTAGTGGACCTGCTCGTCGTCCGGGTCGCCCACGAACATCGTCCGCTCGAGTTCGGAGACGTAGCCGTCGACGTTCGCCGACGCGCCGGTGACGATGACGTCGCCCGGCGAGAGCCGCTCGTTGGGGGTGTGGCCGTGCGGGAGCCGGGTCTCCTCGCCGCTGATGTAGCCGGCTGTCACCGGGCCGCTGCCGCGCACCCGTTCGACGTAGCGGTCCCTGAGGGTGTCGAGCATCGCACGGGAAGCCAGAAGCGACGCGCGCTGGCTCACCGTCGCCGGGTGGGCGCCGACCTCGGTGTGCTCCGCCAGGTAGCGGTGTCCGAGGTTCGCCCACTCGGCCGACTCGCGGATGAGCGAGACCTCGGCGTCGGATTTTGCCCACCGCATCCGGGCCACCCAGTCCTGGGTCTCCACGTCGAGGAACGCGGACAGCGGCGGCCCCTGGTAGCCCATCACCCCGGGCGCGCCGTCGGCGTCGGCCAGCACCGACTCGACGCCGAGGCCGGCCAGCATCTCGACGGCCGTCTCGATGGGGTCACTGCCGGGGTAGTCGAAGTAGGTCTCGACCCGGTCGATGTGCGAGACGGCCGCTGCCCGCTCGCGTTCGAGACGCGGGACCGTGATAACGACGCGGTCGCCGGTAACGGCGAGGACGACGGGCCGCTCGGTCTGGATGTGGGCGAAGCCGGTGAGGTACTCGATGCTCGTCGCGTCGACCCAGACGCCGGCGTCGGCCTCCGAGTCCCTGATCCGCCGGCGGACCGCCGCGAGCCGGTCGTCGAACTCCCCCTCCGGTAGTGACGTGGGCATGGGTTCGCTGGGAGCGCCCGGGGCAAAAGCGGTGGGACGGCAACCCCACGAAAATCGATGGTGACAAACAACGAAACTCGGAGTCCGAGGAGATGAAACGGTACGAGATGAGGAAATCCGCTGTAATAACGCACAACGTAAACGTCGATATCGATGTGGAGAAACACATCGAAAAGTCGAGATCGATGTGCTGAGGAACAACGCATCAGCTACGATGGCCCGGTTCCGAGGGTCAGTCGAGCGGGTCGACGCGATCCTCGATCCAGGCGTCGGCGCGATACTTCCCGTCGGCGATGTCGGCTGCGCGGGCCGTCTCGTCCTCGGTCCACTCGCCCTCCTCGGCGTCGGCCCACTCGCCGAGTGCGTCCTCGAGGGCGGCGACGAACCTGGAGCGCTGGAGGTCGTACCCCGCCATGGCGCCGGCGCCGGTCTCGACGACCTGGTCGTACTCCACGAACTCGAGGGCGCCACAAACGTGCGCTTCGAACTCGGCCGGCGACACCGGCGGATCGTCGAAGCAGTCGAGGTGGGTCTGGCTTTCGACGTCGAACGACAGCGACCCGTGCTGGACGATGGCCTCGCGAGTCCGGTACTGGGCGTTGCCGGCGATCTTCCGGCCGTCGGGCCCGACCAGGTCGTGGGCCGGGTCGAGTTCCCGGAGGTAGCACGCCGGCGACCAGACCGCCGCTCGATCCGCGTCGGCGAAGGTGACGTCGACGCCGAACCGGTCGAAGGCGTCGATGACGGGGTCGAGCAGTTCCCGGTAGCTCTCGGTGACGTCGCCGGGGAACGCCTCGGCCGGCGCGATGATGGAGTAGGCGACGTCGGCTGCCGAGCCGTGGTAGATGGCGCCGCCGCCGGTCTGACGGCGCGTGACGGTAAACCCGACATCCTCGCAGAACCCCCAATCGACGACGTCGGGGTCGTTGCCGTAGCCCAGCGAGAGCGTGCTGGGGACCCACCGGTAGACCCGGACGGTCGCCGGCCCGCCAGCCGCGATGGTCTCGGCCCATGGCCCCCGCTTGTGAAGGGCGCGCCAAATCGGTTCCGTTACGGCAACAGGTCGCGGTCGAGTCGGTCGACCGCGGCGTCGGCGACCGTCCGGAGGTTGACCGCGTCCTCGCGATTGTACTCCACCAGCGTCTCGAGCGCGCCGTCGACGCCCCGCTCGTGGTCGCGCCACAGGCGGACGGCGTCCTCCCCGGAGATATCGGGCCGGTCGCGGTCGACGCCGACCGCGGGTTCGATCGCCTTCAGGCCGCCGGTGAGGCCGACCCGGCGGCAGGGGTACATGAGGTCGAGGTGTGGCGCCTCGACCGTGAGGTCGAAGCTGGCTTCCAGGAAGGGGGCGTCGAAGCGGGCGCCGTTGAATGACACGAGCAGCGGGGCGTCGAGCAGCCGCTCGAGGTTCGCCCGATTCAGATCGTCGCCGCGCACGAGCGTCTCGGTGTTGCCGGCACGGTGGGCGCTGACGCAGGTCACGCGGTCCCGGTGCCGGTCCAGACCTGTGGTCTCGATGTCGAAGAAGCAGGCCGACTCCCGGAAGTCCTCGTACAGCCGCCACCGCTCGGCCGACGGGAGCTGACGGTCGAAGAACGCCGAATCGCCGTCATCGAGCCTGGGCCGCGCCGTCTCGATGAACGACTCGATGCGGTCGGCGGTCGTGGGGCCGCACAGCGTCCGGTCGAATGCCGACCACGTGCGGGCCCCGTCGGCCCAGAGCCGTCGCTCCGTGGTCTCGCCCACGCCGTCCACCCCGATGTAGGTGTTCCGCAGTCGCACGGGTGGTTCTGGTGCGGCATCCATCCTAAATGGCTCGCTCGTGTTCCAGGTCCGCGGCGACCGCGTTGGCGATGGCCCGCGAGCGTCGCGGCTGGCCTCGATCGATGCCGCCTCCCCGTTGTGTCACCAGCGTCGCGCGAGCCGTCCGGCCGAACGTCCCCGTCGAATTCGGCGAACCCCTGCAAAGCAGGATTTCGGCCTTCATACGCCCGCTTCGACGGGAGACGGTATGAGGGCCGAGGGAGGACCTCCACGCTGTATAAACCGTTAGCCGCTATATCAATTCCCGGATGTCTGCAAGAACTCGTGGACGATTCGGAGGTAGAGAGACTGCTCTCTTCGCCCAGATTCTGCAGCATCGGCTGTCACCAGCGACGTCGAGTGGTTCCGGGACCAGTACCTCGCGCGCGACGTCGACCGGTACAACCCGCCGGCTAGACCGCTTCGGGCGGCCACGGTCGAGGGACTCCCCCGGCCGTGGTCGCCACCGCGGGCCACGACCCGCTCTCCCCGGAGGGCGAGTCCTACGCGGAGCGCCTCGGCGAGGCCAGCGTGGACGTGGCCCACCATCACTCGGCTGGCTTGTCACGGATTCTGCTCGCTGACCGACGACCTGCCGGCCGCGGCGGACGTCATGGAGGAGGCAGCGGCGGCGTTCCATGAGCGGTTGTAGTCGTTTCCGAATCGGCATCAGCCAGTGTGTCGTCCGGTCTCTCGATGATCCCTGCGTATGCGGGCTTTTCGGTGGGGATAGAGCGGGTTCGAACGGGCCAGGTCCCCGCCCCAGGAGCAGTTTCGTATCGCAACATGTCGTTTACGGACCCTGAAACGAGGTCGCTCACCCCGCACACGGGGGCTTTAGGGCGCTCGCCCGCTACGACCAGTGAGATGGTCCAGAACGTCGCCACCCACATGCCGGAGCTGGAGCCCGCGGACTTCCATCTGCTGTCGGGACTCGAACACGGGATGCGGTTCTCCGAGTGGGTGGCGACCGGCAAAATCCCCGAGTTCTCCCGGCTGGACGACGAGGAGGTCGACTACCGGATCGACCGATGCATGGACCAGGGGCTCATCGAGCGGAAGACCATCCAGTACACCGGCTACCGGCTGACCTTCGAGGGCTACGACGCCCTGGCGCTACACACCTTCGCCGAACGTGATACCGTCGACGGCGTCGGCGCCCCCCTCGGGGTGGGCAAGGAGAGCGACGTCTACGAGGCCCGCTCGTTCGAACCGCTCGCGCTGAAGTACCACCGCGAAGGCTACACCAACTTCCGGGAAGTGCAGAAGGAACGGGAGTACACCGCCGAGAAGGCCCACCGCTCGTGGCTCTACACCGCCCGGAAGGCCGCCGAGCGGGAGTACGAGGCCCTCGAAGCGCTATATCCGGCCGTCTCGGTGCCGAAGCCTGTCGACCAGAACCGCCACGCGGTCGTGATGGCGAAGGTCGACGGGGTGGAGCTATCGCGCGTCGAACTGGATTCCGGGCAGGTCGTCGGTGTCCTCGATCTGGTGCTCGCGGAGATGGCCGCCGCCCACCGGGCGGGATACGTGCACGCGGACATGAGCGAGTACAACGTCTTCGTCGCCAGCGACGGCGTCACCGTCTTCGACTGGCCGCAGTCGGTGACGGTCGAGCACACGAATGCAGGGGAACTGCTGGAGCGCGACGTCGAGAACGTGCTCGGCTACTTCGAGCGGAAGTACCCACAGGAGACGCCCGCAGTGGACACTTCGACCATTGCTGGGGCGATGACGGGCGACGGGTTTGAGTCCGTCGACGAGTGCTCCGGATAGACGCCGTCTTTCCTGTGATTGTCGGATTGCGAGTAGTTCCGGCGGGTGACACCTGGAAGGCGGGATAAACCACCTATCGCGATACGAAACCTCCGTGGGCTCCCCGTTTACCGGTCGGTTGGTAGCACGATCGCTCGGTGGCACGTCACTGGGAGTCGACGGACTCGTCGATGTAACCCAGTACCAATACATCATTCATCCCGGACCATGGGTATGCGGGCACTCCGATCTATACTGGACACCTCGAGGGTCCCAGCTGAGTCAAATGGCTGGTCATGCTCACATTGAATGGCGGAGCAACCGTGCCCAGCCCACCCGAGGAATCCGCAGCGGCCATCCCCCCGAATTTCGGTCGGCGCACACTACGAGACGGCAACTCGCCGGTGAGAGGGATCGCTCCACGAGTTTCAGCCGTTCCCCGTTTTCTATATCGCAATATACAGTTTATTATATAAGTCGTCGGGTGGGGTGTACCGTTCCACAGGGGTTACGGCATGAACATCCAACGGGTATGAGCTTAGACTCGGCGGGCCGGAGGAGCGGTAGGGATCCATCGGACGAGAACCCATCAGTAGAAGGACGAGACGATGCTGCGCTGGCCTCGACAATTATCTGGGGTGGGTGACCTGCACGGCCTCATGTAGGCACGGGACCGTAGGTGGAAGCGAGTTTTTGAGTTACCGATCGGCAGCCACCGAATATTTCCCCGACCGATCCCGTCCGATCGGTCGCCATCCGCTCGATCCGGCGGACGAAACCGGCCGTAAATGTCCCAAACCTCCCTCAACTCCGGAAGATCCATGATAGTCTTTAAATAATAAACCGTATATCGCTATACAGAATTTCTTCTCCGGCCCCGGATCCTCGGCTTCCACGAACTGTACCGTGAATTGATTCAAAGTACTCGATCTGAACCGGTTAGCGGCCCGTCAGTGCGCGGGCTGGAGGATTCCGAAAGCAAGCACAGAGGTCTCAAACGGCAGGCGAGTTCGTCGGAACACTATTGGCTGCCCAGTTCCAGACGAATCGTAGATCGGACGGCGGTCGGCCTCCCGGCTTCTCGGGAGACCGAACTATGGGGATGGCCGCCGTAGACGGCTGTATGGGTCTCGATGTCGTCCCACTCGGCGGGACCGGAGCGCGGGTGTCCAGCCTCGCGTTGGGGACCTGGCGGTTCGGCCGAGAACGCGACGGCGTGGTGGAGATCGAGCGCGATCGAGCGATGGCGTTGCTGGACGCCTACGCCGAGGCCGGCGGGACGTTCATCGACACGGCGGACTTCTACGGGGACGGCCGAGCGGAGTCGTGGATCGGCGAGTGGCTGGCCGACCGCGACCGGGCGTCGTTCGTGATCGCCTCGAAGGTCTTCTGGCCGACCCGCGAGGACGACCCGAACGCGCACGGGTTGGGGCGCAAACATCTCCGGCGGTCGATCGACGAGATCCTCGACCGGCTCGGGACTGATTACCTCGAGGTCCTGTACGTGAACCGGTGGGGCGACCACACGCCCGTCGAGGACGACACGCCACTCGAGGAGTACCTGCGCACGCTGACCGGGTTCGTCGAGGACGGTCGCGTCCACTATCTCGGCACCTCGACGATGGTGCCGGAGGCCTGGAAGGTGGCCCGTGCCAACGAACGCGCCCAGCAGCTGGGACTGGAGCCGTTCACCGTCGCGCAGCCGCGGTACAATCTGGTGAACCGTGCCGTCGAACACGGCTACCTGAACGCCGCCAGCACCTACGACCTCGGCGTGTGTCCCTGGTCGCCGCTGGCCGGCGGGTTCCTGTCCGGCAAGTATCGACGTGGCGAGGACCCTCCCGCCTGGTCGCGGGCGGCCGTCGAACCCGAGGTCGCGGGCGCGTACCTGACCGACGAGAACTACGAGACACTCGCCGATGTGCGGGCGGTGGCCGACGACCTCGGTGCGACGCCCGCACAGGTGAGCCTCGCGTGGCTGCGTCACCGCGACGTGGTAACGGCACCCGTCGTGGGAGCCCGCACGGTCGACCAGCTCCAGGAGAACCTCGGGGCGGCCGACCTGTCGCTATCCGACAAACAGGTCCAACGACTCGCCGACGCCTGAGCGTCGCTCCATACTCGCCCTGCTCCTGGAGCGGGTTTCGAAGCCCTTAACAGATATCGGGGGGAAGAACAGTTGACTCGCTGGACGACGGGCACCGGCGGGCACCTGTCCACACAGGTCGGGATGTGACCCGCGCGGCCGACGGCCGCAGGCTGCAGAGCCGCCCAATCGGCCCAGCCGCCCGGATGGCACGGCCGCCGAGGGTTGAACCACGCAACGCCCGTGGTGACAGACCATGGCACGAAGCTTCTACTCGCACATCCGCGAGGCGTGGAAGACGCCGACGGAGGGACAGCTCGCCGAACTGCAGTGGCAGCGCCAGCAGGAGTGGCGCGACCAGGGCGCCATCGAGCGCGTCGAGCGGCCGACGCGGCTGGACCGGGCCCGCTCGCTCGGGTACAAGGCCAAGCAGGGCGTCGTCGTCGCCCGCGTGTCGGTCCGGAAGGGCAGCGCCCGCAAACAGCGGTTCAAGGCGGGCCGCCGCTCGAAGCGCCAGGGCGTCAACAAGATCACGCGACGGAAGAACCTCCAGCGCATCGGCGAGGAGCGCGTCAGCCGGAAGTACCGGAACCTCCGGGTGCTGAACTCCTACTGGGTCGGCGAGGACGGATCCCAGAAGTGGTTCGAGGTCATCCTGCTCGACCCCGATCACGGCGCGATCGAAAACGACGACGACCTGAACTGGATCTGCGACGACAGCCAGCGGGGCCGGGCGTTCCGCGGCCGGACCTCCGCAGGCCAGCGCGGCCGGGGCCAGCACACCCGCGGCAAGGGCAGCGAGAAGACCAGGCCCAGCGTCCGCGCGAACGACCGCGCCGGCAAGTGACCCGTCCGGCCATACGGTGACCGGACCCGACCACCGGGGTCAGGGTCGCGCCGTCGGCGTCCCTGTCGTCGATGTCGGCCGATCCCGTGACCGATCGCGAGCCTCGACGTCTTCGCCGTCGGCGCCGCCGGCCGGATTTGGACACACAGAGAGGAATCTCGACGTCACCGACGGCCACATCCGGCCGCGAATTTATCACCGAAGCCGCGGCCACCGGCCCCATGGGACACCGGACCCTCGTCGCCTACGAGCGCGACGGGTACGACCTCCACCACGCCCACTGGGGCGTCGACCCCGCCGCCCTCACCCCCCTGACGCCGTACGGCGGCCGACCCGACGTCGCCCGGGTTCGTGCGGCGGTCGCGGACCGGCTCGAGCCGGCGGGCGGCCGCCTGGTCGAGGACCGGGGGACTGTGGTCGACCCCGACCCGTTCGCGACCGTCCCGACGTTCGAGGAGGTCGTCGGCCACGTCGACCCGGTGGAGCACGAGGCGCTCTACGTCGTTCCACCGGACTTCGCGGTGCGGCGGTACCTGGTCGTCGCGCTCCGGGCCGAGTGCGGCCGCGGCCGGACCGCGCTCGTCAGGTACGCCGACGCCGCCGACGCGCGGTACCTCCGGGGCTGGCTGGCGGGCGCTCGCGCGGTCCGGGACGTCGCCGGCACTACCACGGGAGGGCCAGTCGTCGCCGCGCTTCGGGTCCTCGATCCTGGCCGCGGCACCGTCGTGTATCCGGCCCTCGGCGATGAGAACCGCCGGTCCGACCGGAGCGTCGGAACGTGACGGACGCCAGGGTGGAGCCCACGCCTTATGTAGCGTCGACGTGGAAGAGCCCCCAATGGCCGACGACGAGCGCCCACTCATCGACCCGCGGCTGTTCACCCCGACGGAACTGCTCTCCGAGGACATGGACCACAGCATCGACGTCGGCGACACGACCGTCGAGGTCCACCACACACTCGAAGTCGACCAGGAACTCCCGCTCCGGCGCCTGGAGTTCGGCGCCATCGCGTTCGGCATCCTGGTCGTCGCCATCGGGGTGCTCGCGCCAGTCGGTGCCACCGTCGCGGTCAGCGCCGCCCTGAGCACGGTCCTGGTCGGGAACGTCCTGTCCCGGCGGGTCGGTCGGTAGCTCCGTCGCGGATTTTATACCCGGACCGGACGACCGGCCGACATGGACGTCGGCGCGGAGGTCCGACGGGTGTACCGGGAGTCCGTCGGCATCCTCTCGGTCAGCCTACTCGGCGGCCTGTTCGCCGGCGCGGTCCTCGGCAGCGAGCCGATGCGGGAAGCGTTCCGCCAGTACCCCGGGCTGCTGCTGTTGCTCCCCGCGTTCCTCGCGACGCGGGGCAACGTCTACGGCGCCTTCGGCGCGCGGCTGTCCTCCGGGCTCCACCAGGGCCTCATCCGGCCCGAGCTGGCATACGACGAGCGGCTCGTCAACGCGGTCGTCGCCTCGTTCGTGAACGGCATCGGGATCTCCGTGGTCATCGGCGTCCTCTCGTGGGCCGTTTTGCAGGCGCTCGGCCGGGAGTCCGCGCGGCTGGTCGAACTCGTCGGCATCACGCTCGTCTCCGGTGTGCTCACCTCGGTCGTGCTCGTCTTCGGACTCGTGGGCCTGGTCTTCGGCAGCTACGAGTTCGGCCTCGACCCGGACAACCTGATCGGCCCCATCGTGACGACGCTCGGAGACGTCTTCGGCGTCGTCTTCCTCTACCTCGCGGTCGTCATCGTCGGGGTGATGTTGTGACCGAGCCGGCGGCGGCAGACACCGGCGGCGAGGGACTCGGGACCTGGCGGACCCGCACCATCGTCGCGACGATGTTCCCGCTTTTGGTCGTCCTGTCGGTCCTGGAGATGGGGTCGGGATACGTCCTCGAGAGCCTCGAGGCGACCTACCTCGACAACCCGACGCTGCTCGTCCTCGTCCCGGTGATGATCGGGATGGGCGGCAACCTCGGCGCGATCTTCTCGGCGCGGCTGTCGACCCGCCTGCACCTCGGGACGCTGTCGTTCGCCCCCCGCGACGAGGCGCTGTGGGCGAACGTCGCCGCCATCATGTGCCTGGCGACGACGGTGTTCGCCGCGCTCGGGGTCGCCGCCTGGGTGGTCGGCCGGACTATCGCCAGCCCGATGGGGTTCGCCGACCTGGTGGTCATCTCGCTCGTCAGCGGCCTCCTCCTGGCGGCGCTGGCCGTCTGTATCTCGGTGGCCGCCACCTACCTCTCCTACCGCCGCGGTCTGGACCCCGACGACACCACCATCCCGGTCGTCACGAATGTCTGTGACATCCTCGGCGTGATCGTCCTCTCGGCCGTCGCGACGCTGGTGCTGTAAGCCCCGGTGGGATACACCCGGTCCCCTCGACGCGACGACGGCGCCGGTCCCGCTCAGCCGGATAGCTCCTCGAACTCCGCCGCGGAGGTCCGGGTGCCCTTGGCGATGACGACGTCGCCGGCCGACAACGTCGCGTCGGTGTCCGGCGTGAGGAGCCAGTCGTCGCCGCGCCGGATCGCGAGGACGTTCAGTCCGAGTTCCGCCGCCGGGATGCCGTCGGCGACGTGCTCGCCGTCGAGGGGGCTGCCCGCCCCGACGGTCACCCGGACGAGGACCTCGTCGGACTCCTGGACGGCGAGTTCGACGACCGGGTGGACGGAGAGCCCGCGCAACACGCCCTCGGTGATGTCCAGCGCGGCGTCGCTTATGACCTCCGTGGAGACGCCGAGGTGGATGAGTCCGCGGAGCGCGACCGGGTCCTCGGCGTCGGCCGCGGCGCCCAGCAGCCACGCTTCGAACCGCGAGCGGAGCGCGTCGACCTCCACCTCGAGGTTGCGGACCTCCTCGGCGAGGTCGTGGTTGTCGAACAGGATGCTGCCGTAGGCGATGTCGACGGCCAGTTCGGAGAGGGTCTTCATGAGGACGATCGAGTCGACCGCCCGCTCGAGGTCGTCGATATCGGAGTCGGGCGGGTCGGGTTCCTCGTAGGGCTCGCCGGTGACCGCCTCGTAGACCTCCCCGATGGTGCGTTCGGGGCCGCGGAGGAGACAGCGGTCGCCGGGCCGGAGCGTCGTGTCCGGGCCGGGGGTGAAGATCCACTCGGGCCCGCGGTGGATGGCGATCACCCGGACGCCGGTCTCGCTCTCGAGGTTGACGTCCATGAGCGTCCGGTCGGCGTACGGCGAGTCCGGCGCGACCGTGCCGCGGACGAGCAGCTCGATGGCCTCGGGGAGCGCCGCGCGCATGGCCTCCGGCAGCCCGATGTCCTCGAGGACGATCTTGGCGATGTCGCCGGCGGCATCGCTGATCCGGTCGGCACCGGCGGCCAGCCCGAGCACCGGCGCCAGCGCCTCCACCTCGTCGGGGTTCCGGGCGGCCATCATCAGGCTCATCCGCGCCCGGAGCTGGAGGAGGTCCATCTTCTCCTCGAGGGCGAGCACCTCGCTGGCGAGGGCCTCGTTGCCGTGCAGCACCGCGGAGTACGCCAGGTCGATGAGCAGCTCCGAGGTGTCTTTCATCTCGACGAGCAGTTCCTTGGCGCTCACCGGCTCGTAGTCGACCGGCTCTGACGGGGCCTCGCCCTCGAAGCCTCCCATACACCCACAAGCAGGCGGGTGGGCAAAAGGATTGGCCGGCCGGGCGGCCGAACGAAGTGAGGCCGCCGAACGGGCGAGCGGGAGGAGCGACCAGCGGGAGCGACGACACGCGAGCCGCAGGCCGGGCGGCCCGGCTCGTTCGGCCGCCTCCTTTCAGTCGGCCGCCCTGGTGACTGGGTTGCAAACCTGCCATGTCCTTTAGACCCTCCGGCTCCCAGCGCCGACATGAGCGAGACCGAGGCCACGCCGACCGTCCGCGTGTACGCCGACTACGTCTGTCCGTTCTGCCATCTCGGCTACGCGTCGCTCGACGCCTACCGCGCCGACCGCGACGGGCCGCTTTCGACCGAGTGGCACCCCTTCGACCTCCAGGGCCACAAGCGGCGGCCGGACGGCAGCCTCGACCACAGCGTCGACGACGGCAAGGACGACGAGTACTACGAGGAGGCCCGCGAGAACGTCCGCCGGCTGGCCGACGAGTACGACGTCGAGCTTGCCGAGGAACTCCGAACGGACGTCGACGCCTACGACGCCCAGCGGGTCGCACTGCGGGCCCGCGACGAGCACCCCGAGGCTTTCGAGACGTTTCACCGCGCCGTCTTCGACGCCACGTGGACCGAGGGCCGGGACGTCGGCGATATCGAGGTCCTCGAATCCGTCGCCGCCGATGCCGGCCTCCCGGCGGGCTTCGTCGCCGAGACGCTGGCCGACGACGGCAGCGCCGACGCCCTCGGGTCGGCCTTCGAGGCCGCCCGGGAGCGCGGCATCACGGGCGTGCCGACCTTCGAGCACGACGGCTACGCGGCCCGCGGCGCCGTGCCGCCCGCACAGCTCCGGCGGCTGGTCGAGGGGACGTAAATCGCCGGCGCTACGGAAACTCCACGCCGGTCGCCTCGACCGACACCCGCCAGAGGCGCTCGGCCGTCGCCTCGTCGTACGATCGGCCCGCCGATTCCTGGATCTCCGGCGGCCCGCGAGCGTTCAGGAGGCCGCCGGGGCCGACGTAGTCACCCCCCTCGACGTCATCGGCCGTCGCGGCGTACAGCATCGGGAGCGCGCCGGCGGCCGCCGACTGGGCCAAGACCGTGTTGGCGACCTTCATCGCCAGCCACCGGAGCCGGGAGCCCTCGGCCTCCGGGCCGCGGTACTGGAGGTTGGTCGCGGCGTAGCCGGGGTGACAGCCGACGCTCGTCACGGCGTCGTACCGCCGGTCCAGCTCGTAGGCGAAAAGCAGGTTCGCGAGCTTGCTCTGGGCGTAGGACGCCCACTTGTCGTAGGACGCCTCGCCGTGGAGGTCCTCGAAGTCGATGTCGCCGCGGGCGTGGGCGCCGCTGCTCTGGGTGACGACACGGGGGTCCGGCGCCGCCCGCACCTGCTCGAACAGCAGGCCGGTCAGTGCGACGTGGCCGAGGTGGTTCACGCCGAACTGCTGTTCGAACCCGTCGGCGGTCTCCCGCCGGGGGATCGCCATCACGCCGGCGTTGTTGCAGAGAACATCGATGGGGCCGAGCGCGTCGGCCGCCCACGCCGCGAAGGCCCGGACCGACGCGAGGTCGGCTAGGTCCAGCTCCCGGACCGTGAGCGACGCGCCCGGGTAGTCGGCCCCGATGTCTTCGCGGGCGGCCTCGGCGGCGTCGACGCGCCGGCAGGCCAGCACCACGTGGGCGCCGGCGCCGGCGAACTCGCGGGCGGCCTCAAGCCCGACGCCGCTGTTCGCGCCGGTGACGACCACGGTCCGTCCGGCCAGGTCGGGCAGGTCCGCGGCGGTCCAGTCGGCCATGCGGGGGCATCGGGCGCCCCCCGATACGTGTTCCCGGTCCCGGCAACTCCGCACCCGTTCACGATTTATAGGACCGTGCATGGCTGGCGAAATCCAAATTTGTCGCCATACGCGTATGTCATCCATGCACCGCCTCCATCTCCGCACCGTCGTGGTCGCCGTCGGGCTCTGCCTGGCGGTCGGCGCGCTGGGCGGCGTCGCCGCGGCCGACCACGCCGGCGACTCGCGGCTCGAGTCGAACACGTCCGTCGCGGTCAACGACGACGGCGGCTACATCAACGCGACCTGTACCGGCTCGCCGACCGAACACGACTGCGACAAGCACGGCACGCTCGACGCCGGCCCCGTGGGCGTCGATTACGAGGGGTACAACGACGACAGCTTCCGGAACCGCTCCTCGCAATTTGGCGACAGCTTCGTGTTCACCGTCGACGGCGAGGAGTACACGGTCTCCTTTACCTGCGAGTTCACCGACGAACCGCCGGAGGACAACCCCTGTCCGGCCGACCCGCCGGGCGAGGACGGTAACGGGTCCAATGCCGACCGCGGCGACCGGCGGTCCGAGGGCCGCTCGCCCGACCCCGCTCACGGCCACTGACAGGGTCCCGGGACCGCCGACCCTGGGCCACGTTCGACCGCCCGATTCACCCGTAGGGTATAGCATCCCCGGGGCCCAACCGGCGGCCGCATGGCGGCGATCCAGACGCGGGAGCTGTCGAAGCGGTACGGCGACGTGGTCGCAATCGACGCCCTGTCGCTCACCGTCGAGGAGGGCGAGTGCTACGGCTTCCTGGGGCCGAACGGCGCCGGCAAGTCTACCACCATCAACATCCTGACCGGCCAGCTGGTGCCGGACAGCGGCGAGGCCCGCGTCGCCGGCGTCGACCCGGTGGCCA
>PXQY01000091.1 GCA_003021745.1 Halobacteriales archaeon QH_7_69_31
AGTCGGGCAGGTCGGCGTGTCTGGCACGGCTACTCGTCACCCCACGCGAAGAGGCCGCGGAGGGCCTCGCCGACGGCCTCGATGTCGTGGTCCGTCTCGGCCTGCCGGAGCTGGGTGTAGCTGGGGCGGCCGGCCTGGTTCTCGGCGATCCACTCCCGGGCGAAGGTGCCGTCCTGGACGGCCTCGAGCACCTGTTCCATGTTCTGCCGGGCGTGGTCGTCGACGACCGCGTCCCCCCGGGTCAGCCCCCCGTACTCGGCGGTGTCTGAGACGGAGTCCCACATCTCGCCGAGTCCGCCCTCGTACATCAGGTCGACGATGAGCTTGAGTTCGTTCAGGCACTCGAAGTACGCCATCTCCCGGGAGTACCCCGCCTCGACCAGCGTCTCGTACCCCTGCTTGACCAGGGACGTGACGCCGCCACAGAGGACGGCCTGCTCGCCGAACAGGTCGGTCTCGGTCTCCTCCCGGAACGTCGTCTCGACGACGCCGGCGCGGGTACAGCCGATCGCCTTGGCGTACGCCAGCGCGACGTCGTGGGCATCGCCGGTCGCGTCCTGGTAGACGGCGAGCAGACCGGGGGTGCCCTGGTCGTGCTCGTAGTTGCGGCGAACGAGGTGGCCGGGCGACTTCGGCGCGACCATCGTCACGTTCACAGCCGGATCGGGTTCGATCTGGGCGTAGTGGATGTTGAACCCGTGGGCGAACTGGAGGGTATCGCCGGGCGAAAGCGCCGACTCGATGCGGTCGTGGACGGCCGGCTGGACGGTGTCGGGCACGAGGACGCTCACGACGTCGGCCCGCTCGGCCGCGACCTGCGGTGTCGCGACCTCGAGGCCGTCCGCGCGGGCGCCCTCCCGTGATGCGGAGCCCTCGCGGAGGCCCACGACCACGTCCACGCCGGAATCGGCGAGGTTCTGAGCGTGGGCGTGGCCCTGGCTGCCGTAGCCGACGACGGCGACGGTGCGCTCGGCGAGGACGGTTCGGTCGGCGTCGGCGTCGTAGTAGATCTCTGCGGTCATGGCCTCATCGTGGGTTCCGGCGGTCATGTGTGGGTGTCGTCGACGTGGGCGGTCTCGGCGGCGCCGCGGGCCAGGGCGGCCTGGCCGGTGCGGGCGATCTCGCGGATGCCGAACTGTTCGTAGGCGTCGATGGCGTCGTCGATCTTGCCCTCGTCGCCGGTGATCCGGACGGTGATGGTCTCGGGGCCGGCGTCCAGCGTCTCGCCGTCGTACATCTCGGTGATCGCGTGGACCTCGTCCGGCGCCTCGCCGTCGACCTTCACGATTACCAGTTCGCGCGCGACGGGCTCCTCAGCGAGTTCCCGCGCGTGGACCACCGGGCGCAGCTTCTCGAGCTGCTTTTTCGCCTGGTCGATGCCGGGGTCGGGCTCCTCGACGACGAGCGTGATCCGGGAGTATCCCTCGTTCTGGGTGGGGCCGACGGTGAGCGACTCGATGTTGAACTGCCGCCGGTGGAACAGTCCGGAGACGCGGGCGAGCACGCCGGGTTCGTCCCGCACGTACGCGGAGATGATGGTCCGACGGGGGTCGTGTTCGACCTCGACGTCGGGGTCGACGCGGATGCCGTCGGCGTTCCGGCGGCCGACCGGCCGGTCGCGCTCGCCGGGCTCGGGGCCCGCCAGCCCGTCCCGGCGGCGGTCGAGGTTGCGGCTCACAGCTGGTCCTCCGCCAGGGCGAACAGGCCGTTATCGCCGCCGCTCGGCACCATCGGGTAGACGTTCTCGTCGGGGTCGATGTGGGCGTCGACGACGCTCGGGCCGTCGTAGGACAGCGCCTCGTCGAGGACCGCCTCGACCTCCTCGTAGCGCTCGATCCGGAACCCGCGGGCGCCGAATGCCTCCGCCAGCGCGTCGAAGTCCGGTACCCAGGGATACTCCGAGGCCATGTGGCGTTCGCCGAAGAAGGCGTCCTGCCACTGGCGGACCATCCCGATGGCCGCGTTGTTCAGCACGACGACGGTGACGTCTAAGTTCTCGCGCACGGCGACGGACAGCTCCTGGCAGGTCATCAGGAATGACCCGTCGCCGTCGAAGCAGACGACGTCCTGGTCGGCGGCGGCGGCCAGCCTGGCGCCGATGGTCGCCGGGACGCCGTAGCCCATCGCGCCGAGACCGTGGGAGGACACCCACGTGCGGGGCTCGGTGTAGGTCCAGTACTGGCAGGCCCACATCTGGTGCTGGCCGACCCCGGTCGTGACGATGGTGTCGTCGGCGGTCGCGTCGTCGACCGCCTCCACGACGTACTGGGGCTTGACCGGCTCGTCGGCCGGCGCGGCGTACTCCAGGGGGTACTCCTGTTTCCACTGCCGGCACTGCTCGCGCCAGGCCGCCGCGTCCGGCGACCGCGGCATCGCCGCGGCGAGCTGGTCGAGGACCGCGCCTGCGTCGCCGATCAGCGGGTGGTCGGCCTCGACGTTCTTCGAGATCTCCGCCGGGTCGATGTCGACGTGGACGATCGCGGCGTCCGGCGCGAACGTCTCCACCCCGCCCGTCAGCCGGTCGTCGAACCGCGTGCCGACCGCGAGCAGGCAGTCTGTCATCGTGACCGCCATGTTTGCGTAGCCGGTGCCGTGCATGCCGGCCATCTCCAGGGCGAGGTCGTGGTCCTCCGGGAAGGCGCCGACGGCGGGCATCGTGGTGACGACCGGGATGCCGTGCTCGGTGGCGAACGCCCGCAACGTGGCGGTCGCGTCGGCCTTGACCACGCCCCCGCCGGCGAGGATGACCGGCCGGTCGGCGGCCGCCAGGACGGCCGCGGCCGCCGCGACGGCGTCGGAATCGGCCGTCTTCGGCGGGTCGTGCGTCGAGGGCGTCCGGGGCTCGCCGGGGTCCTCGCTGGCGTCGCCGTTCGTGACGTCCTTCGGGAGGTCGACGAGCGTCGGGCCCTGCCGGCCCCCCGCCGCCAGCGCGAAAGCCCTCCCGACGTCGGTCCCGACGTCGGCGGCGTCGTCGGCAAAGAAGTTCGCCTTGGTGACGGGGCCGGTGACGCCGACGGTGTCGGTCTCCTGGAAGGCGTCGCTCCCGACGAAGTCGGTCGGCACCTGGCCGGTCAGCGCCACGACGGGGTCCGAGTCCATGTTGGCGTCGGCGAGCCCCGTCACGAGGTTCGTCGCACCGGGGCCCGAGGTCGCCATGCAGACGCCCGGCGCGCCGCTGACGACGCCGTAGGCGTCGGCGGCGTGGGCCGCGCCCTGCTCGTGGGCCATCGTGACGTGGGCCATCTCGCTGTGGTACAGCGCGTCGTATACGGGCATGATGGCGCCGCCCTGGACGCCGAAGAGGTGCTCGACGCCGGCGTTCTTCAGGGCGCACACCACGGCGTCGGCACCGGTCTCGACCTCCCCGGTGCCGGCGTCGGCCGGCTCGGTGGCCTCCGGCTCCGTCGTGTCGGACGGCTCGGTCGCGTTCGTCGCATCGACCGGCGTCGTGTCCGAGTCCGTCGTCTCGGTCTCCCCGGTGTCGGCGTCCGACGGAGCGCTCTCCGTCGTATCCGAGTCCGTTGTGTCGGTCGTAGCGGTGTCGGCGTTCGACGGAGCGGCCTCCGCCGGGTCGGTCCCGGGCGGGGCCGGTTTGGGTTCGCCGGTCATCGCGGCACACCGGTCGTGCGATACCGTCGATTCGTGTCTCGTGTGTCCATGATCCTGTGGGTGAAACTGTCCGAAAGCGATGCAGCCGGCGGCGAGAATGGGGCTGTAGGGGCTAGGGGGCCCCTACAATACGGAGCGGGACGCTGGCGGCGGGCCCGAACGCGCGATCGCCAGCGGTCCTCCGCAGCATCGCGTCGTCCGTAGCGTTGGCTTCCCTCATAAACCTTCCCCACGGTGCAAACGTTGCCCGGGCATGGGTGGTGGTGGGCCGCTGGCTGCGGCGGGCGAGCGCGGTCGACGGTGTCCATCCTACACGCGGACCTCCTCGCGGCGGACGCCCACGTCACGGGCGAACTCCGCAAGCCGCTCTCCGGTGACCTGCTCGTCGCCAGCGCCGTAGTCTTTCACCCGACGGGTCACCTCCCGGACCTCGGTGTCGGTCGGGTCGAAGCCGGCCTCGACCAGTCGGCGTCGGACGGAGTGGGTGCCGGTGTGCTTGCCGAGCACCAGTTCGCGGCTGGCGCCGACCATCTCCGGCGTCATCACGCCGGGCTCGAACGTGTCGGCGTTCTCGATGACGCCGGCGGCGTGGATGCCCGACTCGTGGGCGAAGGCGTTGTCGCCCACGACGGGCTTGTTCGCCGGCACCCTGACGTCGCTTTTGGCCTCGACGA
>PXQY01000092.1 GCA_003021745.1 Halobacteriales archaeon QH_7_69_31
GGATGGCGGCGACGACGGTCTTGTCCGCCTCGGCGAGCCGTCGGGCCAGCGCGAGCGTCCGGACCTGGTGGTTGATGTCGAGGTTCGCCGTCGGCTCATCCAGGAGGACGACGGGCGTCGTCTGGGCGAGGGCCCGCGCCACCAGGACGCGCTGGCGCTGTCCGCCGCTCAACTCGCCGACGGTCCGGTCGGCGAGGCGGGCGGTGTCGGTGCGCTCTAAGGCCGACGTCACGGCCGCCCGGTCCGTCTCGTCGGCGGTTCCGAACCGCGAGCGGTGGGGCGTCCGGCCCATCGCTACGAGCTCTCGGACGGTGAAATCGAACCCGAGGTGGCTCTCCTGTGGCACCGTCGCCACGCGCCGGCTGATTGCCCGGGCCGACAGCGTCGAGACGGGCGTGTCGTCGACGGTGACCGTCCCGTCGTCGGGCGACAGGAGGCCGTTGCACGCTCCCAATAGCGTCGTCTTTCCGGCGCCGTTGGGCCCCACCAAGGCGAGGAACTGGCCGTCGTCGACGGAAAGCGTTACGTCCGAGAGGACCTCGGTGCCGCCGAGCGAGATGGTGACGCCGTCGACCTCGATCACAGCTCGTGCACCTCCCGGTCGCGGAGCAGGTACAGGAAGAAGGGAGCGCCCAAGGCGGCGGTGACGATGCCGACGGGCATCTCGGCGGGCCCCATCCGGGCGACGGTGTCGGTGGCGACGAGGAAGACCGCGCCGGCGAGGGCGCTCGTCGGCAGCAGGATGCGGTGGTCGGGCCCGACGACGAGCCGCATCATGTGGGGCACGATGAGGCCGACGAAGCCGATGACGCCGGAGACGGCGACGGCGGCCGCGGTGACGACGCTGGACGTCGCGAGCAGGACTCTTTTCGTGCGTTCGACCTCGATGCCGAGGGTGTGGGCGTCCTCCTCGCCCAAAAGGAGGACGTTCAGGTCCCGGGCGTAGGAGACGAGCACGATGAACAGGACGGCGACGACCGGGAGCGCGAGCTTGACGCGCCACCAGGTGCTGTGCTGGAGGTGGCCCATGAGCCAGAAGACGGCCGTCTCCAAGCCGTCGCCGGCCTGTAATAGTAGGTAGGAGATGACCGCACCGAGGAACGCCTGGACGGCGACGCCGGCGAGCAACAGCGTCGCGACGGGGGTGCGGCCGTCCTCGGTGGCGACGAGGTAGACCCCGAAGGCGGCGACGAGTGCGCCGACGAACGCCGAGGCGGGGAGGCCGAACGGGAACGACAGCGGGACGACGATGAAGGCGACGGCGCCGACCGCAGCACCGGTCGAGACCCCGATGATCGAGGGGTCGGCCATGGGGTTCCGGAAAAAGCCCTGCATCACCGTGCCGGCCAGTGCCAGCGCGAAGCCCACGGTCGCGCCGAGCGCGATCCGCGGCAGCCTGATGCGGCGGACGATCGTCCGGGTGGTCGGCGCGACGTCGAAGCCGAACGGCCGGCGCCAGGCCAGGCCGGCGCCCTCGACGGTCGGCACCGCCAGCGCGTTCAGCACGACCCGGGCGACGGCGAGCGGGCCGACGTCCGCGTAGCCGAGGGTGGCGCTCGCGAGCGCGACCGCGACGAGCAGCGCCGCCAGGCCGACCGACCAGCGGACCGTGCGAGCGAGCACCATACTAGGCAAGTTGGGTTGCTTTAGTCAAATACTTATTGTCCTCGGTTCACGGCAGGGATGATGCTCCGAGTATCAGTCGCCCCAATCGCTGCACTGCTCGTCATCTGTTCGCTTTCCGCCGCCGCGGTCCCGGCCGCGGGCGGGACGGTACAGGCCGGGCCCGACTGCGGGTTCCCCTACACCGCCCAGGACGCCACCGGGGCCGACGTCACGGTCGAGGAGCGCCCGGATCGGATCGTGGTCCTGGGGGCCAGCACGGCCCAGACCGTCTGGGCACTCGACGCGGCGGACCGCGTCGTCGGCGCGCCCGTCGATCCGACGACGTCGTACCTCGAGGGGATCGAGGACACGGAGGACGTCTTCCGGGAGGACCGGTTTACCGTCAACCAGGAGGCGGTCGTCGAACTCGATGCCGACGTCGTGCTCGCGCCCAACGTCATCCCCGACGAGACCGTCGCCAGCCTGCGCGACGCCAACCAGACCGTCTACAAGTTCCGGTTCGGGACCTCGCTGGAGTTCATCGCCGGCAAGACCGCCGAAACCGGCCGCCTCGTCGGCGCGTGTGAGGCCGCCACGGGGACGAACGAGGCGTTCAACGCCACCATCGAGGAGGTCGAGGCCGGGACCGACGACTACGACTCGCCCCGCGTCATGTACTTCACCGACAACGTCACGGCCGGTGGTGGGACGTTCGTCGATTCGCTGCTCACGACCGCGGGCGGCACGAACGTCGCCGCCGAGAACGGCGTCCAGGGCTACGGCGAGATCAACGAGGAGGCCCTCGTGGAGTGGAACCCCGAGGTCATCGTCGTCAGCGGCGTCGAGGGCGGCGTCCCCGACACCCCGGCCTACCGGGAGACCTACGCCGTCCAGCACGACCAGGTCGTGACCGTGGACGCGAACTACGTCAGGCGACCGACGGCGGCGAGCCCACCGAGACCGCGAATGGCGACGGCGCCGGGTTCGGGTTCGCCGTCGCGCTCGTGGCGATGCTGTCGGTGGCGCTTTTCGCCCGCCGCCGGTGACCCCTGACAGTTTCTGACGGCGACACTGACGCGGACCGTCGACCGTCGGCCGCCCGCCCGAGCCGCGATCGCCCGCTTTTTACCCGCCCGCCGTCCACGCTCGGCCATGGTCGAGAACGTCATCTGGCCCGCCTATCTCGACGCCACCTGCTCCCGGAGCGAGGGCCGCCGCGTGCCCCTCGAAGCGGCCGTCCCCGAGCCGACCGTCGACGAGATCGCCGAGGCCGTCCAGCAGGTCGGGTACGACGCCGTCATCGAACGGACCAAGACCTACCCTCGGGAGTACGAGCCCCGCGGCTGCGTCCTGGTGCAGGGTGCCGACGACGCGACGAAGTCCGACCTGCTGGGCGCCATCGCCGCCTACGTCGCCGCGCTGCGGGACTCGGGTCGGGCGGTGCTTGCGGCTCATTCCGGTCGCGGCTCCCTGCGGTCACCGCTCACCATCAGGCGGCACTCCCTCCGGTCGTGCCGCGCGGCTCGCGTGTTGTCGGTCTCTACGCTCCCTGCTCGCGACTCGCTCCGCTCGCCGCTCACCAGTCCGAGGCGCTCCCTTGCTCACGGCTCACTCCGTTCGCCGGCAGAGACAAGCTCTGCCGAGCCCTCGCTCCCTTCGCTCGCGAGGACGCCGTTCGCTCGTCCGGCGGCACTCGCTCCGGTCGTGCCGCCCGGGTCGCGCCTCGCGCCTCCCTCCGGTCGGCCGCCCGCGTCGCACCGCACGGCTCGCGGGTCGCGTCGCTCCAGGCTCGCGTGTCGTCGGTCGCTCCGCTCCCTCCTCCCGCTCGCCCGGTCCGCGGCCTCCCTCCGGTCGGCCGCGTGGCCGCCGCCGTGATCGGCGCAGTCATCGGCGCCTGCTTCGGGGCCATCACGGTGTCCTAGCCCGGATCGGAGAGACCCTCGCCGCGCCGGCGGACTGACCCGGGCCGGAAAGGGCTTTACCGCTCGGCCGCCCGAGTCTCGGGCATGGACCGCCTCCCGGGGCCCGGCCGATGAACCGCGTCGGCGAGGTCGTCCGCCTCGCCCAAGGACTGCTCGTCGTGCGCGCGCCCGACGAGACCGTCCCGGAGATCGGCACACCCGTCGTCGACGAGTCACTCGCTGACGTCGGCCGGGCCGTCGACGTCTTCGGCCCGGTCGAGCGGCCCTACGTCGCCGTTTCGCCGGCCGACGACGTCGAGCCACCGGCGCTGCTCGGCGAGAAGCTCTACGCGGAGTGAACGGTCGTGCGGCGGTCGCTATCACAACGACCAAACGGCCGCCGCCGGACTGTCCGGTATGAACCGCGCGTCCGTCGCCGTCGCCGCGACCGTCGGGCTCTTCGTCCTCGTCCAGGCCGGCGCCCTCGCCCTCGTCGAGCCGTTCATGGACGCCGGCTACCGGGCCGTCGAGGACCCCTCGGACCCGACCAACAGCCTCCTGTACGTCGGCGCCATCCTCGTCGCGACGGCCGTGATGCTCGCGTCGATCCGGGCCGGGGTCGACCGGCTCCTCCAGGGCCTCGTCGTCTTCGCCGCAACGTTCATCGCCTTCTACGTCTTCTCGGTCGTTTTCCCGCCCGTCCTCACGGTCGGCGGGCTCAACGTCCTCGCCGTGGGGGCGGCCGTCGTCCTCGGCGCCGGCCTCCTGGTCTACCCCGAGTGGTACGTCATCGACGCCGCCGGCGTCGTGATGGGCGCGGGCGCCGCCGGCATCTTCGGGATCAGCTTCGGACTTGCGCCCGCCCTCGTCCTCCTGGTCGCACTCGCCGTCTACGACGCCATATCCGTGTATGGCACCGAACACATGCTCGCGCTCGCCTCCGGCGCGATGGACCTCCGGCTCCCCGTCGTCTTCGTCGTCCCCCTGACGCTGTCGTACTCCTTCCTCGAGGCCGACGACCCGGCGGCGCTTTCCGACGACCGCGGTGACCCGGCGGACGCCGACGACGCGGCGGTCGACGCCGCGCGACCGCGACGCTTTCTTCGTCGGCCTCGGGGACGCGGTCATCCCGACCGTCCTCGTGGCCTCGGCCGCGTTCTTCCGGCCCGGCGGCGCCGCGCTGCTCGGCGTCCCGGGCCTCGCGGTGACCGCGCCGGCGCTTGGGGCGATGGCGGGGACCTTCGGTGGACTACTTGTGCTCCTGTGGGTCGTGCTTGAGGGCCGGGCGCACGCCGGGTTGCCGCTGTTGAACGGTGGCGCCATCGCCGGCTACCTCGCGGGGACGGTCGCCGTCGGGGTCCCGGTCGTCGATGCCCTCGGCCTTGCGCCGTACGTCTGAGGCCGCCGGGGGGCGCGCGGACCCCGCCAGCCTCACAGTCAGTCGCCGGTTAGCGCATCGCTGGCGGGCAGGAACTCGACGGTTCGACCCAGACCCCGGTCGCGGGCGCGCGCTTCGAGCATCGCCGCGGCGGCCACCGTCTCGATGCCGGTCCCGCCCGTGGACGTGGTCCTCGTCGACCAGGCCCGCCTCGCGGGCGGCGAGGAACGCCCCGGCGTCCTGGAACGCCCGCGCTCGGAGGTCCGGGACGTAGGTGCTCCGGGCGACGGTCGCCGGCGGGATCTCCCGCTTGTCGGTGTCGTACTGGCCCATGGCGGTGACGTGGGCACCGGCCGGGAGGTCCGCGTCGTCGAACACCGGGGTCTCGGCCCGCGTCGCGGTGACGACGACGTCGGCCCCCTCGAGGGCCCTCGCGGCCGAGGCCACGGCCCGGACGTCGGCGTCGAGGCGGTCGTCGAACTCGGCGGCGAAGGCCTCCCGGTGGTCGGCGGTCGGCGAGTACACGCTGACGGTCTCGAGGTCCCGGACCGTCGCCGTGGCGCGCAGCTGGCCGCGGGCCTGGGCGCCCGACCCGACGACCGCACACGTCGCCGCGTCCTCGCGGGCGAGTTCGTCGACGGCAACCGCGCCGGCGGCGCCGGTCTTGAACGGGTTCATCGAGGCGCCGTCCAACAGCGCCTCCAGGCGCCCGGACGCGGCGTCGAACAGCGGGAGCACGAAGTGGGCGTCCTCGTCGCCGAACCCGGCGGCGTAGGTGTACCCGCCCATCGCCCCGACCGCGGGGAGGGTCGCCAGGTAGCCGGTGCACATCCCGGGCGGGTCGGTCTCTGTGAGCTTCGTCCGCGGTTCGGCCGACCCCTCGTTGCCGTGGCTCCGGTAGCCGGTCCGGACCGCCTCGACGTAGTCGGCGGGCGACGCGAGGCCGGCGAGTTCGTCGCTCCGCAGGAACAGGACGTCGGTCACGGCGGCGGTTCGACGCCGGCGTGCTTAGTGGCTGGGTTCCGCCGGACGGCCCCACCTGGCTCCGGCGTCGGCGTCCGAGGTACTGACAGTTCGCAGTATCAGTCGGCGGGCCGGTGACCGCTGCTCTCGGGTACGTCCGCGGCCCGCTCCGTGACGACGGCGGGCTCGGGACCGTTCACGAACATCGCGTGACCGATGAGCCCGACGGCGACGGTCGAGGAAAGCGGCACCGCCAGCCACAGCGGGAGGCCGCCGCCGACGAGGAGGGCGGTGAGACCGACAAGTGTCACCGGGATCAGCCCGAGCACGAGGTCGTAATATCCCACCATAGTGTAATCGAACATAGGCAGAATACCCTCATAAGTGTTTTGCAAGGATTCCGAGTAATCCATGGTGTACCGAGACGACGGCGGCACGAAATATACAAGACACGTATACATAACTTACAGAATGGTTTCACTCCGGGCGGCCTCATCGCGAGGACGGTGGGCGGCTATCTCGCGGCGCCGACGGTGCTGCCCTCGCGGTCGGGGCCGGCCTCGCTGCGTTCGGCCTCCGGCCGCCGGCCGGCTCGGACCTGGCTGAGGCGTCGGCCTGAGCTGAATCCGCAAGCACTTGTAGGGGTCCCGCCGAACGGCCCCCATGCGCGACCAGTCGTTCCTCGAGCAGCGCCTCGACGCCGGCACCTGGCCCATCGCGATCGGGGACCTCCTCGTCCTCCTCCTGTTCCTCCTGGCCGGCACGCTCCGGCACCACTCCGTGGCGGAACTGCAAGCCGACCCGCTCGTCTACGCCCTCGCCGCGGGCCCGTTCGTCCTCGGGTGGCTCGTCTGTGCTCCGCTCGTCGGCGCGTACTCGCCCGGCGGCGGGTCGGCCCCGAACTCCTCGATCCCGCTGGCGATCAGGTCGTGGGTCCCGGCGGCCGTCGTCGGTCTCCTGGTCCGGTTCGTCGCGCTCCCCGACCGCGGCGTCGCTCCGGTCTTCGCCGCCGTCATCCTCGTCGGCGGCGCCGTGGTCCTCGCCGTCTGGCGGTCCCTCTACTTCCTCGCGCGGTAGGGCTCGGCCGGGCCAGGACGGAACGGGTCAGCCTGCGACACCCACGACAGTCATTCCGAACCCGTACTCCACCGGTCTGGCGTCCAGGCCGGCACGGTCGATCGCCGCCCCCAGTTCCGCGGCGGTGAAAAATTGCGAATCGAAGCCGACGAGCCGCTCGCCCCGGGCGAGCCACCGGCCGCGCAGCGTCGAGCGGTCGATCTCACAGATTACGACGACGCCGCCCGGGGCGAGCACCCTGGCGGCCTCCGAGAGGGCCGCCTCGTGGTCAGCGAAGTGGTGGAACGCGTCGACGACGAGCACGGCGTCGACCGACCCATCCGAAAGCGGGAGCGACTCGGCGCTGGCCCGTATCGTCTCGAGCCCACGGCCGCGGGCGCGTTCGACCATGCCGCGGGCGGGGTCCAGCACCGTGGCGCCGACCTCGCTCGCGGCCCGGCCGGAGCCGCCGCCGACCTCGACGCACCGCTCGACGTCCCGCTCGGCACACGAAAGGCCCTTCCGCAGGGCGGTCTCGTCGGCCGACCACATCAGGCGGTCGTAGACGGGGGCGAAGACGTCGAAGGCCGCGACGTCCCGGCGCATACCGGCCGCTGGGCCGCGGGGCATAACAGCGTTGGCCCCCATCCACTGCTATGGAGCGCCGCGTCCTCGGGTGGCCGCCGGACGGCCCGACCCTGCGGCTCGACCACCGCCGGTTCAGCTACGCCGGCAAGTTCGTGATGACCACCACCGGCAAGGCCGTCCTCCGGGACCCCTCGGCGGGCTCGGACCGCGAGTACGACGACGCCGTCGTGGCCGCCGTCGCCTTCGACGCCGACCGGACGGACCCCGACACGCTGTGGCTCCGGTACGTCACGGTGTGTGACGACCGGCGGGGCGAGGGCCTCGGGCCGCGGCTCTGTGCGTTCGTCGTCGAACGGGCCGCCGACCGCGGCTACGATCGCGCCCGAATCGCCGTCAACAACCCGTTCGCCTACGAGGCGCTGTACCGCGCCGGCTTCGGTTTCACCGGCCGGGAGACCGGGCTGGCGGAACTCGTCCTCGAGCGACCCACCGACGCCCCCGCGGGCCGGCCGGCGGCCGCCTATCGCGAGGGGCTCGACCGGTTCCGAGAGCGGGACCTGCCCGAGGCGGCGGCCGCGTTCCTCGA
>PXQY01000093.1 GCA_003021745.1 Halobacteriales archaeon QH_7_69_31
CACAGCGGCCTCCTGTGGGCAGCGGTGCTTTTCGGCGCCGCCTTCGCCGCCGGGGCAGGGCTTCCGGACCGCCTCGGCGTCCCGTTTCTCGAACAGTTCCTGTGGCTGGTCGCAGCCGCACTGCTGGGTGGCGGGGCCGTCGCCGGGCGGTCTCGGCGCACGCGTGTCCGCTACCGCAGGGGCGTCTGGGCCGCATTCGGCTGGCTGACGGGCTGGTGGTCCATCGTCTTCTGGGTCCCCGATACTATCTGGGTGGCCCCGGCAGTACTGGCCGCCTGGGTGGCGGTAGCGACCGTCGAATCCGCCCGCGGCCCCTCGCTCCGGTGGGCCCTCGCCACGACCTGTGCGGCGGTCGCCGGGATGGCGAGCGGGGCTCTCCGGGCGGTCATGGGCATCGGAGTCGCCGACGTGGTCGGGGCCGTCCCGTCGGAGCCGGTACTCGTCGCCGTGTACCTCGGGGTGCTCGCAGCTGCGGTGGTTGTCTCCGGGGTACCCCTCGGAATCGCCGGGTTCCTGGTCGGACGGTGGTGGCACCACAGTGGTGGGTGGCCCCCGGAGCGTCCGCGTCCCGACCGGCGAACGTTCGGACTCGTCGGCGTCGCCGTCGGGTGTCTCCTCGTCGGCGTCTGGCTACTTCAGCGGATGTAACCGGGGAGACCCGGGCTGGCTACCGCCCGTACCCCGGCAACGAATCGAGGACGTCGTCGGCCTCCCCGATGGCCCGCTCCAGTCGCCGGACGCCGGATTTCTCGCGTCGCCCCTCGGCCGCGAAGACCCGGACCCGCTCCGCGCCGCAGGAGACGAACCCTGTTCCGAGAGCCTCGGCGGTCGACCGCAGTCCGAGACCGGCGTCGGCCTCGCCGGCCACCACCTTGCGGGCGGGCGACTCGTGGGCGCGGACCGCGACCTCGAAGCCGTCGATGGCCTCGACGAGGTCCCGCCGCTCGACCCCGCGGTCGTCGGCCAGCGCGGCGACGGCGTTGCCGAGTGTCGTCCGGAGGCCGGAGTCGGTCGTCCGGTTGACGAACCGCAGCTCGTCATCGACGAGGTCGGCGACGCCCTCGATGCCGTGCGGATTGCCGGCCGGGACGACGAGGCCCCACTCCCGGCGCCAGCCGCCGAACTCGACCGCGTCGTCGGGGTCGGCGTCGGCCTCGCCGGTGACGACTGCCACGTCGGTGACCCCGTCGCGGAGCCGCCGCAGCCCCTGGCGGCTGCCGACGCCGAGGTAGCGGGGTCGGTCGACGCGGTCGAGCAGTCGCGAGAGGGCGGGGTCGTCCTCGCCGGCGCCGAACAGCCGCGGCGGTCGGACGTCCGGCGAGAACAGCCGGACCTCGACCCGTTCGCCGGCATCCAGCTGTTCGACGTCCGCCGGGACGGCGACGACGCCGTCGGCCTCCACGAGGCTCGTCGTCGCACCGCTGCCCTTGTCGACCGGGTACACGAGCGTGTCGACGGTCGCGGCGGCACCGACGTCGGTGCCGTCGGCCGTGTCCTCGCCCGGCAGCGACTCGTCGGGACCCGGGTCGACGAGTCCCACCGGCATGTACCGGAGGCGGCCCTCGCTGTACCGCTCCCGGACGGCCATGGCGCCCGTCACGGTCGCCGTCCGGGGCTCGGGGAGCCCGGCGGCCTCGCGGACTGCCGGCGCGACGAACGTCCGGAAGATGGTCAACGCCGAGACGGGGTAGCCCGGCAGGCCGACGTAGGCGCTGCCGCCGGACGATTCGCGTCGCTCGTCGTTCGAGCCGTCCGAGCCGTCCGAGCGTGGCCCGGAGACATCGAGCCGTCCGACCAGCATCGGCTTGCCGGGTTTGACGGCGACACCGTGCAGGAGGAGTTCGCCGGAATCCTCGACGACCCGGTAGATGACGTCGACGGCCGAGGCGGACGTCGACCCCGATGACAGCACCAACTCGCACTCCGCGGCCGCCTCCCGTAGGACGGACTCCATGGCGTCGTAGTCGTCGCCGGCATGCGGGTACAGTCGGGCCTCGCCGCCGGCCTCCTCGACGGCCGTGGCGGTGGTGTAGGTGTTGACGTCGTAGATCTCGCCGGCGTCGCTGTCCAGGGACTCGCCCGGCCGGACGAGTTCGTCCCCCGTCGAGATGATGCCGACCGTCGGGCGGCCGCGGACGGGGACCGCCTCGACCCCGAGCGCCGACAAGAGCCCGATCTCCCGTGGTGTCAACACCGTACCGGGCCCGAGTGCGCGCTCGCCGGCCGCAACGTCGGCGCCGCGTCGGCACCGGGCGGCAGCACGGCGCCGGTCGAGACCTCGACGCACTCGCCGTCGCCCACCTCGACGTCCGGCTCCGCGCCGGCATGGACCTCGCCGATGAGTTCGAGCCGGACCGGGTCGGCCTCGTCAGCGCCGAAGGTGTCCGCGGCCTGCACCGCGTAGCCGTCGACGCTGGCGCGGTCGAACCCCGGCACGTCCAGGCCGGCGTCGATCCGCTCTGCGAGCACGCGCCCCCGGGCCTCCCGGAGCGGGACCGTCTCGTCGTCCGGCCGGAGGTCCAGGGAGTCGATGACCTCTCGGGCCTCCTGCGGGGGCGCCAGGTCGCGGAACTCCTTTCTAGTCGTCATCGGTCTCACCGCCATCTACCGGAACGACCTCGAGTTCCGCCCCATCCTCCAGGGCGACGTCGCCGTCGAGGACTCGCAACAGCGTCAGCCCCTCGTCCGACCGGATCACCCGGACCCGGACACGCGGCGTGGTGACGGCCGCGCCGATCTCATCGAGTCGGGCCACCACTGCGTCCAGCGATGGGCCATCCGCCGGGGGAGTCTCGTCGTCCCGCTGGGCGGCCGAGTTGCTACCCCCTGTCGGACCGTCGCCGGCTCCTGGGTCGTTACCCGCGGGGTCGGCCCGGCGGTCGACGTCACCCGCCGGCGGTGCGAGCCGCCGGGTCAGCTCCTCGATCGGGAGCCCCTCGGCCGCCAGGTCGACGCCGTGCCGTTCGGGCACCGGAGGTGGCACCTCCATCTCGAACCGCGGCCCGAAGTGGTCGCCGAGCACCGCTCGCTCCGTCCGCTCGCCGACCCACGGCGGTGCCTGCCATCCCCCGTCGTAGATGACGTACGCATCGTCGCTGTCGGTCGCCCACACCAACGCGCTGTCGTAGCGGTCCTTGAACCGGTTCGACGCGCGCCCGGGCTGGTGGGTGATCACGACCTCGACCGGATCCAAGGCCTCGACGACGGTGTCGACGGTTTCGTCGGCGGGGTGGTTCGAGACGGTGTAGTCGTAGACAGTACACCCGGCGTCGGTGACGGGGTCGGTCCCACCGCCGGTCACCTGGAGGAGCGTCGCACCCGCGTCCGAGCGGATCGTTCCGAAGAGCCGGCCGGAACTTCCCTCCACGGGCACTTCCGGGCCCGCGATCGTGACGCGACCGGCCGAGAGCACCTCCGATGGCGCGTCGAACGTCCCGGTCGCCGTGACGTTCGGGACGTCGTACCCGAGGCGGTCGTACAACTTCGCCGCATGGCCGACGAGGTCGATGGCCGGGCCGTCGACGCGTTCGGAGACGTGGCCGAGGAGATACGCGAGGTGGGTTCCCGAAAGCCCGCTGGCAGTACAGAGCGTGGTGGAGCCGGCCCGTGCGCGGCCGATGGCCGTCTCGACGACCGCCGTGAGCCGCTCCTCGACGTCCGCCGCCGTCGATCCGCCTCGGGTCGTCGTCGGAGAACTCGATGATGAAGCCGGCAGCCCCGGGAGCGTGGCCCGCGGCCACCGGGTGAACCCGGATGTCGTCGACGACTCGCCGCCAGCCGTCCAGCGGTTCGACCGCCCCGGCGACGTCGTCGGCGTTCCGGATGTCGTAGTGGCGTACGCCCTCCGAGAGGACGGGGCCGACGATTGCCGCCGTGTCCGCGGCCGCGAGGATCGGCGCGCCATCGCGGAGGGCGCGCCCGAGGGAGACGTAGTGGTCGAGGTGGGCGTGGGTCAGGAGGACTGCCGCGAGGTAGTCCTCGGCCCCGAGCAGGTCGTCGACGTCGACGTCCCGGCCCGCATCGACCAGGAGACAGGGTGTGCGGGACGTGATTCCGTCGTCGAACCGGAGGAGGAACGACTCGTTCCCGCTGCGGGGATTGGCGTGCCGATACGTGACCTTCATCCGTGGTACTCCCAGTGCTCGACCGCCACTGTCTCGCCCTCGGGGATGCCTTCCCGCGATTCCGGCACGACAACCCAGCCGTCAGCCAGGGCGACGCTGGAGAGGACGCCGGCACCGCTGGCGCGTGTCGGCGTGGCCTCGAGACCGTCGTCGGTGTCGGTCAGTTTCACCCTGACGAACGTCCTGACGCCGGGCTCGCTCCGGATCTTCCGGACCAGCGTCGCCTCGCGGGTCGGCCACGGCTGGTGCGGCATCCGGCCGAGGTGCTCGACCAGCGGCCGGAGGAACTGGACGGCGTTGACGATGGCGGCGACCGGGTAGCCGGGCAGCATGACGACCGAGACGTCGTCGACGCGGCCGAGGGCGATCGGGTGGCCCGGCTTCAGCGCGACGCCGTGGACGACCACCTCGCCGAGGTCCTCGACCACCTCGGGGACGAGGTCCCGGTCGCCGACCGAGGAGCCGCCGGTCGTCACCACCACGTCGCGGGTGAGGTCCCGCTCTATGGCCGCCCGGAGGGCCTCCGGGTCGTCGGTGACGATGTCCCGCCGCGTGACGTCGACACCCCACCGCTCGGCCAGCCGCGAGACGGTAAAGCGGTTCGTCTCCACCACCTCGCCGGGCGCCGGGTCGGCCTGGACCAGTTCCTCGCCGGTCGGGACGACGGCGACCTCCGGGACGGCGACGGCCTCGACGACGTCGACCCCGGTGGCCTTCAGCAGCCCGAGGTCGGAGGGCCGCAAGCGGTCGCCGGGACCGTAGAGTCTTTGGCCCGCCTCGACGTCCTCGCCGACCGGCGCGACGTTCTCGCCCTCGGCGACCGCGTCGAACACCTCCAGCTCGTCGCCGACCGGCGACGTCGCTTCGACCATCACGACGGCGTCGGCGCCGTCCGGCAGTTCGCTCCCGGTGTGGACCCGTTCCGCGGCGTCCGGGCCGACCGCGTCGGCCCGCCGCAGGACCGCCGGCGACCGGTCGGAGGCCCCGAAGGTGTCCTCGGCGCGGACCGCCCACCCGTCCATCGCGGCCCGGGCGTAGTGGGGGACGTCGCGGACGGCGTCGACCGGCGCCGCGACCACCCGGCCGTCGGCGGCCGACAGCGGGACCCGTTCGGTGCGATCGATGGGGTCGACGGCGAGGAGGCGCTCGCGGGCGGCCGAAAGGCGCGTCCGCTCCGTGAACCCCGACCGGCGTGGGTCGCTCATACCGCGTCTGGGACCGCCGTGGGCAAAAGGGTCACCCCGGCGCGACCAGCACCGACGCCTCCCGGACCACGAACGCCGGGTTGCAGTCGGCCGGCGCCGTCGCGCTGGCGCCGTCGGCGTGGACTTCGACGGCCGCCGGTGGGGTCGCCTCGACGGTCGCCGTCGCCCCAGATACCAGCGTGACGGCCGACGCGGCCGCCTCCGGGCCACCGACCCGTACCCGGACGGTGACGGAGGCAGCACCGTCATTGTGAACGGTTGGGCCGCGTCCCGGGCCGGCCGTGACACTGGGGTGGACCATCGTCGTATAGTTCACCGCACCGCCCCATGTACCTCCGGCTCGTATCGAGCGCTGACCCGCCGCATCCGGGGCCTTTAACGCGCCGCCCGTCCAACGGCCGGCCATGCACCTGCGCGAGGCGCTGGGCGACCTCCCGGAGACGGTGTTCGCCGACCTGCTGGAGAGCGAGGAGGCCTACCTCCTCGTGTTGGACCTGCCGGGCGCCACCGCCGACACCGTCGACGTGACCGTCACCGACGGCCGCCTGCGCGTGGAGGCACGACGGGGGAAGTCCGCCCCGCCATCCTTCCGCTATCTCACCGAGGAGCGGTCGCTGTTCCTCGATGCCGAACTCCCGCTGCCGCCGGACGCCACCGGCGCCGACGCCGGGGGCGACCTCGACCGCGGCGTGCTCACCCTCCGGCTGCCGAAGACCGTCGAGTCCCACGACGAGACCATCCCGGTGTCCTGACCCCGTCGGCTGTCACCCCATGACCTGCTCCTGGTTACCCGATCCACCTCCGGGACCGCGTCCGGTCCCCGTCGCGACGGACCGTCGACGAGAGGCCTCCCGGGCGTGGGAGGTGGCCGGTCGGTGACCCTGCGTGCGTACCGACGGTTCGTGGTCGTCGCCTACCAGTTCCTCCCCCTGTTGTGGGCCTACGCCCGCGACCGCAACCGGTTCCTGTTGTTCGGCGCGAGCCGGTCGGTTCCGCCGGAGACCCGTCGCCGCCGCGCCCGCGCGCTACTCGAGTCGATGATCCGTCTCGGGCCGACGTTCGTCAAGCTCGGCCAACTGTTGTCGACCCGGCCGGACGTGCTGCCGCCGCAGTACGTCCAGGAGTTCGAGCGGCTCCAGGACGACGTCCCGCCGGCACCGTGGCCCGAGGCGAAGGCAGTCATCGAGCGGGAGGTCGGCCCGGTCGCGGAGACCTTCGACGACTTCACGACCGAGCCGATAAGCGGCGCGAGCCTGGGACAGGTCTACGTCGCGACCTACGAGGGCCGCCGCGTGGCCGTGAAGGTCCGGCGGCCGGGCGTCGAGCGGCTGGTCGAGACGGACCTCCGCGTGATCCGGTGGTCGTTGCCCCTGGTGATGCGGTTCGTCGACGAGTCCCGCTCCTTTTCCCTGGAGACGCATGCTCGAGGAGATCGGTGAGAACCTCGCCGACAACGGCCGCGTCCGCGTGCCGTCGTCGGTGCCCGAGGTCTCCACGCGGCTCGTGCTCACCATGGAGTACGTCGGCGGCACGAAGATCTCGAACCTCGCGGGTTTGGACGCCATGGGCATCGACCGCACGGCGCTTGCGACCACGCTCCAGCGCGTCTACCTCCAGATGATCGTCGAGGACGGCGTCTTCCACGCCGACCCCCATCCTGGCAACCTCGCGGTGGAGGACGACGGCACCATCGTGTTCTACGACTTC
The DNA here is from genome assembly GCA_003021745.1 of Halobacteriales archaeon QH_7_69_31. Taxonomy (GTDB): domain Archaea; phylum Halobacteriota; class Halobacteria; order Halobacteriales; family Haloarculaceae; genus Natronomonas. The sequence continues at coordinate 7,037 of PXQY01000093.1, forward strand.
GGGATGTCCGGCCGCGTGGACCCCTACGTCCAGGGGCAGATCGTCGAGTTCTACATGGCGGTCGCGCGCCGGGACACCGACGCCATCCTCGACACCCTCGTCGAGATGGGCACGCTCAGCCCCGAGGCCGACCGCGAGGTGATGGCGAACGTGATGGAGCTGGCCATCGCCGACGCCCGCGGCGAGGAGATCGACCAGTACCGCGTCCAGCAGATCATCCAGCAGGTCGAGGACACCATATACGAGTTCCCGCTCCGGCTGCCGCCGAACCTCGCGCTGGTCCTGCGCGTCGCCACGGTCGTCGAGGGCGTCTGCGTCACGCTGGACCCCGACTTCGACTTCATCGCGGTCGCGACCGATTTCCTCCGGGACCAGGGCTACGTCGAGGAGACCGCCCGAGAGGTCATCCAGGCCCGCTCGGCGGAGTTCCGCGATCTGGGCGAGTCGCTGGTCCGCGTCGTGGCCGCAGCCGTCCTGTACGCCTTCTCGACGCCGGTCGCGACGCTCGTGCCGCTCCTCGTCGCGGTGCCGGTCGCGGTGCTGTTGTGGCGGTCGTTCCGCAGCCGGCGCGGGATCCGCGCTCGTCCGCAGTTCACCCGCCAGCAGATGCGGAAGCGCCGGGACGAGGAGTGATGGCCCGCCGGATGATACTGGAGCTGACCGACGAACTGTTCACCCCCACGCCGGCGTCGCCGGACGGCCGACCTGTTTTTTCACGCCCACCGGCGGACGTCGGGTATGCAGATCCAGCCGTTCGCGCTCGAGCGGTTCTTCGCCCGCCACGAGCACGACGCCGACGTGATGCTCGCGGAATCAGGGATCCGACCGCCTCCCGTCGCGGAGTTCGACACCGAGCCCGACTCGCTCGGGTACGTCGTGCCGACGGACGGCGACCCCGAGTTGCGCGCCACGCTCGCCGACCGGTACGACCGGGCGGCCGCCGAGGTCGTCTGCACCAGCGGCGCCCAGGAGGCCAACTTCACCGCGTTGGCGTCGCTCGTCGACGACCACGCCGTCTGCGTCACGCCGACCTACCAGTCGCTGCACGCCGTCCCGGACGCCGTCGGCGAGGTCACCCGCGTCGGCCTCGATTCGGCCGGCTGGACCCTCGACGTGGAGACGGTGAAGGCGGCTGTCCGGCCCGGGACCGACGTCGTCGTCCTGAACAATCCGAACAATCCCACGGGCCGGTACCACGACCGGGAGACGGTCGCCGCGCTGTACGAGATCGCCGCGGACGCCGACGCCTACCTGCTGTGTGACGAGGTCTACCGGCTGCTGGCCGAGGAGCCGCTGCCGCCGGTCGCGGCGATGGGCGAGTACGGTATCTCCACCTCGAGCGTGTCGAAGGCCCACGGGCTGGCGGGCTGCCGGTTCGGCTGGCTCGCCGGGCCGCCGGCCGTCGTCGACGCCGCGACGCGCTGGACGGACTACACCACCATCTCGCCGTCCACGTTCGGCCAGCACGTCGCCAGGCAGGCCATCGAGCGTCGCGAGGCGTTGCTCGCCGAGAACCGGGCGCTCGCTGCCCACCACCGCTCGATCGTCGCCTCCTTCCTCGACGAGCACGGCCTCGGATGGTCCGACCCCGACTGCGGCGTCAACGCGCTGGTCGAGGTCCCGGACGGCTTCGACGGCGGCGAGCAGTTCTGTCGCAGCCTACTCGAGGCGGAGTCGGTCGTGCTGGCACCCGGGGAGGCGTTTGGGGTCCCCGATAGGTTCCGCATCGGGTACGGGCTGCCACGTACGGAGCTAGAGAGGGGCTGGAGCGGCTCGGACGGTTCCTGGAGCGGGACGCCTGACCGGTCGAACCGGTTTTGGTCGACGGGAACGTAGCCACCGACGTGCGCACCGACGTGGTCTTGTTCGACGTCGACGACACCCTCTGCCGGTATCGGCGGTCCGGCGCGGCGCTCCTGGCGGCGGCTTTCGACCGGACCGGCCACGAGCCGTTCATCACCGTCGCGGAGTACCACGCCGTCTACCCGGAGTACGTCGACGAGACCGATGGTATCCGGGACCTCCGCCGGGCGTGTTTCGAGGCGCTCGCGGAGGATTCGGGCCGCGACCCCGAGGTGGGCCGGGCCGCAGTCGAGTGCCTGGAAGCGGTGGGCGTCCACGTCGAGGTGGCGGACCGCACCGACGTCGGCCGCCCCCAATTCTCGAAGGGCTTCCTCGAC
>PXQY01000094.1:0-598 GCA_003021745.1 Halobacteriales archaeon QH_7_69_31
CCGCAGGACCGGCCGACGGTGGGCGGCCATGTGCATGCAGAGTTCGGCAGCCGCGACATATAAATCCACGGGGCCGAATTTCCCGGTGGCTCACGTCTCCTGAGGCCGATTACCGATCCCTAGACGGCCTGCGCTGCCCGAGCGCCACCCGGAACGACTACGGGAGCTTGCGGCGAAGGCCTGGCATGGTCACCGCCAGCGACATCATGACCAGCGAGGTCGAGACGCTGAACCCGAACGACGACGTGAGCGAGGCGCTCACCCGTCTCGCCCGCGCCGACTTCGACGGCTTCCCGGTGGTCGAGGACGGCCTCGTCGTCGGCATCGTCACCCAGAGCGACCTCGTCGACCTCTTCCAGCCGTCAGACCGCACGCTGTGGATTCCCGTCGGCTTCCCGCCGTTCCTGGAGTCGCTCACCTACGCCGTCGACCTCTCGTGGGACGAACTCGACCTCGGCCTGGACCTGGCCCGGAACGCAGGCCGGCCGATCGAGGAGGGGATGACCGCCGACGTCGTGACCGTCGGGCCGGACGCCGACATCGACGAGCTGCTCGCCCGTCTGGCGGACCCCGACCGGGACATCAACCGGCTTCCGGT
>PXQY01000094.1:638-3792 GCA_003021745.1 Halobacteriales archaeon QH_7_69_31
CCGGGACGTCCGGCCGCTGTCGGGCGGTCGACGACACCGTCGACTCTGTCGGGCTCCGGTTCCGAAACCGTGCGACCGCTGCCGGCCCGCCCTGAGCGGTGCCGAGAACGATACCGCACGCCACCCAAGGTCTTGTCTCTCCAAGTTCAGCGGCGGGAGCAACGACTGCGACTCGAAGCTATAGGAGGATTTGCACGTTCCCGTACAGGATCTCATCGATCTTCTCGGAGAGGTCCTCTTCGGCCGAGGAGAACGACGGACGGTTCGTGAAGATGGGGTCGGCAGGATCGACCGGAGTCGGATCCGCAGCGTCGAGTCGCCAATAGACGACAAGTCCTGCGGTTTTCCGCCGGCCGACCCGTCCTTGCTCCTGAAGGGTCTGTAATTTTCGCCGTGCCGTGTCACGCGAACAGCCAGTGGCAGACGCGATATCGCCCGAGGTGACCACTGGTCCCGCGACGGTGTCGAACACCTCCAGCACCTCCGAGAGTGATACCGTCTCGGTGTACCGGCCTCGCTCGTCACGATTTCGACTCATGCGTACTGACCGCGACGATAGTCTCAAATACCTTACGCTGTTCCCCTCATGGTAATTACATATGGTGTGGCTGGGCGGCTCAATCCGGTACTCAACGTCCATATGATCGCCCGTGACCGGATGACCGTCGGAGCCTCGGACGGCACGGTCCCGGTCGGGCGGGATGGAGGAACGGAGTTGTGCACCGAACACCCGGTAGCCCCGACTCGCCCGGGTCCGTTGCCAGCCCGCCCGCCGTCAGGACGACGGGACGGTGTCACCTGGCGCAATGCGTGCCAGCCGCATCGCGTTCCCGGTGACCCCGAGACTCATCCCCATGTCGCCGACGATGACCGCGAGCGCGACGCTCACGTAGCCCAGCGGGACACCGACCGCGAGCAGCACCTTCACCCCGAGGCTCGACCAGACGTTCTGCCGGATGACGTCGGTCGCGTCGTTCGAGAGCGCGTACAGGTACGGGAGCTTCCCGACGTCGTCGGCCATGAGGGCCACGTCGGCGGTCTCCAGAGCGGTGTCGGTCCCCGCAGCGCCCATAGCCACGCCGACGTCCGCCGCGGCGAGCGCCGGGCCGTCGTTGATGCCATCGCCTACCATCGCCACCTCGCCGTGGGTCGCCTGCAGGTCCGCGACGGCCTCGACCTTCTCGTCCGGCAGCTGGCCAGCGCGGTAGTCGTCGACGCCCACCTGCTCGGCGATAGCGCGGGCGGTACCCTCGTTGTCGCCGGTCACCATTACCACGTGGTCGACGCCGAGGGCGTGGAGCCGTTCGACCGCCCTGCTCGACCCGGGTCGGACCTCGTCGGCGACGGCGACCGCGCCGAGGAGTGCGGCGTCCGTCCCGACGAGGACCACGGTCTTGCCGTCCCGCTCCAGCGCCGCGAGCCGATCGGGCGCACGCTCGGTCGACTCGATGCCCGCTTCGGCACCGCCGTCCGTCACGGTGTCGGCCGACGGGAGGTCGAACCCCAGCTCCGCGAACAGTTCGGGCTTGCCCATGTAGTGGGTCTCGCCGTCGACGTCGCCACGGACGCCCCGGCCCGTCAGGTCCTCGAAACCCGACGGCTCCGGGACGCCGTCGACGCCGGCCGCCTCGGCGCGAGCCAGGATGGCCTCGCCGACGGGGTGGTCACTCCGCCGCTCCAGCGCGGCGGCCGGGCGGAGCAGGTCGTCCGGATCGTGGTCGCCGAACGGGACGACGTCGGTGACGACCAGATCGCCCTTCGTGAGCGTCCCCGTCTTGTCGAGTGCGACGGCGTCGACCTCGCCCATCGCCTCGAGGTGGGTGCCGCCCTTGATGAGGACGCCATTGTCGGCGGCGCTCGTGATGCCCGAGACGACCGAGACGGGCGTCGAGATGACGAACGCGCACGGACAGGCGATGACCAGAAGGGTCAGCCCCCGGATGACCCACGGGCGCCAGCCGCCCGGGAGGACGACGCCGAGGCCGCCGATGCCCACGGTCGTGGCCCCGTCGAGGACGAGCGGCGGGACCGCAGCGGTCAGGACGGCGAAGGCGACGACGACGGGCGTGTAGTAGCCCGCGAACCGGTCGACGAACCGTTCCTTCTCGGTCTTCTCGGCCCGGGCGCGTTGGACCAGCTCGATGATGTGGGAAAGCGTCGACTCGCCGGCCGTCGAGGTGACCTCGACTTCGAGGTAGCCGCTGTCGTTTATCGTTCCGGCGTACACTTCGTCGCCGGCTGACTTGTCGACGGGGACGCTCTCGCCCGTGATCGGCGACTGATCGACAGCGCTCTCGCCGTCGCGGACGGTCCCGTCGAGCGGGATCTTCTCGCCGGGCCGGACCAGCACCGTCTCGCCCACCTCGACGGCGTCGGCCGGAACCGTCACCTCCGCCCCGTCCCGCCGGACGGTCGCCTCCTCGGGCGACAGCTCCATCAGTTCGCGCAGCGAATCGCGGGCGCGGTCCATCGCGTACTGCTCGAGCAGCTCCGCGACGCTGAAAAGCACCGCCAGCGTCGCGGCCTCGACGAAGAACCCAATGGCTGTCGCCGCGAGGATCGCCGTTCCCATCAAGAGGTCGATATCGAGACTCCGGTTGCGCGCCGAGTAGTACCCCCCGCGGACGACCGGCGCCCCACTGACGGCGACCGCGGCCAGAAACAGCGCGTCGGAAAGCCTCAGCGGAGATGCCAGGACCAACGCGACCTCCGGGTTTAGCCCGGCGGGGAGGAACTCCACGAGCAGGCCAGCCGTCAGGGCCGCGGCACCGATCCACGTCGTGACGGCCCGCGGGCTCGTCAAGACCGCCGAGGGCGCGGCGATTTCGAGGCTGCGATCGTCGTCGCTGTTGCGGTCGGCGACCACGTATCCGGCCCGTTCGACGGCCGCGACGACGTCCAGCTCCGTGGCCCGCGCTGGGTCGTAGGTCACCGTCGCGGACCCCGTCGTCGGCCGGAGCCTCGACTCGGCGACCCCCTCGACCCGGCCGAGGCTCGTTTCCACCTTCGTCGCACAGGAGGGACAGTCCATCTCCGGGACCACGAGTCGGACGGTCGAGGCCCGGTCCCCGACGCGTGCCGTCACAGTCGTCTCGGCGTCTGCCGGCATCGCGTCGGGATAGGCCGGACGCGTCGATAAGCCTTAGTTGGAATG
>PXQY01000095.1:0-19912 GCA_003021745.1 Halobacteriales archaeon QH_7_69_31
ATCGTCGCCATAGCATATAAACCAAGGCCGCCGACCACTCACCGCACAAACCACCGATACAACCAGTCGAACCGCCCGAAACAAGGAGGAGTGCTTAGACGACCCCGCCGCCACCGGGGTTGCCGCTGGGATCACCGCCGGAGCCCTCACCGCCATTTGACCCACCAGAGCCACCACCACCGCTACTCGTTAAACCCGTGATGCTGGCGGTCCCGCTATTTCGACTGAACCCAAAGCCGGTATTTCTGCTGGTGCCGCTACTGGAGCCGGTGTCGGGGGCGTCTTGGTCGCGGATGGGGATGTGGTCTGCGTACGCGGACACGATTTGGGCGTTCTTCGGTTTGCCCAGGAAATTGCCCTCGTGGTCGGGATGCACGATCGTGACGGTGCCGCCGCCATCCGCCGGTTCGTGGACGTACCCGCCGCGCTCATCCTTGGGCTCACCCTCAACGTCGCCGCTGTCGGGTTGCGGCGAGGTCCCATTGCCCGTCCCGCCACTCGCTCCGCTCTCGCCACCGGTGGCCTCCGGGGTATCCCGCGGCTCGACAGTGAGAGTGTCGCGGGCGGTCCGGTTGGAGGCATCCCTTGCAATAACGATGAGGGGGTAGCTGTCGGGCTCCGTGAAGCTGAACCACCATGTCATCATGTCCGCTTGCCCGTCCATCGGTTCCCGTGCGATCGTTCGATTTCCCAGTTTCCAGGTCAACATTTCGAGGTCGGCGCCCCTCGCCTGCGCATTCGCATCATAAGGTGTCGGGTCATTCACCGCCGGTTCGCTGTCCCCGCTCAGCTCCACAATCGGGCCGGCCTCCTCGACGTAGACAAATAACGTATCGCTATCGGTTCGGCCCTCTCCATCCCTGACGGTTAACGTAACCTCGTACCGGCCGACCGACCGGGGCTTGAAGGACGTCCGGCCACAGTCCCGACACGCCGGCCTCATCGTGCGTCCGTCCGGCGTCTCGATCGACCACTCGTAGCCTTCGATCCGCCCATCCGGGTGCGACGAGCCCGTTCCGTCCAGTTGTACCGTCGTATTGACCCCGACGTCCTGGTCCAGCCCCGCCGCCGCCAGCGGCCACTCGTCGGCCGCGACGACGCCCGCACCGCCAGCCGAGAGGACGATAGCGACCATGAGGAAGAGCAGATATCGTTCCATCGATCGTGGCATGGATTCATCCCGCCTCCACCTATAAAATTTCGCCATTCCCCGCGAGTTCACCGAGCCGCTCGCGCCCGCCCGGAATTTCCGGGCCTAATTGCGGGACGGGGCAGGTACCGTGTTGGAAGATTGCTCAGGCACGGACGGGAAGCCGCTGGTGGGCAGCCCCCGGCTCGTGTTACCCGCGGGCGCGCCAGCCTTCCCAGGCCAGGCCGACAAGGCCGGCGACCCCGGCGAGGGCCGCGAGGATCTCGAGGGCGCCGACCCAGAACGGCAGATACAGGCCGGCCCAGGAGCCGACGACGGCGCCGACCTCGCCGATCGGGTCGGACCGCGTCCGGCCGTCGAGCGTCCGGCCGGAGGGCACCTCGGCGTGCTCCTCGGGGAGGTAGGCCTCGGCGTCCGGGTGGGCGATCCGGTCGGCCTCGTAGACGATGCCGCCCTCCCGGGCGAGCGAGTACTGCCAGACGACCGAACCGTTCCGATCGATCTCGATCACCCGGCTGTTCCGGGAGTCGGTGATCAGGGTGTTGCCGTTGGGGAGCCGGTCGGCGTCCCGCGGCCACTGGAGCTTCGTGCCGGAGCCGGTGCCGTCGTAGATCCAGACGACCTCGTCGGTCGCGGCGTCGACCTCCACGACGCGATCGGCGCCGGCGGGGCCGCCGTGGGAGCTGTCGGCGATCAGGACGGTGCCGCCGTCGATCCGCATGGGGTTGTGCTGTTCGTTCATCACGGCGTGGTCGTCCGGCTGGCCGACCACGTTCACGATCTCGTCCGTCCCGGGGTCGATCTCGAGGACGACGTCGAAGTTCCGGATCGAGACCTGGACGTTCCCGTTGTCGAGCCGGTCGACGTCGTTCATGTGTGTCCAGTCGGACTCCGGGCCCTGCCGGCGGAACTCCTCCTGGCTGTCCTCGGGGACGTGTTCCTCCCAGAAGTCGGTGCCCTCGGCGATGTGGGCGGTCGCGTTCCACTGCCAGGTGACCGCGCCGGACCCGTCGACGGTGAACACGCGGTCGTTGCCCATGTCGGCGATGACGGTCTCGCCGTTCTCGAGGCGGTCGGCGTCGTGGACCTCGTGGTGGGTCGGGAAGGCGTCGTACCACGCGTGCTCCCAGACGACGTCTTGGGTCTCGAAGTCGACCTCCACCACGCGGTTGTGGATGCACCGGAACGTATCCGGCGTGCCCGCCTGGGGGGTGCCGCCGTACTCATCGGGGCACTCGACGCCGGGCGCGCGGGCGCTTTCGCCCATCGAAACGAGAACCGTCCCGTTTTCGGTGAGTTCCGCGTCGAAGACGAAGGCGTTCGGCGGGTCGTACCGCCAGACGGTCTCGCCGTCCGGCGCGACCAGCCGGACGTCGCCGTTGTCGTTCCGGAAGCTGTCGTAGGACTGTGTCGAGACGAGGGTGTATCCCGGGTAGGCGCCGGACGTCGTGTTGTCGTCCGGTAGCGGTCGCTTCTCGGCGGCGGAAAGCGCCTGGACGCCGAGGAAGGCGGTCGAGAGGAGGACCACGGCGGCGAGGACCTGGATGCGGCGGCGACGCTCCATGCACGTCCCGGCGGCGTGCCGTCGGTTAGAGCTGTCGGTCCCTCGCGAGGGGTTGCGAACAAGCGTACCGCACTCACCACCACGGTCGTCTACTCCGTCCTCAACGGCTCTCGGTTGGAGTACGGCGACGAAATCAGTACGGTCCTGAAACAGTTCCGTGCCGACGAGACCGCCGTCGATGAGGAAGAACCCGTCCAGTATCTCCGCGCCCATACCGAAGGGTTGGATCGGGCCGGTGAAATCGAGGAATGGCGGAACGACCTTATCCAGTAGGGCATCGAGCTGTTGACCGACGAGTCGTCGAACCCGAACAATTGATCTCGTTCGAAGCGACTATCCAGATATGGCCACCGAGGAAGGGACGGAAACGACCTCGCCGCTCGATGAGGTGATGGAAGGCATCCGTCGGGAGCTGGTTCGGCTGGTCGCGGCTGATGACCGGAATGCGAACCGGTACGTCTACGACGCTCTCGAAGACGAGTGATTACCTAGTCGGGTCAAAATATTGAGCATCTGCCCCAACCGTTTGCTACAACATAAATGGTATTGTATCCTTCGGTTTTACTCAAAGACAACGGTTAAGGAAAAGCCTCTCGTATTGATCCACATGAGTGAAAACCAGCCCCGCGAGGAGGGCGGTGAGTTCGGCGAGAAGGTCACCGAACAGGACGTCCTCTTGGTCTTCGATGCGACGGACGATCCGTTTCTGACGGCGTCGGAGATCGCCGAACGACTCCCCGTAACACGCCAGGGCGTGTATCACCGGTTGGAACAGATGCGCGAGAAGGAACTCGTCGATAAGAAGAAAACCGGGGCACGTGGAGCCGGGTGGTGGGCGACGGTCGCCCCCCGGCTCGCTCCCGACGTGGCGGAACGAGCAGAGGCGGCCGACCGTGAGGACGCGGTAACCCTCGAGGAACTCGACGCCGACCTCGATACGTCGTAACCCAATGACGGAAGTCGTCGTGTCGGACCGCGCGGCCGACTGGTTGCGCGACGCTGAACCCGATGTTCGTGACCGGATCACGAACAAGCTTCACGACGTCACGGACGTTCCCGAGCATTACCTGAAGCGGCTGAGCGGATCACCCTACTATCGGCTTCGGGTCGGCGACTACCGCGTGATCATCGACTGGCGGAAAGACGACGGGGAACTGTTCATTCGGGAGGTCGGTCACCGTCGAAACGTCTACGATTGATCGGCACTTCATCCCGGTGATTTTTCAAAGGGCCGAAATGGTCGGGTAACCGCTGTCATGGAGTGACCCCGGGGGGGTTACCCCGCCGGGTAGTGCGGGGGGTTATTTCCGGGCTGGAATTGAGTCCAATGACATGACACAGGGCGTTACCAGTGTGGATTTGGCACTTGCGCTGGTTGGGTTCACGATTGCGATTTGGGGTCAAATGGTGAGTTCAGCCACTGATCGGATTGAGGAGTTCGAGAATGTAGAGTTTCGAGTTCTCTCAGCCGTGATCGTTCTTGTGGGCGGCGTTTCGATCATATTTTTTATTCTTCTCGCATCATCCGTGGCATTCGCTGTGGGGAGCAGCACAGGGAGTGTCTTGGGTTTGATAATAATTGGATCGATAGTGTTGGCGTTTCCTCATATCGCCGCCCTCGCAAAAATAGTACTTGTCGATAGAAAACGCCTTTCTAGAATAAAAAGCATCCAGATGTATTTCATAATAGTAATGATATTCTCAATTATTTTTATAATAGTCAAAATCCTTGACTAAGGCCCCCGCCGCCGCTCTTATTGCGGCAGGTTTCGAGACGAGGGTATGCCGATTACACCTGAACGAAATGAAGCGGGAACGGAGGCCAGTCGTCAAAATGAACTTAATCCCGTGGCATGGGCCACACGCCCGCCTTACGATTGAAAACATCGGGAGGGGGACGGCCAGATCTGTTCAAGCTGAATGGGGATTCACCGACTCCGAAATCAGAGAGACATTCAAATCGATCCAGATAGCTCCGGGTGATCGACATGTGATGGCAGAGCTTCCATTCGAAGAGGACGTCAAGACATTCAGTGGAATACAAAAGGAGCTTCAAGATAGGGAAGGCGTTCTACAGGTTACGCTCATGTATGAGGATGGGTTTGGCGAGGAATACCGGGAGACAGAACGGATACCAATTCGTGACGTCGTCGAGGAAGTAATCGGCGATGAACTACTGGAATCATCAGAGTTAGATGACATTACCGACGAATTGAGTGATCTCACCAGCGCCATAGAGTCGCTGTAAAGCCCACTCGGCTATCCGTTCGAATGTTCGTCGGCAGTAGGGACTGCGTCTTCAGGTCCCGCCATTAAATCCGGGTCCTCCAGCGGAATTCAGACGTACTTCAGACACAAGTCGTAGCTGGGAGTCGACTGGAATGAGTTCATCGCACGGGCCAGGCGGGAACTCGAAGAAGGGACTCACGATTGAATAATCAAGCACTGGGCCGTGGAGAACCCCAGCCGAACGAGGTGCTGATCACATAGACCCCGCACTTCGATCAACCGACCCATGTCATAGAGATGGTGCGTGATGTGTCACCCCAGCTACAGTATGGAGCTCATACAATGTCCAATGCCACCAACGAGCCAACGGATGCACCGACAGAAAGTCAATCGACAACTCATGGGAGTGACGATTTCGAAGGTGGCCGCCACGAGGACCCCCCGATACAGTCCGAGATTTGCCCGTAACAAGCGATTCTCAGCTACTCCCCGAAGAAAAGGAGCTACGGATCGTCGGTCCGAATGATCTCGACAATCTCCACATTGCGACTGAAATCCCGTCCCATATACAATGGGTGCTAGCGGTCGAGGAGTCCGACCTCGACTGGATTCGGGTGAACGAGTATGGCGCGATCATCGCGATAAGCGCCCGCGTCCCCAAAGGAATCGTGAAGCTCCAGGGAGCCGCCCGAAAGTCCGATCATCATTCCGCGATGGTCACGTACGGTGACGCCCGTGGTGGCGACGAGCGCGATCCCGACGAACAGACTCACGACTAACCAATCAAGATCAGGCCGGGAGGGAGCCCGGACCAAAGTGAGGCGCTGAACCACCAGACCTCGTCTCATTTGGGTCGGCGTGTTGCATAAACGTGGCGTCGGCGATCTCGCCCGGTCTGGATCATCTCAGACCAGGCCTCAAATCCTTCGCGTTCTACTTCTGGCTCCTCGCGTCCGCTCGTCGCACAGAAGTGGGCGCTGCAGGATTTGAACCGGAGGCAGACGGTCCGGGCGTGCGGTCTCGCTTCGCTCGACCGGTCCGGGCTGCGTCTGCCAGGCTTCAAATCCTTCGGCGTGTCGAACCCGACCCTCGCGTCCGCTCGGGTCGGTTCTCCATGGGCGCTGCAGGATTTGAACCCGCGACAACGTGGTCCGAAGCCACGCACTCTGTCCAAACTGAGCTAAGCGCCCGCAGGAAAGCCTAACACCAGTCCCGGATTTAACGCTGTCCTTCCAGCGTTCCGGAGGCTTCAAGCGCGGGGCGTCGGTGCCCCGGGACATGGACCAGCCGCGGGGCTTCCTCGAACTCACCCGCCCGGTCAACGCCGTCGCTGCCGGCGGTCTGACGTTCACCGGCGCGTTCGTCGCCGCCGGCGTCTCGGCCCCCAGACCGACGGCCATCGCCGTCGTCGCAACCGTGCTCGCGACCGGCGGCGGGAACGCAATTAACGACTACTTCGACCGGGAGATTGACGCCATCAACCGGCCCGACCGCCCGATCCCGCGGGCCGCGGTCTCGCCTCGGAGCGCGTTGACGTTCAGCGTTCTGCTGTTCGCGGTCGCGGTCGCGCTGACGCTTCTGTTGCCGCTTTTGGCCATCGGTATCGCGCTTGTGAACCTCGTCGCGCTCGTCGCCTACACGGATGTCTTCAAGGGCCGCCCCGGCGTCGGGAACGCGCTGGTCGCGGCGCTGACCGGGAGCACGTTCCTCTACGGCGGCGCGGCCGTCAACGGCGACCTCGCGCCGGTCGTCGTGCTGTTCGCGCTCGCGGCGAGTGCCACGATGGCCCGCGAGGTCCTCAAGGACGTCGAGGACCTCGCCGGCGACCGGGAGGAGGGCCTGCGGACCTTGCCTATCGTCCTCGGCGAGCGGCAGGCGCTGGTGGTCGCGGCGGCGTTCGTCGCCGCGGCCGTGCTGGCGAGCCCGCTGCCGTATCTTCGCGGGACGTTCGGGCTCCCGTACCTCCTCGTGCTGGCGCCGGCGGTCGCCGGCATGGCCGCCGCGACCTACCGGTCGTTCGACGCGCCCTCGGCGGGGCAACGCTGGCTGAAGGCCGCGATGTTCGCGGCGGCGTTCGCGTTCGTCGCCGGCCGGGCGGCTGTGGTCCTGTAATATGTAGGCCGGGCCGCACCGCCGCGATAGTGCCCCCGCCGGACCGGCCGCGCGGCACTTTTCACCCGCCGCCTCCAACGAAGCCTATGCCCGTCGAGAGCGACGACGAACTCCGCGAGATACTCGAGCTGGACACCATCGCCGTCGTCGGCTGTTCGACGACCCCGGGGAAGGCCGCCCACGACGTCCCGAAGTTCCTCCACGATCGGGGCTACGAGATCGTTCCGGTCAACCCCCACGCCGACGAGATATTCGGCCGCGAGGCCGCAGACGCGCTGGCCGACGTCGAGGCGGACGTGGACATCGTCGACGTCTTCCGGCCGAGCGAGGAGGTCGCCGGCATCGTCGACCAGGCCGTCGAACGCGACGACGTCGAGATCGTCTGGACCCAGCTCGGCATCCGTGACCCGGAGGCCGGCGAGCGACTCGAGGCCGCCGGCAAGCGGTACGTCCAGGACGAGTGCCTGAAGGTCGCCCACCAACGGCTGACCTGACCAGGTCGAGCCGACGCTCATCTGCGGCGGCCGCCGGTCGCCGCGTCGCTGTTTCACGACGGCTCCTACCCTGCGGTCAGTCGCGTTGCCTGCTCTGCGGCTCCTGCGCTGCGGTTCCCATCATACGGCGTCACCGTCGCCGTCGGCCGACGAGATGTCGGCCTCACCGGCGCCGGCGCCCCCCTCGCCCCCCTCATCGACACCGGCGGGCTCGGCCTCCTCGATGGCGACCTCGGTGACGACCGCCTCGACGTCGACGTCTTCCGCCGCGGCGAGCGCATCGAGGATCGCGGCCTGCTGGTCGAGCTTGTTCTCCAGTACCGCCACGCGCTGGTCGGTCCGCTGGACCGTCTCCTGCATCTCCATCACGTCCTCCCGGAGCTCCACGACCTTGTTGTACAGGTCCTCGGCCGTGTCCAGGATCTCCTGGATCTTCTTCGTCGCGCCTCCAAGTGGCATACCGACCGGTTCGGGACCGGGGCCCCTTTGCCTTGCGGTCGGGCCGAATCCGGCCCCGTTAAGACGTCCCCGGCTCCATGGCCGGCATGGAAAGTCGCCGACTCGCGCCGACGCTCGGCGTCCTGGCGTCGCTCGCGGTGGTGGCACTCTTGGTGCTGCCGTACGCCATCCTCGGATCCGGTGAGGTCGGGACGTATTACGGCGCCGGCGCGGTGTCGCCGTGGCTCGGCGGCGTCCTCGCGGCCCTCGCCGTCGTCGTCTACGCCGCCGGCCGCGAACGACGCACCGAGCCGGCGCGGGCCGCCGGCATCGGTGTCGGGCTCGGGCTGGCACTTGCGCTGGTCGCCGTCCTGTGGGCGGTGACCGTCCCGAGCGAGGTCCCGCTGCAGTTGACGACCGACAGGACGGTCTTCGGCCCCCTATCGACGGCCGACATCCTGGAATCCCACCGGTGGGTGCTCGGGGTCGCGGCGGCAGCGGTGCCCGCCAGCGGCGTCTGGTACGCTCGGGCCCTCGGGCTGGTGTAGAGCGACCGCGCGACGATGGCCTGAGTACCGCCGATCGATGACGGGGGTCGGGGGCCCACCTGGCGGCGGCGCAGCCGCTCTCGACCCGAAAACTGGATGAATGGGTGGACGCCGAGGGTTGCCTGGCCGTTCCAGTGCGGGGAGTCCCGCGTGCCTCCTCCGCCCCGCGACCCTGCGGGCGACAGCTGTCCGCGGGCCCGCTGCTCACTTCCGTGCCTGACGGATTACCCGCGGTCAACCCCGACCGGGCGTCCCTGCAGACGCCGGGACGGGGACCGCTGCCCTCGCAGGACGAGGCTTCGACGTTGGCTTGCAGGGCCCGTACTGGTCGGGCCAGACGCACCCCGGATTCGGTCCCCGCTGAAGACCATAGCGCGGGTGGCGAGCGGGGCCTAACCGCCCGACCTAGTCCGGCCAAACGTAGACGACTCCCGCTTATGGGTTTTTCGTCTCTCGATCACCTGTCAGTAATCCAGGCGGGCAGAACCCACCCGGCGCCGAGGGGATTCACTCCTCCGCGTCGGTCGGTTCGTCCTGCGTCTCCGCGTGGACCGAGGGCACGTCCGGGTCCGGTAGCAGCGTCGAAATCAGGTAGACGATGGCGGCGAGGCCGCCCGTGAACCACACGACCGCTCCCCAGGCAGCCGGATTATCCGCGTCGTGAGCCCTGGCGTGTTTGAACACCAGTATCGAAAGCGTGGTCGGGACTGCAAGCAGGAGCAGGGTTCCGACGAGCACGGCGACGGGATACTCGCTCACAGCATCGCGTTCGTTCGGGATGAATCAAGTACGTGTCGGGCGGGTCGGGCGGACCTCGACTCGGGGCTACTCTGCCGTGGCCACGGGCCCATCGGCGAACTCGATGCCGCCGGTGAGCGTCCGGTGGGGGTAGGGGATGTCGATGCCTTCCTCGTCGAACCGCTCCTTGACGGCGGTGACGTACTCGCCGCGGGTCTCGACGACGTCCGCCCGGGAGGGGTCGGCGATCCAGATGCGGGACTGGAGGCCGACCGAGGAGGCTCCGAGTTCGGTCAGCCGGACCGAGGGCTCGGGGTCGTCCATGATGCCCTCCTGGGCCTCGGCCGCCTCGAGGATGATCTCCGTGGCGCGCTCGACGTCGGCGTCGTAGCTGATGCCGAACACGAACTTCACGCGGAGCTTGTCGGCCTCGACCAGGTTGGTCAGGACGTCGTTGGTCAGCTGGGCGTTCGGAACGGTCAGAAGCTCGTTGTCGAACGACCGCACGCGGGTGACCCGAAGGCTGATGTCCTCGACGACGCCCTCACCGTCCTCCCACATGATCCAGTCGCCGAGGCGGAACGGCTTCTCGGCGAAGATGAAGACGCCGGCGACGAAGTTCTGCAGGACGACCTGCAGCGCGAACCCGATCGCGAGCGTGGCCGCGGCGGCGATTGTCGCCAGCGACGTGAGGACGCTGCCCCGGCCGGCCGCCCCGAAGGCGACCGCCAGCGCCACGAACACCACGGCGACGAGTGCGATCTTCTGGAGCGGGTTCTTGGCGTGACGGTCCAGTCCCCGCCGGTCCATCGCGCGGTCCACGAGCGGCAGTACTGCAACCTTTCCAACGACGTACAGGGTGACGAACACGATGATGCCCTGTGCGGCATAGCCGATGGGGTCGGCGAAGTGCGCCGAAATGCCGAAGACCTCCACGAGGAACTTGCCGACGATACTGCCGGCGTCCGCCGGGTTGGGCTGCTGCAGCGGGATCACCGGTGGACCACCGCCGTGTTGCCGCGCGTCTCGACGACCTCGGCGTCCACCCGGTCGGCGAGGTCCTCGGCCAGTGACTCGGTCGTGGTGCTGCCGCGGGCCGCCCGGAGGAACTTCACCTTCACCAGCCCCCGGTCGTCGAGCTGGCCGGACAGCTCCTCGGCGACGGCCCCGATGCCCGCCTTCCCGACCCACACCGTCACGTCGAGGTCGTGGGCCCGCTCGCGCAGCGTCAGGTCTGTCATACGCCGCGTTGAGGCGCCCGGTAGATAAGAGTGGGAGAATCTGCACGCCCGCGGATCGCGTACTGTGAGGGGACGCACTCGAGAGGCGTCCCGTGGTTCCCCACTGCGCGGCGGAGAGCCAGGGTGGTCAGTACGGGTATCGCGCGTGTTCGCCACAGTCGCAGGTGACGACGACGTGGCCGGACCGCGTGCGGACCCGGGCGGTCCGTCCCGGGACCAGGTAGGCGTCGCAGGCGTCGCAACTGAACCGCTTGAACCGATCCGGCAACGGCAGGCGGTTGCGCTCGGCGACGCGTCTGGCGCGCCGAACGTACCGCCGGGCGAGGCCCGTGTCGCCGTCGCGGGCGGCTTCCCGGGCCAGTTCGTGCAGTCGCTCGATGCGGTCCGCTGGGACGGTCACGGCCCGGCGTTTACGCCGGCGGCGCTTAGGCGTTCCCGTCCCACGGCCCCTGCGCGACCGCGCGTGGAGTAATATTTCAGGTGGACGCAAGCCCCCGGCTTCTCGGGTCGGGCGGCTCGCTGCGCGCTTCGCTCACTCCGTTCGCTCCAGTGCTTGCGTCGCCGTCCTTCCCCGAGAAGCCGGCCCCTTGCGGAGCCCCGCCCGATATGAATCTCCGAGCGGCAGACTGAGACCTTGCGCCGGGTGAGTCGATGTGTCTGACGTACGTCATCCTAATCCGAACAGTACCGCTGTGCCGAGTAGTAACGGTTTTGTGGCCGAGGCCACCACTGAGGGACGGGAACCGCACGACCGCAAATCTGACTCGCCGGCCGCTTGGCCGGCTCGGGATTGCGGTAGTGCTGGCGTCACGCCACCGGCCGGAGCCGCCGCCGGCCGCGGGCAGCCGCGCCGACCACAGCGGTCCGTGCTGTTCCAACCGACAAGCATGGCACGAATGCATTCACGCCGTCGCGGGTCGTCCGGATCGGACCGCCCCACGGCAGACGAGCCGCCGGAGTGGAGCGACGTCGACGCCGAGGCCATCGAGGAGCGCGTCGTCGAACTGGCCGAAGCCGGCCACGACCCGAGCCTGATCGGCCTGAAGCTGCGCGACGAGGGCGTCCAGGGCACGCCGGTCCCGGACGTCTCACTCGCCACCGGCAAGAAGGTCACCGAGATCCTCGACGAACACGACGCCGCGCCGGATCTGCCGGAGGACCTCCGAAACCTGATGGAGCGGGCCGTCGGGCTCCGCGACCACATGGCCGAGAACCCGGGCGACGCCCAGAACAAGCGCGCCCTGCAGAACACCGAGTCGAAGATCCGGCGGCTCGTCGACTACTACCGCGGCGACGAACTCGACGAGTCGTTCACCTACGAGTACGACGAGGCGACGGAACTGCTGGAGACGAGGGACTGACCGATGTCCGCCGCCGGCCGCCCGTCCGAGGACGCCCCCGGTCACGCAGCCGCAGCCGTGCGTGACGCCGGATTCGTGCGCCTCGTCGGGACGGCCGACGGGGACGCGCTGGCCGCGACGGGACTTGTGGCCCGCGCACTGGCGGCCGTCGACACCCCGTACCAGGCGAGTCTCGCAGAGGTCCCGGAGCCGCCGGCCACCGACGCCGACTGCATCGTCGCCGTCGGCCACGAGTACGCCGGCGCCGACGCCGCCCTGGCCGAGAGCCCGGTGTCCGTCGCCGCCGCAGACGTCGCCGACGACCTCGCACCGGACGCGGTCGACCCCACGCTCGCGCTGGCCGGCGGCGTGTGCGCCGGCGCGGCGCCGTCCCCCCGCCGAGGGGCTGGCCGCGTCGACGCTCCTCCACGCCGGCTTCTCCGGCGACGAGGCCGCAGCAGCATCGTTCGTCGAGCGCCTCGACGGCGACGACCCGGACGGGCGCGCGCTCGCCTCGGCCGTCGCACTGGCGGCCGTCGAGGACGCCGCCCCGCGGGCCGCCGAGTCGGTCCAGCGGGCGCTGCGACCCCACGAGACGGAGCGCTTCGAGACGCTCGGCGGCTACGCCGACGTGCTCTCGGCGCTCGCGGCCGACCGGCCCGGCGTCGGCATCGCGCTGGCGCTCGGCCGCGACGTCGAGGACGCCGCGCTATCGGCCTGGCGCGAGCACGGCCACCGCGCCCACGAGGCGCTCCGGCTGGCCGACACCGGCCGCTACGACGGCTTCACCGTCGCGCGGGTCGACGCCGACGCGCCGCTGTCGACCGTCGCCCGGCTCCAGTTCGCCTACCGGTCGCCGGAACCGGTCGCGCTGGCGCTCGCCGACGGCCGCGCAGCCGTCGTCGCCACCGAGGGGACGACAGTCGCGACCCCGGTCCGGGAGGCGGCCGCCGTGTTGGACGGCCGGGCGGCGGTCCGCGAGGGCCGCGGCGCGGCGACCTTCGACGGCCCCGCCAGCGACTACCTCGAGGCGTTTCGGGAGGCACGATGACGCCGGTGGCAACCCTCCGGACGCGCCACGACCACCCCGCGGTGGTCGCGGCCGCCGTCCGGCCCGACAACACCGACGAGATGACGACACGCGTCGCCGTTTCCGCCGACGGCGACCGCGTCGTCGAGACGACCATCAGCCGCGACTCGACCGGGGGCCTCCGGACCACCGTCGACGACTACGTGACGAACCTCGCCGTCGCAGACCGACTGACCGACCACGACACCCAACCATGAGCGAACGATCCGTATCGAAGCAGACCCAGGAGAAGCGATGGTACACCGTGATGGCGCCCGAGATCTTCGACCGCGCCGAACTCGGTGAGACGCCCGCCGACGAGCCCGAGCAGGTGTACGACCGCACGATCGAGACGACGCTCGGCGACCTGCGGGACGACCCGAGCGAGAACAACACCAAACTGACGTTCCAGGTCACCGACGTCGGGAGCGACGCGGCCTACACCGAGTTCGTCCAGCACGAACTCACCCGCGATTACCTCCGGAGTCTCACCCGCCGCGGCACCTCGAAGGTCGACGCCTTCCTCACGGTGCTCACGACGGACGACTACCGGCTCGAGGTCCAGCCCGTCGCCTACACCACGAAGAACGCCGACCGCAGCCAGGAGCGGGCCGTCCGCGAGACGATGGTCGAGCTGGTCGAGGAGGCCGCCGCCGAGCGGACCTTCGAGGGCCTCGTCGACAGCATCGTCGAGGGCCGGCTCTCGTCGGCCATCTACGGCGAAGCGAAGACGATCTACCCGCTCCGCCGCGTCGAGGTCCAGAAGACCCGCCTTTCGGCCCGCCCGGAGGAGGTCGCCGCCCAGGAGGAGGCGGCCGTCGACGTCGACGAGTATGCGACGGAGCCATCGACGAACGGGACAGTGACGTCGACGACCAGGCGGTCTGACCTGGCCGCCCGGTCCCGTATTTCCCTCGAGGAGCGAACGGCCGGCCCTTCATCGGCGGTGGGCGTTCACGATTAGCGGGTGGCGCCCGGCCCGTACCATGAAATAGCCTCCCCGGGTGGTACGGATATGGACGCGACCTGCCACGTCCGGAGGCGATGGCCGATGAACATCTTCGACTCGCCCGACTCGAACGCCCGTCGGTACGGACGCGCGGTCGTCCTCGCCTGCCTCCTCGGGGTGGTCCTCCTGGCGGCGGCGAGCGGTGCCGCCGCGGCCGACCAGCACGACCCCGACAGCGCCCCGACTTACGACACCGCCGAGGGCGAGACGAACGTCACGGTCACGTTCCCCGATCAGTCGGACCACTACCCGGGCCAGGACGAAGGTAGCATGCAGTACTTCGCCGGTGGCTCGGAGGCGTTCGAAGAGCAGGACGCCGAGGAGGGCCTGTGGCTCGACACGGTCGTCGTCCGGGCCTACTGGATCGACTTCAGGGAGTGTTTCGGCTCGAGGAACACCGGGGTGTTGGGCATCGACCGCGGGAACGACGACTCGGGCACGACCACCGACGAGACCCTGACCGATCACCGGCTGAGAACCAGGTATGGGCAGGAGGCCGTCGCCGTCGAGTTCTACGAGTGGGACAGCGACGGTATGGTGGGCGGCGACCCGCCGTACCTGGCCGGCGAGGACGCCGTCGTCCTCGCCATTGGCAACGGGTCGAACGACGGGCCGTGTCTGACGATGACGGACAGGCCGGGCTGGTACCAGGTGGAGGCCTTCCTCAACGGCAGCGTCGCCACGTCGTGCACCGAGGAGGGCAACCAGGACTGTGAACCCGACGACGAAAAGGTCCGTGGCGTCACGATGCTCTCGACGTACGTGTACGTCTGTGCCTGCGACGACCGGGAGCAAGCCCGAGAGACGCTGGGGTCGCCGCCGAACGAGACGCCGACGCCGACGGCCTCGCCGACCCCCGTTGGCTCGCCGACTTCGGCCGGCGGATCGACGGCGACCGACACCCAGGATCCGGACGGAGACGATTCCGACGACGATACCGACGGCGACGGGCCGGGGATGGGGCCCTCGGCCGCCGTGGTGGCGCTCGTCGCGGCCGTGCTCCTGGCGCGACGACGGCGGTAGCCCACGCGGGAATCCGGTCGTTACTCCTTGACGGCGACGACGCCGGTCATCCCGTCGCGCTCGTGCGGGATGCAGAAGTAGCGGTGGTCGCCGGGCGTGTCGAAGGTGTGTTCGTACGTCTCGCCGGCCCTGATGGTCCCCCCACCGCCGTTCGCCCAGGCGTCCCGCGCGGCGGCCGTGTCGTCGTAGCCCCCGGAGGCGAAGAATGCAGCGTCCGCGGGGATGCCGCCGTCGTAGGCGGTCACGGTGTGGCCCCGTGAGCCGTTGTTCCCCCACACGACGGTGTCGCCGATGTCGACCTCGTAGGTGTCCGGCAGGAACGCGTTGGCCGACATCCCGACGTCGAACTCCGACTCGGAGAGGCCCCCGTCCGGACACCCGGCGACGGCCGCCGTCACGGCCGCACCGACCGTCGCCAGGTACGCACGGCGATCCATTGGACGAGGTTCGGCCCCGAGACCGATATTCCCCCCGGTTGCGGACGGAAGCGAACCTACTAAGGCCGCCGTTGCCGACCCGCGAGACAGAGCCATGCAGCCGCGTTTCCTGGGCCAGCTCGGGCTGGCCGACGCCGTGACCGTCCTCAACGCGGCGGTCGGGTCCCTCGCGGCTGCGGTCGCCATCACCGAGCCCGCGCTCGCCGCCCGCCTGGTCCTCCTGGCGGCCATCGCGGACGGCCTCGACGGCGTCGTCGCCCGGGCGCGCGGCAGCACCCCCGTGGGGGACCACCTCGACTCGCTGGCCGACGTCGCCTCCTTCGCCGTCGCGCCGGCCGTCTTCGTCTTCGCCGTCGCCCGACCCGCACTCGGCGGCTCGACGCCGGAGACGGTCGTGCTGGTCGGCGTGCCGGCGCTCTTCGTCGCGATGGCGGTTGTCCGGCTGGGTTTCTACATGCTGGAAGACCGGGACGTAGCGCGGACCGAGGGGGTCCAGACGACGCTCGCCGCCACCATCCTGGCCGTCGCCTACCTCGCCGGCGTCACCGACCCGCTGGTCCTTCTCGGCGCGACCGCCGCCTTCACCTACCTCATGGTCGCGCCGATCACCTACCCGGAACTGTACGCCCGTGACGCGCTGGTGCTCGGCGGCCTGCAGGCGCTGGCCGTGCTGTTCCCGGCCGCCGTCGACCGCGTGTTCCCCCGGTCGCTTCTGGTCTTCGCCGTCGGCTACCTGGTGTTCGCGCCGGTGTTATACTGGCGGGAGGTGTAAGGCGTCTCGGCCCGGGCCTCGAGGCCCCAACCGTGGCCGTCTCCGCTACGAAGGGAAACGCTCTTGGCTCGTTCTGCCGGATAGGTTCACATGAGCAATGGGGATGAGGAGAGCCCGGACACGCCGGACGACGCCGCGGCCTCCGCCGACGAGGCTGCTGACGCGGAGCCCGAGGCCGACGAGGAGGTCCCCGCGACGGCGGTGACCGCCGAGTCGCTCGGCGACCGGCTGGACGAGGCCACCGAGGCCCTCGAGGCCGCCGAGACGGAGGCCGACCTGGACGAGGTCGAGGCCACCATCGACGACGTCGAGGCCGACCTCGAGACCGCCGACCTCGAGGCCCCCGAGGACGAGGACGACGAGGAGACCGAGGACCCGGCCGAGGCGGTCCAGGGGCGGATCGACGACATCAGGGGCGACCTCGAGGACGCCCGCGGGCCCTACGCCGAGGACGTCGCGTCGACCCTCGAGGATGCCGCCGCCACCGTCCGGGACACGCGGTGGACCGAAGACGGCGAGGCCGAAGCCATCGCGGCGGTCTCGGCGTTCCTCGACGACGCCGAAGCCGACCTCGAGGAATCGTTCGCCCCCGAGGGCAACGGCATGGAGCCCCACGCCGAGGTCCTCGAGACGGTCGCCGCGGCCGTCGAGGATGCCGACCTGGACCCGGACGCCGACGACGAGACGATCGCGGCACTCCTGGGAGCCGCCGAGACGCTCGAGGATGACCTCGACGCCGCCGAGGCCTGGGCGGACCTCACCGTCGTCGAACAGCTCCGCGCCCAGGGGTTCTACGACCGCGTCACCGGCGACAACCGCAAGGACTTCCCGCCGGAGCTGAACGTCGTGCGCATCGCCGAGGCCGAACACGACCCCGAGCGCATCCTCCTGGGGCTGGAGTACTTCGAGTCGGACTTCATGGTGGACAACTGCATCGACGCGCTCCGGCGGCTCGGTCCCGACGCGGCCTTCGAACCGATGCACGAGGCCGCCCAGAAGCGCAGCCGACCGGAGATCGAGGTGCTCGGCAAGATCGGCGACGAGCGCGCCGTCGACACGCTCGTCGAGTTCGTCGACAGCGACAACCCGCCGCTCCAGCGGGTCACGCTCCGCGCGCTCGGCGAGATCGGGAGCCACGAGGCCACCCAGGCCGTCGCCGACGCCCTCACCGACGACGCCCCCGGCGTCCGGAGCCAGGCCGCCCGCGCGCTCGGCCTGCTCGGCGATACCCGCGCCATCGACCCGCTTGCCGACGTGCTCGACGACGACGCGGCGCCGACCGAGGTCCGCGCCTCGGCCGCCTGGGCGCTCGTCCAGATCGGGACCGAGCGCGCCCTCGAGGCCGCCGCCGCACACGACGACGACCGCGCCTACACCGTCCAGGCCGAAGCCGAGAAGGCCCGCGACGCCACCGCCGCCTGACCCCACGACTTTTGTACCAGGACGGGACCACCCCCGTCCGTGCGGCACCGACACCTCGCCGTCGCGCTCGCAGTCGTCCTCGCAGCCGCGGCGACGTCGCTCGCCGTCGGCGGCGCGCCCGTGGCGGCCGCGACCGACGCCGGCCCGGCCCCGGCCAGCCCGGAGACGGCGAGCGACCGGGCGAACGCGACGCTCGTCGCCGCCTACCCCAATCCCGTCGAGCGCGATGACGCCGGCGAGTTCGTCGTCGTCCGCCTTCCCCGGGCCACGAACACGACCGGCTGGACGCTCACCGACGGCACGACCGCGGTCCGGCTGCCCGATCGGACCCTCTCCGGGACGGTCGCGCTCACGCCCGCGCCCGACGTGGCGGCGTCGAAGACGGACCATCCGGTCGTCTCGGTCGAGGGACGGCTGGGCCTGGCGAACGGCGGCGAGCACCTCCGCCTCCGGACCGGGAACGGGACGGTCGACCACGCCCGCTACCGTGACGCCCCGGAGGCGTCGGTCCGGGACTTCCGGCGGGACGTCTGGCGCCCGCTCGGCGCGACCGACCTCGACCCCGTCCGCACCGGCGGCGGCCCGGCGACGGCGTTCGTCCTCCCGGACGCCCCGGACCTGACCGCCGAGACGCTCCGGGAAGCCGACGACCGGCTCCTCCTCGCCGGCTACACCCTGACCTCCGAACGGGTCACCGACGCCCTCCTCGCCGCCCACGAGCGGGGCGCCACGGTCCAGGTGCTGCTCGACGGCTCGCCCGTCGGCGGCATGACCGACCGCCAGGCCCGGCTGTTGGACCGGCTGTCCGCGGCGGGCATCGAGGTCCGGGTGTTCGACGGGCCCTACACCCGGTACGCCCACCACCACGCAAAGTACGCCGTCGTCGACGACCGGGCCGTGGTGCTCACCGAGAACTTCAAACCCGCCGGCACCGGCGGGATGTCCAGCCGCGGCTGGGGCGTCAGACTCGCCGACCCGGCCGCCGCCGACGCCCTGGCCGACCTCCACGCGACCGACCGGACCGCCCGCGCGGCGACCCCCTGGCCGGCGTTCCGGGCGGGACGCAGCTTCGAGCCCGCCGACCCCGCGCTCGGCGACTTCCCCACGGACCACGAGCCATCCCGGGTGGCCGTCACGTCGGCCGCCGTCCTCGTCGGGCCGGACGCCGCAGCCGATGCCGTCGAGGCGCGGCTGGCGGCCGCCGACGACCGGGTGCTCGTCCAGCAGGTCACGGTCGACAGCCGCGACAACCGGCTGCTGCGGGCGACGCTCCGGGCGGCCGACCGCGGTGTCCGCGTCCGGATCCTGCTGTCGAGCGGGTGGTACGCCGAGGGGGACAACGCGGCGCTCGCGTCGTGGCTGAACCGCCGCGCCGACGCGGCCGGCTGGGACCTCGAGGCCCGCGTGGACGAGCCACGGGGCTACGAGAAGCTGCACTCGAAGGGCGTGGTCGTCGACGACGCGGCGCTCGTCGGCAGCCTCAACTGGGGCGCGGCGGCACAGACCGAGAACCGCGAGGTACTGCTCGCCCTCGAGGGCGGCGAGGCGGCCGACTACTACGCGTCGGTGTTCGAATCCGACTGGTCCGACCCGGCCGAGGGGTCGGTCCCGACGGCACTCGTCGGCCTGGCCGGCGTCGCCATCGCGGCCGCCGCACTCCTCGCGCGCCGGATCGACGTCGTGGGGCGGGACGGGGTGGTCGGCTGGCAGCCGTGACCGGTCACTCCCCGCGGAGGAGCGTGCTCCGGAGGGCCTCGTCGAGTTCCGCGTCAGCCATCTTCTCGACGAGGGCCTCGACGACCGGCTCCCGCATCCCGGGGACGAACTTGATGGAGCCGACCACGAGGTGGCCGCCGCCGGAGACGCCGGCGCCATCGACCTCCTCGGAGAGCTCTTCCACCATGGTCGGGATGTCGAGGCGCACGCCGTCCGACCGGAGGACGGCGAAGTCCGGCCCGTAGCCGATGGTGATGACGGGGTCGCCGGTCGCTTCGACCTTCCTATCGTGGAGCTCCCCCGTGGTCTTGCCCGGCGCCGGGTAGGTAAAGCGGCGGGCGTGGTGCTCGACGTCGAGCCGGTAGAGGTGGGCGCCGTTGTCCAGCCGCTCGTGGTCGACGTGGGGCTCGGCGTCCTCGAGCTGGGCGGCGACGTCCCGGCGGGCCCGCGTGGCGAGGAAGTCGACGAGTTCGCGGTGGCGGGCTTCGTCGTCGCAGTCGACGTTGAGGACGTCCCCGATCAGGCTGTCGCCGGAGTCATACCGGAGCCAGTGGGCCGCGTAGTCCAGCGCCTCGCCGACGTCCCGGAGGTCGGCCTCGTCGTAGCCGGC
>PXQY01000095.1:20041-39569 GCA_003021745.1 Halobacteriales archaeon QH_7_69_31
TTGACGTGCTCCGCGACGAACGGCTCGACGGCCTCGGGGTCGGGATGGTGGTGGTCGACGACGAGGATGGGGACGTCGTACTGGTCGAGCGCCCGGTAGGCCGGGACGTCCTCCTCGGTGGAACCGTTGTCGACCATGAACAAAAGCGGCAGTCGCTGGCCGTGGCGCGTCCGGTCCTCGAGGGCGAAGTTGAGGTCGCGGGTGACGTCCTCCATCTCGTAGAACGGGGCCTTCGAGGGAAGCCGCTTGCACAGGTGGCGGGCGGCCTCGGGGTCCTCGTGGACCGTCGCGATGAACCGCTGGAGGGCGAGCTGGACCGGGACCGAGGCGCACATCCCGTCGCCGTCGGCGTGGTGGCGGAGCCGGATCGGCCGGGCCTCGAGGACACACTCCCGGAGCCGTCGGGCGACCTCGGCCAGGTCCCCACGGAGGGGTTCGAGGGCGGGCCAGTCCACGAGCGGCTCGACGTCCGCGGGGGCGGCACGCTCGGCGACGGCGTCGTCGATGCGGTTCCGTACCTCCGCGGCGGCCTCGCCGCGGAGCCTGACGAGCTTGTCGACCTCGAGCTGGACGGCGTCCTCGCGGGTCTCGACGGTGCCGGTGACGCGGACGGCGTCGTCGAGTTCGACGTCGGGATGGGCGCGGACGCCGGCCGCCTCGAAGGCGGCACAGGGGACGACGCCGCTCCCGTCCCGGACGGAGAAGACGGTCGGCCCGGCGGTCTGCTTGATCTGGACGACGTCGCCCTCGAGGTGGACGACGTCGCCGATCCGGTCGGCGAGGTCGCCGACGCCGACCTCGTCGCCGCTGGGGACCGCGACCGTGTCGACGTCGGCCGGATCGACGTCGGCAGCCGCGAACCCGACGTCGCCGTCCTCTCTGATCTCGGCGAGGGTCACGACCACGTCGTCGCCGACCGCCGGGTCGCCGCGGAGGTTCGACTCGTGGACGAGCCCCGAGACGTGCTCGGAGAGGTCGACGAACACCCCGTAGTCGACGGTGCCGTTCACCGTGGCGAGATACCGGCTGCCCCGCTCTATGTCCTCGAGGGTACACCGCGCGTCGAGGTCGTAGACCACCCCGTCGTCGGTGGCCGTGCCGGCGTCGCCGGCGGCTGAATGGGTCATTACGTCGTTTCGGCTCCGGCGGCGTTTAAGCGTGTTGTTGTCCGGCTGGGCGGTGCTACAGCGGCCACCGGAAGCCTTAGTTGTCGCGGCTCCCGACGGGCGGCCATGGGACTTTTCGGGTCCTGGATGCCGTCGCTGTTCCGGTCGGGGGAGGTCGTCGGCATCGCCGAGGAGGCCCTGGCGTTCGCGCTGCGGGCCTCCGAGGACTCCCACCCCAGCGAGTACATGGGCCAGCTCCGCGGCGAGGACGCCCGGTCGCTCGGCGTCGACCGCGATGGTACCGTCGTCACGGACGTGCTGCTCGCGCCGGGCACGAAGACGAACCCGGTCAGCGCGGAGTTCAACCCGAGCTACATGCCGAACGACCTGCGGAGCGTCGGGTCGGTCCACTCGCACCCGAACGGCGTCCTGCGGCCCAGCGACGCCGACCTCGCGACGTTCCAGCGGGGGGACGTCCACGTCATCGTCGGCGCGCCGTACGGCCGCGACGACTGGCGGGCCTTCGACCGCGAGGGCGAGCCGACGGACCTGCCCGTCCTCGACGTGGCGCTGCCGGACGACCAGTTCTTCGACGTCACCCAGGCCGACATCGACCGGGAGCTGCGATGACCCGCGTCGTCGCCCAGGGCACCTTCGACGTCCTCCACCCCGGCCACCTCCACTACCTCGAGGAGGCGGCCGCGATGGGCGAGACGCTCCACGTCATCGTCGCCCGCAGCGACAACGTCACCCACAAGCCGGAGCCGGTCGTGCCGGAGGCCCAGCGCCGGGAGATGGTCGCGGCGTTGGCGCCCGTCGACGAGGCCCGGCTGGGCCACACCGAGGACTTCTTCGTGCCGGTCCGGGCCATCGACCCGGACGTCATCGTGCTCGGCCACGACCAGCACCACGACGAGGCGACGCTCGAGGCGTGTCTGGCCGAGGAGGGCCTCGACTGCGAGGTCGCCCGGGCGTCCGCGCGGGACGGCGAGGAGGCCATCGTCTCGACGGGCCGGATCGTCGAACGGATCTGCCGCGAGCGGTGCTGACGGTCAGGTGACCGCGGCGTAGACGGCGGCGAGCCGGTCGATCGAACGGGCCACGCTGAGTTCGTCGCGGGCGTCGAGACACTGCTCGCCGAGCCGCGACTGCCGGTCGAGCGCCCGGCGGATCGCCGCCGCGAACGCGTCGATGTCGCCGGGCTGGTAGTGGTAGCCGGTTTCGCCGTCGGTGACGGTCTCCGAGAGGGCGCCGTCGTCGACGGCGACGACCGGCGTCCCGCAGGCGATCGACTCCAGGGCGACGAGGCCCTGGGTCTCGACGGGGCTGGGGAACGCGAAGACGTCCAGCGCCGAGTAGAAGCCCGAGACCGCATCGCGGTTCAGGAAGCCGAGAAAGCGGACGTCCCCGCGGTCGGCGGCGCGGGACTCCAGCATCGAGCGGGCCGGGCCGTCGCCCGCCAGCGCCACGCCGACGTCGAGGGCTTCCGTGGCTGCGAGGAGGTCTTCGAGGCACTTCTCGTAGCCGTGGCGGCCGGTGTAGCCGACGAGCGGGCCGTCCGGGAGGTCGTGACGGTCCCGGAACGCCGCGTCGGCCTCCTCTGTGGCCGGCCGGAACCGCTCGACGTCGACCCCGTTCGAGACGACGTGGATGGGGGTGCCGGCGGTGCGGAGCCGGGTGGCGGCGGTCGCCGACGGCACGACGACGGCGTCGGCCTGCCCGAAGAACCAGCGCTCGTACCGGTCGGCGACGCGGCTGATGACGCCCGCGAGGGCGTCGCTGATGTAGCTCGCGTACTCCCTGGCGGGCGTGTGGTAGGAGACGACCAGCGGGACGTCCCGGGCGCGGGCGAGCCGTCGGGCCGCCAGGCCGAGGGTGAACGGGGTGTGGGCGTGGACCACGTCGGGGTCGAGGTCGCCGGCCCCGGCCGGGACCGACGGGGACCCGAACCGGAACCCCGGGTAGAAGGGGAAGGCGACGCTGGAGACGGGAAACTCCCGTGGGTCCGGCTCGTAGCCGTCGTCGCGGGGGTAGACGACGCCCATGCGGCCGCCGCGGGCCTCCCAGCGGTCCCGCCAGGTCCGGACGGTGTAGGTGACGCCGTTGACCGTCGGGAGGTAGGTGTCCGTGAAGGCCGCGACGGTCTGCATGCCGCCGGGTTCGACCACGGGGGTCTAATCGGTTGCGGAAGCCCGGTTGGCCCGCTCGCGGGCCGCCGCGTAGGCCTCGCGGAGTTCCCCGGCGACGCGGTCGAGGCCGTGGGCCCGCGCCGTCACGCGGGCGTTGTCGCCGAGGCGGGCCCGGAGGTCGGGGTCCCCAGCCAGCCGGGAGAGCGCCTCGCGGAACTCCGCCCGCGTCCCACAGAGCAGGCAGTCGTGGCCGTCCTCGTAGTACTCCCGGAAGACGGGGATGTCCCGGAGGACGACGGGCGTGCCGCAGGCCATCGCCTCCAGCACGACGAGGCCCTGGTTTTCGACCTTCGCCGGGAAGCAGAACACGTCGCCGGCCGCGAAGGCGCCCCGCTTGTCCTCGATCCAGCCCGTGAACGTGACGTTATCCGGCGGGTCGCCGACCCACCGGCGCACCGCGCGGCCGGCAAGCGGGCCGGCGTCGTAGGGCCCGAACCAGGCGAACTCGTGGTCGGTCTCGGCGGCCAGCCGGCAGAACGTCGACAGTCCCTTCCGCTCGAAGACGTTCCCGACGGCGAAGACGACCAGCCCCTCGAGGTCGTAATGGTCCCGGTAGGA
The DNA here is from genome assembly GCA_003021745.1 of Halobacteriales archaeon QH_7_69_31. Classification (GTDB taxonomy): domain Archaea; phylum Halobacteriota; class Halobacteria; order Halobacteriales; family Haloarculaceae; genus Natronomonas. The sequence continues at coordinate 23,895 of PXQY01000095.1, forward strand.
CGCCCGGAACGCCTCGTGACCCTCGAGGGAGTCGAGGTCGACGCCGTTCGTGACCGGCCGGATCGGGGCGGAGACCGGGTAGGATTCGAGGACCCCTTTGGTGTACTCACTCGGGCAGAGCACGAGGTCGGCCTGCGAGTAGAACCAGCGGAGATAGCGGCCGAGGGCGGGCGCGACGGCGGTCGAGCCGCGGAAACTCTCGGCGAAGTCCTCCCGCGTGACGTGGGCGTGCAGCACGAGCGGGATGTCGTTGCGGCGTGAGTGTCGGGCCACGGCGAGACTGCCGGGCCCGATGAGATTGCAGTGGGCGAGGTCGTAGTCCGCAAACAGCGGGTCACCGGTGACGCGTCGGGCGACCGATGCCGCGGGTCCGCCGCCGGCCCACGGCGACGTGAGGACCTCGACGTCCGTCCAGGCGAGCGCCCGCCGCTGGTGGTCCGTCGCGGTCCCGATCCCGCTCCGCTCCAGCCGGGATTCGAGCTCGAGGTAGTTCAGGACGCGCACGCCCGGGATGCTCCGACCGGTCGGTACGTATAGCCCCCGGTCGCCGAGACAGGCGATCAGTCCTCGTCGCCGCGGCGTGCCCGTGGCGTCGGCCACTCGCGCGGACGCTGTACCTCCGGCACGCTTGGCCGGGAAGCGAAGCGGCCTTTGTGAGCGACCCCCAACACCGCCCATGTCAGCCGTTCGGGGCCGCCACCTCGCCCGCGAGCACCCGCGGGCGCTGACCGCCGTCCTAACCCTCGTCGGCTACGTCGTCGTGATCGGGACGCTTTACGGCGACGTCGGGCTGTATCCCGACATCTCCCGGCGCACCGTCGAGGCCCTGGCCGCCGCCATCGCGGTCGTCAACTCCGTGACGATCGCCTGTCTCGTCGCCGGGTGGTACTGGATCCGCAACGGTGAGGTCCGAAAGCACCGGCTGGCGATGTCGACGGCCTTCACGCTCATCGTGCTGTTCCTCGTGCTGTACCTGCTGAAGACCGGCGGCGGCGGTCGCAAGGAGATCGTCGCCGGCGCGCCGCTCCGCACGCTGTATCTCGGGCTGCTCGGGATCCACATCGTGCTGTCGGTGCTGTCGGTCCCGCTCGTTTTGTATGCGATCACGCTCGGTTCCACCCACACGCCGGCGGAGCTGACCGGGACGCCGCACGCCCGCGTCGGTCGCCTCGCCGTCTCCGCGTGGCTCGTCAGCCTGGTGCTCGGGGTGGTCGCCTACCTCATGCTGGCGTATTTCTACGGCCCTCAGCACATCGAGTACGTCACGGGCGTCGCCTGATGGGCGGGCCGACCCCCCAAACCGGGGGACAGGGCTGTGACGCCGGAGCCGCAGGGCGGCGGACGGAAGGTCGATGGGGCCGGCCGACCCAGTGTCCGGCATGGCCAAGGAGTCGATCCGGCAGCGGGTCTGGGACGACCTCGCGGACAGCGGCGAGGCGCGGTTCCCGTTCCCGCCCCACGACCGCATCCCGAACGTCGCCGGCGCCGAGACCGCCGCCGAACGCGCGATGGCGACGCCCGAACTCCGCGACGCCGACGCCGTGAAGGCCAACCCCGATGCGCCCCAGTTGCCGCTCCGCCGCCGGCTGCTCCGGGCCGGCACGACCCTGTACGTGGCGGCGCCGCGGCTCGCCGACGAGGCGCCGTTCCTGGAACTGGACCCCGAGGCCGTCACGGACCTCGAGGCGGCGCCGACCGTCTCCCACATGGACGACCACGGGCGGCGCGTCGGACCCGGGGCGGTCCCGCCGCTGGACGCCATCGTCGTCGGGAGCGTCGCGGTCACCGCCGAGGGCGTCCGCGTGGGGAAGGGCGAGGGGTTCAGCGACCTCGAGTTCGCGATCCTGGGGGAACTCGGGGCCGCCGACGAGGACACGCCGGTGGTGACGACCGTCCACGACCGGCAGGTGCTCGAGGCCGGCGCCGTCGACCCGGACGCCCACGACGTCCCCATCGACGTCATCTGCACGCCGACGCGGACCCTCCGCGTTGACGAGCCTGGTCCGAAGCCGTCGGGCATCGACTGGGACCGGATCGACGATGAGCGCCTGGATGAGATCCCGGTCCTGGCACGCCTGCGCGGCGACTGACCGCGCTCACGTACGTCGAACCGGTATCGTATCAAGCTGTCCGCGGTCAGAAGACGGGCCAGACGCGGTCGGTTCAGTTCCGTCGACGCCCTCAGCCGTATTGCCGTCCGGGATTTCTGGCTCGTATGCCGCCGCGACCATTAAGTTATATATCCGTCGGTTAATTGGGGGAGGTATGGTACCGCAAGGCACGGATAGATCGCCGGATAGACGGACATTCATCGAGACAGCAGCTGCAGTAACTGGTATCGGAGCCCTCTCGGGCTGTCTCGGGTCGCTGACCGGGGGCGGTACGACGCTCCAGGTCAACTCGCCGGCGGCGGAAGGGTCGGTCCACGGCGACGTCGGAGAATGGATCGGCGACATCGTCGAAGAGGAGACCGGCGGCGAGGTGACAGTCGAAGCGTTCCGGAACAGCGAACTCGGCGGACAGATCGAGTCCATCGAGAACGTCTCCTCGGGATCGCTCGACATGTACGTCATCCCCTACGCGCTCACGGGAACGCAGTACGAGCCAGCACAGGTCTTCGACGCACCCTACCTCTACGACCCGAACAATCCCTACGAGGACATCTACGAGAAGACCGATCCCCAGGAGAACGACGTTGCGAAGCAGGTCATCGAGGACCTGGTCGAAGAAACGAACATCCGGTCGCTCGGCGCAGTCGTCCAGGGGACCCGGCGCTGTACGCTCAACGTCGAGGACGGCGACGACCCGCCGGTCAACCCCAGCCAGCTTTCAAACTACAAGATGCGCGCCGTACCCATCGCCATGTACGAACAGGCGCTGAAAGGCCTGGGTGCCGAAACCACCAACATCGACGCCTCCGAGATCTCTCAGGCGCTCGCAACCGGCTCCGTACAGGGCCAGGAGAATCCTTACAACATCATCCGGTCGTTTGGCATCTGGGAGAACCAGAACACGATCCTGGAGACCGACCACATGCACGTACCGCTCGCGATCATCATGAACGAGGGCGTGTTCCAAGACCTCACCGACGAACAACAACAGATATTCTACGACGCAGTCCGCGAGGTCCAGCCGAAAGCGACGGAGACTTTGAACGCCAACCTCGAGGACCACCGCCAGTTCATGCGGGACAAAGGGCTGGAGATCGTCCCGCCCGAGGACCTCGAGATGGACAAGTTCCGGAGCCAGACCCGCCAGCGCATCCGCGACCAGTTCCCGGATCTCATCGGAACCATCGAGGGACTTCACGACGAAGGCTACCCCGCCTGACCACGGATGGAGCGGCTTCACCCGTTTCTGGAGCGTAGTTCCAGACTCCTCTATGCAGCGTCCGCGGTCTGCCTGCTCGCGATCGTGGTGTTGCTGATGGCCCGCATCCTATCGCGGAACCTCGGGCTGGGGGTGGGCGGCGTGCAGATACTCGCACAGCTTTTAGAGATATGGTTGACGTTCCTGGTGGTCGGGAGCCTCGCGTACGCGCACGACCACATCGAAATCGAGTACCTCTCCGATCGGCTCCCGGAGCGCTGGCGCCCGATACACGAGCTCGCGGTGACGCTCGTGTCGCTGTTCGCGGCGGTACTCATTCTCGCCGGGTCGCTTTTGGCGATGAGTTCGTTCCGGAACTCGACGGCGCCGACCATCGACATCCCGATTCCGCTCTACTACCTAGCACCGGTCGTCGGCCTGGGGTTCCTGGTCGTGGTGTATCTCGATCGGATACACGAAAACGTCGCGGAGGTGCTTCGATAAATGGGGATGGCCGGCGTCGTCGTCATCGCGTTGTTCCTCGCGCTCGCGCTACTCAGGGTGCCCGTGTGGGTGGCGTTGCTCGTGCCCGCAGCGCTGTACACGCTCCTCACGGGTCGACCACTCCTGTTCCCATCCACGAACATGGTGCGGGCATTAGATTCGTTCACGCTGCTCGCGATTCCGCTGTTCATCTACGTCGGATCCCTGATGAATCACGGCGATGTGACGGAGAAGATTTTCGACTTCGCCGATAGCATCGTCGGCCACTACACAGGTGGAATGGCGCAGGTGAACATCATCACGAGCCTGATCTTCTCGGGCATCTCCGGGTCGGCGCTCGCAGACATCGGCGGCGTCGGCCGCGTGCTAATCGAGTCGATGGAGGACGCGGGGTACGACAGCGACTTCTCGGCGGCACTCACGAGCGCGTCGGCGACCGTCGGCCCCATCTTCCCGCCCTCCATTCCGCTCATCATCTACGGCATCATCGCCGAGGTGTCGGTACTGTCGTTGCTGCTGGCGGGCGCGCTGCCCGCGGCGTTGACCGTGATGTTCCTGATGGTCGGAACGATATTCATCGCCAAAAAGCGGGGGTTTCCGAAGAACGACGAGCGCGCGTCGCTGACGGAGATCGCCCGCGCGTTCACGCTCGCGTTCCCGGCGCTTTTCACCCCGGTCGTCCTCATCTGGGGGATGCTCACCGGGATATTCAGTCCCACCGAGGCCGCTGGCGTGACGGTGGCGTACATCCTCCTCATCAACACGTTCATCTACCGCATCACGAATTTCCGGTACATCTGGGAGGCGGCGCTGGAGACCGCCGAAACCACGGGGACGATCGTGATCATCCTTGCTGCCGCGAACGTGTTCAGCTTCGTGCTGTCGATCGAGAACATCGACGCGGTGTTCGCAGAGACGATGTTCGCAGTCTCCACGAACCCGGTCCTCGTGTTGATACTCGTGAACGTCGTCCTGCTCGTCCTCGGGCTGTTCCTCGATCCGATCGCGGCGCTCGTGATGATGACGCCCATCGTCGTACCGACGCTCGTCGAGGTCGGCGTCGACCCGGTCCACATCGGCGTCATCATGGTGTTCAACCTGATGCTCGGACTGCTGACGCCCCCGCTCGGGTTGTCCGTCTACCTTTCGTCGGACATCGCGGACGTCCCTGTCGCGGACGTGTTCAGGGAGAGCAGGGCGTTCTACGGTATCTTGTTGGTGGCACTCGTGTGTATCACGTATTATCCGCCGCTGAGCCTGAAGATACTCGAGTTCGCCTGACTGCCGGTCGCGACGACCGGTTCGGCGTTCGGTCGAGGCGACCGCGGCGTCTTCCTCTCGCGTCTTCCCTCGACGGACCGATACCGGGGTCCTAAAGGACCTGGAACCGTGAGGATACTCATCGCGTTCCCGGCGAGCACCTGGTGTGGGAGAAAGAATACCGACCGCCGTGGGAAACGCTTTGGGTCTTCCTTCCGACGACGCGATAACGGATGGCGTACGTAGTCAGGATGCCGAAGCTCGGCGTCGAGATGGAGATCGGGAAGGTCATCGCTTGGCACGTGGACGTAGCGGACGCGGTGTCCGAGGGCGACGTCGTCGCGGAGATCGAGTCGGAGAAGTCGGTCGCGGAGATAGAGGCGCGGGAGGACGGCGTCTTGCGGCGCGTCTACCTCGACGTGGACCAGAAAGCGCCACCTGGCGCACCGATGGGCATCGTCGCCGGCGCGGACGAGGACCTCTCCGAGCTAGAGGCGACGGTCGAGTCAGCTGTCAGTGACGTCTCAGCCGATGACGACCCCGATAGCGATGACGCCACTGACGCGGCCGCCGACGCACTCACTGACGATTCGGCGGAAGCCGCCCCGGTGACCGACGTCGACGAGTCCGGCGAGCCCGCTGCCCAGTCGGCGGGGGCCGGAACGACTGACGGGGCCGCGGACGGATCGGCGGGCGGTGAGCCGGTCGCTGCGACGACTCCGGAGGGAACGCTGAAAGCGACGCCGAAGGCGAAGCACCGGGCGGCGAAGCTCGGCGTCGATCTCGCGACCATCGAAGGCACGGGCGTTCACGACAGCGTCACCGCGTCGGATGTCGAACGTGCCGCAAGCGCGGGCAGCGGGAAGCGCACCGTCGAGGAGACCCGCGATATCTCGGGGAGGCGCCGGACCATCGCGGAGCGACTCGGACGGAGCTACCGTGAGGCCGTTCACGTCACCGTCGACCGCGAGATAGAGGTCGAAACCGTGTTCGCCGCCGCGGCCGCCGCGGACGTTTCGATAACCGACGTGATACTGGAGGGGGTCTCGGAGACGCTCTCGGCACACCCCGCGTTCAACGCGACGTTCGACGCGGACGCGGAGACCCACACGCTCTACGAGGAGCACAACGTCGGTGTCGCTGTCGACGTCGACGGGGGCGTGGTGACGCCGGTGCTCCCGGATATCGGGTCGATGGACCTCGCCGGCATCGCCTCGGCGCGAGAGGCCATGAGGACGCGAGTGCTCAACGGCGAGTTCACGCCCGGGGACCTCTCGGGTGGCACATTCACCGTCTCGAACCTCGGCGTGTTCGGGAGCGACGCGTTCACGCCTATCATCAACCCGCCGGAGGTCGCAATCCTCGGCGTCAACCGCGTCACCGAGTGCCCGGTCCGGACCGACCGGGACATCGAGTTCCGGCGACACGTTACGTTCAGTCTCACGTTCGACCACCGCGTCCTCGACGGCGCGGACGCCGCCCGGTTCCTGACCACCCTCGAGGACCGACTCGACGGCATCCTCGAGGAGTGATAGTGGCGGACCTGAATCCGTGAACATCTGAATCGATACCAATCCGTAAATCCGGGCGAACCGTACCGGAGACTGGACTGGGACTGTTATAGTTACGTCCGGCAGTATGAGGACTCGCAGAACCACGCCGGCAGTCCCGAATCCGGTCGGCAACGGAGCTGATCGTCGAACACCGGCAAAAGAACCTTTTTACTCCGATGCGCCGACGGGATTGGTAGACTATCACATGACCGATATAGGAATGAACTCCCAGAGCGGGCGACGGGAGGCACTTCGCAGGATGCTTCTCATCCGCGAGTTCGAAAACCGGGTGCGGGACCGGTTCGCGGACGACGAGATTCCGGGATTCGTCCACCTCTCGCAGGGCCAGGAGGCGGTGGCGGTCGGTGCCTGCGGCGCGCTCGCGGAAGCCGACTACGTCACCAGCACGCACCGCGCACACGGTCACAGTCTCGCGAAGGGACTCGACCCGGAGCAGTTGCTCGCCGAACTGTACGGGAAGGAACCGGGCCAGAGCAACGGTCGCGGCGGGTCCATGCACGTCGCGGACCTCGAGGAGGGGATGCTCGGCGCACAACCCATCGTGGGCGCGAGCGTGCCCCTCGGGACCGGTGCCGGCATCACCGCACAGGTCACGGGCGCGGACTGGTGTGGGCTCGCGTTCTGTGGCGACGGCTCCGTCGCCGCAGGCCAGGTTCACGAAGCCATCAATCTCGCCGCCACCTGGACGCTGCCGGTCGTCTACGTCATCGAGAACAACGGGTACTCCGAGGGAATGACCCACGACGAGCAACACAACATCGACGACCTCGCCGCCATGGCGGCGTCGTACGGCATCCCCGGCGAAATCGTCGACGGACAGGACGTCGAGGCGGTTCACGAGACGGTGTCAGCGGCACGCGAACGCGCTCTGTCAGGCGAGGGACCGACGCTCGTGGAAGCGAAGACGTACCGCTACCGAGGGCACTTCGAGGGCGACGAGGAGCCATACCGGAGCGAGGCGGAGGTCGATGAGTGGATGGCCGAACGCGACCCCATCGAGAACTACGTGGAGGTGCTCGCCGAGCGCGAGGAACTCGAGGGGGACGAACTCACCGAAATGCGGGCGGACGTCGAGGCGGTCGTGGACGCTGCCGTGCGGTTCGCTCGCGACGCCGACGAACCGGCGCCCGAGGCCGCCTACGATGACATCTTCGTCGACCCCGCGCCGGACGTACAGCGGCACCGGAACCGGATGAAGAAAGACGGAGGTGTGAGCCGATGAGCGCCGAGGAGCTGGCGGACCGACAGACCGAGACCCGGACCGTTCGCGACGCCCTCCGGGACGGCATCCGCGAGGAGATGCTGGCGGATGACCGCGTCTTCGTCATGGGGCAGGACGAGGAGGATGGCGGATCCTTCGAGGTGACGGCGGGCCTGCACGACGAGTTCGGGTTCGACCGCGTCCGGAACACCCCCATCAGTGAGGCAGCACAGGTCGGTGCCGGTGTCGGCGCCGCCGCGACCGGAATCCGACCGCTCGTGAACCTCAGCTTCTCGGACTTCATCGGCGTCTGCTTCGACCAGGTCATGAACCAGGCCGGGAAGCTCCGGTACATGTTCGGCGGTGCGAGTAACGTCCCGCTGACGATTCGCGCCATCGAGGGCGCGGGACTGAACGCGGCCGCCCAACACTCGGGGACCGTCCACTCCCTCGTCGCGCACCTCCCCGGAATCAAGGCGGTCGCGCCCGGGACGCCGGCCGCCGCGAAGGGGCTTATGAAAAGCGCGATCCGCTCGGAGGACCCCGTTGTGTTCTTCGAGAACAAGACCATCTACGAGCGACGCGGCCCCGTCCCGACGGACGAGGCGTTCACGGTCCCCCTCGGCGAGGCGACCGTCGAGCGGGCCGGCGATGACGTAACCATCGTCGCCACCCAGCGACTGCTGGGTGAGGCCATCGCCGCTGCCAGCGACGTCGACGACGTCAGCGTTGAGGTCCTCGACCCCCGGTCGCTGTATCCGCTCGACACCGAGGCGATCGCGGACAGCGTAAAGAAGACCGGTCGTCTCGTCGTCGCCGACGAGAGCCCGCTGTCCTACGGGTTCCACGCAGAAATCGTGACGCGCGTCCTCGAAGACGCCTTCTGGAGTCTCGACGCACCCGTCCAGCGCGTCGGCGTCCCGGACACGCCGATCCCGTTCGCGCCGTCCCAGGAGGACGAGGTGGTGCCCGACGCCGACGACGTCCGCCGCGCCATCCGGCGGACGATCTGAACGACTCGAAGTCGCCGTTTCCACACCGGTCGTCCGGACCGCGAGTCCACCGCCGACCACCGGTTCAGGTGGCTCGTCGGATGAGGGCAGTCGGCGTTCGGTATGGCAAAGTGATCGAGGAGCGCGGCCGGACAGCCAACGTCCCCGGCGGTGAGGGAATCGATTTCATACCGCCCTCATCGCGGCGGATGCCCGCGTCCTCCAACAGCCCGCCCGAGACAGCGAGATCGGCGGCGTATCGACCGGGGAAATGCCGTCCGCGAGACCGTCCGGAGCGTCGAGGGCGTCCGCGCGTCCGTGCTGACGGGCGGCCGTGACGAGTTCATCGTCCGGATGAAGGAGAAGTTCGACGAACTCGGCCCCGCCGACAGGACGCCCAGGCGCCGGTCACCCCCCACGTCGGCGTCGCCTACGAGCGCTACCTCGACGTCGCCACGGTCTGGGAACCGTACCGCGGCCTTTCTCACAGCGAGGACGGCGAGACGCTTTCGGCCCGCGACCTCGCGGTGGCGCTGCCGACCCCGCTTTTCCCCTGGGCGGCAGAATGACCGCGTGGCGACGGGACCCGAATCGACACGGGGGCGCCTCGGACCGGACCGTGAGTCTCCGCGTGCCGGCAACAGATACCCGGGAGGACCTTTATCACGGCGTGCGTACCAGTGACAGCCGTGACCGACGAGGACCCGGCGTTCGACCACTGGGACATCGAGGTGGACACCGCGGACCCGCCGGCGGACCTGGCGCCGCTCGTCGCGGCCGTCGAGGACCCGGTCGAGGGCTTCTTCGGGCCGGGAACGATGATGTGGCGCGTCGGCCGCGAGACCGCGCTGTTCCTCGGCGGGATGACTTGCATCCTCCTGCAGTTGAGCCACCCGAAGGTCGCACCCGGCATCGAGCACAGCGACTACGAGGCCGACCCCCACGCCCGGTTCAGCCGGACGTTCGAGGTGGTCGACGCCATCATCTTTGGGGACGTCGAGACGGCCCTCGAGGGCGCGATGATCGTCCGGGAACTCCACACCTACGTCACGGGCGAACTCGACGAGGACGTCGGGCCTTACGCGGCCGGGGAACCCTACACCGCCAACGACCCCGACCTGCTCCTGTGGGTGCACGCGACGCTCATCCACCAGTCAGTCGTCGCCTACGACACCTACGTCGAGGACCTCCACGACGAGGAGGCCGAGCGGTTCTACCAGGACTCGAAGACGTTCGGCCAGTTGTTCGGCGTCCCGCGGGATCAGTACCCCGAGACGCTGTCGGAGTTCCGGACGTACGTCGACCGGACGGCCGAGGAGACGCTCGCGCTTGGCGAGACGGGGGAGACGGTCCGGGACATCATCCTCGAGACCTCCTACCTGCCAGGGCCCGCGCTCCCGACCGTCCTCCGGCCGGTCCGGGCGTTCTTCGGCGCCGCCACGATGCCGCCGGCCGCCCGCGACGCCCTCGGGCTCGAGTGGCGGCGCCGCCACGAGGCCGCCTTCCGGCTGTTCCGGGCCGCCGTCCGCCCGACGTACCGCGCTCTCCCGGCCCGGATCCGGTTCAAGGATGCCTACCTCGGGGCAATGCGTCGCGTCGCCGCCGACTCGGACACCCGCGCCACCCGGCCGACGGCGGCGACGCCCGACGACTGATGGACTCGCCCGGATGGCCGAGTCAGTCGGTCCGCGGCAGCGCCCGCGCGCCGGCAGCGAACGTACCGGCGGCCACCGCGGCCAGCACGACGAGGTTCAGGTAGGGGTCCGTTCCGACGACTCCCGGGCCGACACCGGCGGTCGGGAGCGCGCCCGCCGTCTCGTAGGTGGCCGCCCGGACGCCACGGACGAAGTACGTCAGGGGCGACAGCGCCAACAGCGGGCGGAACCACCCCGGCAGGAGCGCCGGCGTGACGAACGTCGGCGAGAGGAACAAAAGCGGGAGGGCGACGCCGTTGGCGGCCGCGATGACGCCGTCCTGGGAGCCGGCCAGCCGGCCGAGCAGCGCCCCGACCCCACAGAACAGCGCGACGCCGACCGCGAGGTAGGGCACGAGCAGGACCGAGGGCGCGAAGGCGGCGTCGGTGACCGAAAGCACGAGCGCGAGGAGCAGCACCGCCGCCAAGCCGATGACGGCGACGTTGACGAGGGTGTGGGCCAGCAGCCACTCGGCCCGCGTGAGCGGGGTCGTCGCCAGTTTCTCGAACCTGTTGCCGTCGCGGTGGCGCGCGACCTCGCTGCCGACGCGGGACAGCGGCGTGAACAGGACCACCACGGCGAGGTAGCCGGCCACGTAGTAGCCGGGCGGTTCGGCGAACAGCCCGCCGCCGGTCGGGTCGGTCCGCACCACCGCCCCGAAGATGAGGACGACCATCGCCGGGAAGAAGAACGTGAAAAACACCGCCGTCCGCCGGCGGAGGAAGGCGTACCAGGCCGCGCGTGTCTCGGCGGCGACGCGGCCGCCGCGGCTCACGGCTCGACCGCCTCCGTGGCCGCCAGGTCGCCGGTCACGGCGAGGTAGACGTCTTCGAGGGTCGGCCGTCGCCAGGTGAGCTGCTCGTAGGCGACGTCGGCCTCGGTGAGCGTCTCGATGACCGCCGGGATCTCGTCGGGACCGACGGCGACGGCGAGGTGGCGTTCGTCCGGCAGCACCGGGTGGCCGGCCCGCTCGAGCGCCCTGGCGGCGGTCCCCTCGTCGTCGGCGTCGATGACGAGCCGGTCGCCGCCGGCGTGGCGTCCGATGAGCTCCGTGGGACTGCCGAGCGCGACGAGCCGGCCCGCCGCGAGCATCCCGACGCGGTCGGCCAGCCGCTCGGCCTCAGCCAGGTCGTGGGTCGTCACCACGACGGTCGTGCCACGCTCGGCCAGGTCCTCGATGAGGCGCCGGAGCTCGCGGCGGCCGACGGGGTCGACGCCGGTCGTCGGTTCGTCGAGGACGAGGAGCTCGGGGTCGTTGACGAGCGCCGTCGCCACGCAGACCCGGCGCTTCTGGCCGCCGGAGAGGTGCTCGTAGTACGTGTCGGCGCTGTCCTCCATGCCGACGTCCGACAGCACGACCGACGGGTCGCGGGCGTCGTCGTACAGCCCGGCGTAGTGGGCGAGCAGTTCCCGGGCGGTGAGCCGATCCGCCGGGGCGAACTCCTGCGGCAGGAGGCCGAGCCGCTCACCGGACACCACCGACGGGGGCCGGCCGAACACCTCGACGTCCCCCCGAGTCCGGGTCGTCCCGGTGAGCGCCCGAACCAGGGTCGTCTTCCCGGCGCCGTTCGGGCCGACGAGCACGAACACCTCGCCGGCCTCGACGGCAAGCGAAACGCCGTCGAGCGCCACCGTCGACCCGTAGCGACGGCGCACGTCCTCCGCCAGAATGACCATACCGGTACGCCCGGCCGGACGAGGGGTAAAGCCTGCCGGTCCCCCGGGCGGGCGCTCAGTCGCCGGCGTCGACGGACGGCGACCTCGATGGACGCCGCCCTCGACGGTGCCAACGATCCTGATCGGGCTCGTTCCGCGCTCGAACGGTCACGGCACGCCCGGCCGCCAGTACAACAGCGCGACGGTGAGGAGGAAGACCGCCGTCGAGAGGTCGTAGGGGACCGACGTCGCCGAGGTGGCGAGAAAGCCGGCGCCGCCGAGAAGCGTCGAGGCGACCGTCGCGAGGACGGGCCAGGTGCAGGAGACACACGACACGAGTCCAAGGAGGCCGCCGACGGCGGACCCGGCCGCCTCCAGGACGGTCACGTACAGGAGGTACGACAGCGCGAGGTAGCCCACGACGTAGGCCGGCATGAGGACGACGGAGACGGTGTGGCCGGCGTAGAGGAGGGCCGGGCCCCACCCGGGGGTCAGCCAGGCGATCCGGAAGCCGGTCGCGTCGGCGCCAAGCCCCGCGGCGACGAGCCCGCCGACGACTGCGAGCAGGCCGAAGTAGCCGGCCGCCACCGCCAGCGCGCGGCGGCGCTGCGCGAAGTCGGCATCCGCCGGCGGGCCGGCCTCGTAGATGGCGAGCAGGCCAACGTTCACCCACAGCAACCCGTAAACGACGTAGCGTGGCTCGGTGAGCGCGGCACTGGTGGCCGCGTAGTAGAGTATCACCCCGACGGCCTGGAGGTTGCCGACGAGGATGAGTCCGGCGAGCCGGCGTCGCGACGGGAGCGCTTCGCGGAGCCGGTCCGCGTCGGGGACCCCGCCCGCGGCCGGCCGGCGCGGCGTCACGTGATGGAGAAGCTGGCGGCGACCATGAGCAGGACGAAAAGCGCAAGCGCCGTCGCCATCACGCCGGTGAGCGACCGGCGTTCCCACCGGAGGTGCTGGAAGTAGCCGACGATGAGAAGCGTCTTGATCGACGCCAACACGAGGATACCACCGACGGCGATCCAGTAGTCGAAGCTCCGCTCGAAGACCACCTTCAGGGTGGCGGCGACCAGAAGCGCCACGTAGACGAGGCCGTAAAACCGGAGCGAATCGGTCGCCATGACGTGTTCGTCCGGACGTTATCGCGGGTCCATTTTCAACCTTCCGACGCCGGGTCGTCGGACCGGTAGCGGTTCCACAGCCAGTTGACGAAAAGCAGCGCGGCGACCCAGGAGCCGACGCCCGCCAGGGCGAACACCAGCCCCTTCACCATCGGGTACTCCGCGAGGACGTCGAGGCCCATGCCCGTACCGGGCGGACCGAGACGGATATACCTGCCGTCGGGAGCAGGCGGGTGCCGGTCACCGGTCGGCCCGATACAGCACGGCCAGCGCGGCCAGCAGGCCGAGTTCCGCGAGCGTCGCGGCCAACAACAGACCGTCGCGGCGGAGGTGGTCGGCGGCGACCACAAGCGGGTGCCGGTGTGAATGCTCGTTCGCCTCGAGGTGCGGCCAGAAGCCGCCGTGGTCCAGACGAGGGCGAACGCGCCGAGGGTGAAAAACAGCGGCCGGGGGTCGCCGAGGTAGCCCTCCCGGGCGTACACCACGAGCGCGACGCCGCCCTGGGAGGGGTGCAGCAGGTGGATGCCGGCGACGACGGCCGCAAGCACCGCGGCGGCGATCCGGAGGCGGCCGACGTCGGCGTCGTCCATACCCGGGCGTAGCGGGCAGGGACTCGTAGGTCGTTCGGTTCGGGCCTCGAGCGACGTCGGCGGCAGTCCCCGGGAGGACCGGGACGGAGGCCGGGTGGCCCGGTCAGACGAGGTAGAACAGCGGGAACAGGAACACCCACACGATGTCGACGAAGTGCCAGTAGAGCCCGAAGTACTCCACCGGCCGGTGGTCGTGCATGTAGTGGCCCTGGTAGCCGCGGTACAGGAGGAACCCTGCGACGAGCAGCCCGAGGACGACGTGGATGCCGTGCAGCCCGGTCGTCACGTAGTATAGCGTCGATTGGATGTCCGGGCCGTGCGGGTTCGTGGTGAGCGTGATGCCGGCGTCGTAGATCTCGTGGTGCCACTCCCAGCCCTTGATGGCGAGGAACGTCAGGCCGAGACCGATGGTCGCCGCGAGGCTGGCGAGCATCTTCCCGCGCTCCTGGCGCTTGGAGTACACGAGCGCCATGATGACGGTAAAGGAGGAGGTCAACAGCACGTAGGTATTGACGAGACCGGGGATCTCGGCCGGCAGCGGCTCCCAGCTCGTCCAGCCGCTGTTCACGCGGATGAAGATGGCGGCGGAGATGAACGCGCCGAACACGAGGACGTCCGAGGCCAGGAAGAACCACACGCCGAGCTTGTTCTTCTCGACGCCGTCGAAGGGCCACCGGCTCGCGACCTCCGCCGGCGGCGCGAAGAAGTCCTCGAGACCCCACTGGACGCCGGCGTACAGCATACCGAGGGCGCCGACCAGCGTGAGCGCGGGGTAGACCGGGTTCGAGACGACGACGTCGACGCCGGACAGGGAGTTCGGACCGCCGACGAACGCCATCGACCGACGAATGCCGGAGGCGCCGAGCAGGGCGACGAACGTCGCCAGGCTCAGCGCGAACGGCCAGATGCTCGCATGGGAGTGGTGCTTGTCGCCGAGGATGTAGTCGCTGGCCTCGTCGGCGTGGGCGTGGCCCCCGTCCGTGGCAGCGCCGCCGTCCGACGCCAGCTCCGAGGCGGGTCGCCCCCCGTCGGCGGCGTGGCCGCGTTCGAGGAACTCCAGCCGGCCGGTCGCGTACGACGGGCGGCCCTCCCAGTTCTCCAGCGGCGGCGGGGACGGGACCGCCCACTCGGCGGTCCGGGTGAACTCCCAGGGGTTGTCGCCGGCCTCGGCGCCGTGGACGTAGCTCTTCGCGAAGTTGTAGAACATGATGAAAAACGAGAGCCCGAGCAGGAACCCGCCGACGGTACCGAACGTGTTGATCTCGACGTAGTCCTGGCTGTACTCGAAGACGCGGCGCGGCATTTCCCAGGCCATGAACATCGAGAAGTACACCATGTTGAACGAGACGAAAAAGACCGCGAAGTGGATCTTCCCGAGGAGTTCGTCGTACATCTTCCCCGTCATCTTCGGGTACCAGTAGTAGGCGCCGCCGATCATCGCCGTCGCGCCGCCGAACATCACGTAGTGGAAGTGCGCGACGACCCAGTAGGTGCCGCGGAACTCGTAGTCCAGCACGATGGCGCCGAGGAACACCCCGGTGATGCCGCCGAGGATGAACAACAGCAACGCGCCGATCGCGAACAGGAACGGCGTCTTCAGCTTGATACGGCCCTTGATGAGGGTGTAGATGAGCGCGAAGACCAACAGGTCGAACGGGAGCGAGATGCCGATGGTGCTCGCCATCATCAGCGTCTTGATCTCCAGGTTGATCGTCGTCAGGAACATGTGGTGCATCCAGACGAGGAACGACTGCACCGAGATCAGGACGATGGC
>PXQY01000096.1 GCA_003021745.1 Halobacteriales archaeon QH_7_69_31
GCTGGCGCCCCCGGCGCCGCCCGACGGAACGAGAAGCGCCGCCGCTACGAGCCCGAGGATGGCGAGGGCGACGAACGCGACCTGGCGGGTGTCGACCGACCGGTCGGCGCCGCCGGCGGTCACCGGCGGCACCCCACGAACGTCACGGCGGCCGCGGTACCCATCTACGTCCCCTCGGGCGCATACCGGCATAAACGTCGGGGCTGTTCGGCACCCCGTTCGGGGCTCCCGCTGGTCGCGCGGCTCGCGTGTCGTCGGTCGCTACGCTCCCTGCTCGCGGCTCGCTCGTTCAGAGATCTCCCTGCGGTCGGTCTCGCGGCTCGCGTGTCGTCCCTCCCTCCCGTCGGTCCTCCCGCTCGCTCGGTCCGAGGCCTCCCTCCGGTCGGCCTCCCGGCTCGCGGCTCACTCCGTTCGCGGCTCCCTGCGGTCACCGCTCACCATCAGGCGGCACTCCCGATGGTCGTGCCGCCCATTCGCCGGCAGAGCTTCGCTCTGCCGAGCCCTCGCTCGCTTGGCTCGCGAGGACGCCGCTCGCTCGTCCGGCGACCCTCCCTCCGGTCGGGTCGCCCGGCTTACGGGTCGCTTCGCTCCCCGTTCGCCCGTTCCGAGGCCTCCCTTCGGTCGGCCTCGCGGACGCCGAGCCGGTCGAGCACGTACCGGACGCCGGCCCACACCTTCTCGACCTGCGGGATGTTCCGGACGGTCACCACGAGTTGGCCGGCGCCGAGCAGCCCCAGGCCGAACAGGGCGGCGGCGAAGAACAGGTCGCCGCCGAGGTAGACTTGCGCCGCGACCACGAACAGGGCGAGGCTGAACCCGGCCTCTATCTTCGCCTCCAGCAGGTTGATCGTCCGGTCGACCGTCTCCAGCCGCCGGTCGACCGCCTGCATCGTCCGGTTGGCCTCCTCGACCGCCGCGGCCGCCTCGCCCTCGATCCGTTCGACGCGGTCCATCGTGTCGTTGGCGTCCTCGATGAGGGTCTCGGCCTGCGTCAGCGCGTCGGTGAACCCCTCGTCGCCCAACAGCAGCATGAGTCTCCGGGCGTTGTCGACTTCCGAGAGCATACCGTCACAAGCGGTTCGGGCCGTATCGACCTTTGGGGTGCGGCGGGAGACACGTCCGCCGTCCTGCCACCCGGAGTCGTCGCTCGAGGGAAAGAACCGGAGGGGGCCGTTACCGGCGCCGGAGCACCAACAGCGCCGCACTCAAAAGCGTGACGAGCGCGACGACCGGGGTGAAGCCTGGACCTTCGGCGATAGTCGGGGTGCCGTAGTCGGTGCCGCCGCCGCCACCGCCGCCGCCGCCACCGCCGCCGCCGCCACCGCCGCCACCGCCACCGCCTCCGCCGCCTCCGCCATGTGCGCCGCCGTTCCCGCCGCCACCGTTCCCGCCGCCCTCGTTGCCGCCACCGTTCCCGCCGCCACCATTGGCTTCGGTCTCGTCCGTCTCGGTCGGGGTGGCCGTGCCGTCGTCGGGCGGTGTCTCCGTGGCCGTCTGGTTACCGGAGCCGCCACCGCCGCCCTCGCTCGGCGGGTCGCCGATGTCGTTGCGGGCCTCCTGTTCGCTGTCGCACTCGCAGATGTAGACGTAGTTCGAATAGATGTTCAGGCCACGGAGCTCCTTGTCCTCGGGTTCGCACTCGGAGTTGCCCTCCTCGGTGCACTCGGTGGCGATGCTACCGTTGGCGAACCCCTGCATCTGGTACCAGCCCGGCTCGCTCGTCATCTTCAGGCAGGGGCCGTCGTTCGAGCCCGCGCCCTGGGCGGCGACGATGGCGTCCTCGGGGGAGACGTACGGCGGGTCCGCCGTGACGTCTTCCCAGTCGTAGAACGTGACGGTGAGGCCGCCGGCATAGAGGTTGGAGTTCTTGCGGTGCTCTATCAGGTCCTCGTCGACCTGGGTGCCCGTGTTGTTGTTGCCCCGGTCGAGTCCGAACACCTTCGTGTTCTGCGTTGCGTCGCACTCGCTGTAGTCGATCCATTCGGCGTTGACCACGATGTAGTCGAGCCAGATGCCCTCCTCGGCGTCCTGGTCGGTCATGGCAGCCTGGCCGGTCGCGAAGTACTCGACGCTGGCGTTGTGCCCGTCCTGCTGGCTGTGGACCGGGTGGTCGCCGGGGTAGTGGTCGGTCGTCTGCGGGAGGTTGATGGTGTAGTTCACGCCACCGTCGCTCGTCTTGTACGTCGGTGCGTCATCGGGCGTGTGTTGGTCGGCGGCCACGGTGCCCGCAAACGCGAGCACCGACACGCTGACGACTACTAACAGGGTGATGGCGAGTAACGTTACGGAGACTCGTTTCGTACTCCGATCCATACGGGGGATTGTATTTCATAATTAATAACGGCTGTGGTGGGGATTTACAGCAGTTTAAGACGGGGTCCGTCCGTCCGTCGGTCCGGCGGTCGGACGTCGGTCGATCGACCGCCGACGACGAATTCTGCGCCGCTACCGCAGGACCCGGACCGGTGGGCCAGCGGCTACTTCCGCTGCCGGTGGTCCGCCGGAATACGTACCGACGGACGGTTAGCCGCCGCGGGTGACCTGCCGGACCGCCGCCCGGAACTGGTCGTCGCCCCGCAGGAGGTGCGCGCCGACGTTACCGGCGAACGCCAACGCCGCGGCAACAGCGACGACGCCGGCCGTCTGGAGCCCCAGTGCGAGGCCGCCCAGGCCGCCGACGAGCCCGGCGAGGACGCCGACGATGGCCGACTGTCCCGGCGTGTCGCAGAACGGGATCGGGGGTGCCATCGCCGCCGTTTGGGTTTGCGGGCCCCTGTCACTTGCGGTCGGGGATTCCCAACGGCCGTACACGTCCGTCCGCAGGCCCGTGGCGGTCGAGGAAGAACCCTCGATTGGAGGCCCGTCAGTCGCCACTCCCCGGGGGCCGCTCCTGGCGGGGAAACGCGGCGCGGGTGATCGTGCCCCGGGCCTCCGCCATGAGCGTCCGGAACGATCGCCAGCGGGCGGCGAACAGTCCGACGGCCAGGACGACGTAGACGACGGTGTAGGCGACCAGGAGTTCGGCGGCGGAAAGCGGCAGCTCCAGGCCCCGGATGAGGAGGAACTCGAGGGCCACCTGCGAGACGAAAAGCGAAAGAAGGACGAGCGCCTCCCGGACCGATATCTCGAAGTCGATCAGCACGGCGATGGCGAAAAGCGACTGGGCGGCCGTCAGCCAGATCTCGGCGGACTGCTTGTCGTCGAACGGCAGGGCGCCGTAGCGTCCCAGCGCCAGCGAGTAGACGACGACGAGGGTCCCGATGAGCAGCGTCCACTGGTTGAGCTTCGAAGAGATCAGGGCGTGGAACCCGGCCGTCGACCGGGCCTTGTTCACGAGGTAGAGGACGACGATGAGTTCGGGGGCCTCCGAGGCCAGCGGCGCGATCCACTGGATCATAAAAAAGCCCGGGATGCCGGCAGCCTTCCCGAGGTCCTCCAGGCCGTGGGCGAACGGCTCGACCGCGATGAAGATGAGGAGCCCGGAGTAGACGAACAGCGCGACGACCACGGCGATGCGGCGGCGTTTCCGGAGGGTCTGCAGGTACGCGGGGACGCCGACGTGGTCGTGGGTCGGGTCGACGTCTCCGCGAATGACGACGAGGATGTAGCCGACGTAGATGCCGACCAACACGATCGTGTCGAGGGCGTCGATGCCGCCGCCGAGCGGGACGAGGAACGCCCACGCCGTCGCCGCGAGCAGGAAGACGACCTCGAGGCCGATGGAGCGGTCCAGCGTGACGACCTCGGTCAGGAAGCCGGTGCGTGTTTCGACGGCCGGGTCGTACTCCGCCGCGGCGCGGTACACCGTGAACAGGGCGATGCCGGCCCAGCCGATGCCGATCAGGATACGGTTGGCGCCGGTCATGTTGGCGACCGCGAGGTTGGCCTCGTGACAGCTGCGGCCCAGTCGTTCTCTCGGCGTGTCGATGGCGGACTGTGGCAGGTCGGCGATCCGCTCGAGTTCCGCCGCGGTGAACTGTGCGCAGGCGTCGGCGGTCGCCCCGCCGGCGCCGGCGTTGAACGCGTAGAGTGCGTCGACGGCGTACTCGGGGGCCACGGCGAGCACGGCGAGGACCGCGATGGCGAACGAGCGAGGGACGTCCTTCTCGGCTGTCTCGGCCGCCCAGGCGAGGAGGAACGACGCCCCGAGGACGGCGACGCCACTGAGAGCGACGACGACGCCCGTCGGGAGGGCCGCGAGGCCGGCCGGCGGCCGGTATGCGACGCCGGCGACGGATGAAAGCGTCGGGAGGCCGGTCCGGGCCGTCCAGGTGACGACCCACGGGACCGTGAGCGCGACGGCGGCGGCGAGCGCTTGCAGCGAGCTTCGTCTCATGACCCGCGGGGGACGGCCGGACGGTCCGACGGCTCCGTTGTATCCGTTTCGACTCGCGGCCGACCGACGAGCCCGCTCCCGGGGTTATCCGCCGCCGAACCGCTCCGCGGCGTCACCCGGCGTGTCGAAGCCGTGGAAGTGCTCATCCTCCGTCTTCGAGAGGATGTTCAGCGCCGCGGCGGCGCCGTCGCCGGCGGCGATGACCGCCTGCCACTCCTCTCCGCGCACCATGGCGCCGTGGCGTAGGCGTCGTCGACGCTCGTCTCCATCGTCACGTCGACGTCGACGACGTCGCCGTCGAACGCACACCCGAGCGGGTCGGCGAGGCTCCGGTCGGCGCCCGTCGCGAGCACGAGGGAGTCGGCCTCGTGGTCGCCCTCGTCGGTCGAGACCCGGAACCCGCCGTCGGTCGCCGCGACGTCGGTCACGGCCTCGCCCTGCCGGCGCTCGACGCCGAAGCCGTCGACCTGGGTGCGGGCCGTCTCGACGAACGCCGTCCCGTCGAGGGAGCCGATCCCGGGGTAGTCGAACAGGTGGGCCTCGTGCATCAAGGTCCCGTCGTCGTCGAACACGACAGTGTCGAGGCCGTTCTTCGCGGTAAACAGTGGGGCGCTCGGGCCGGCGGGACCCCCGCCGCCGACGGTGACGTCGGGCTTGCGACGTTGGTAGTGCAGCCAGGTGGTTAGATGGTAGCCTCGAGGGTCGAGCGGGCCGTCGGCGCGGTGTCTGACGCGGCGGGTGGCCGGAGGCGTCGGGGCGGCGTGACTCCACGGGTGGCGGGGGCGTCGGCCCACGGTCGGCCCTGACGGTCACCGCCACTCGCGGAGCATCGGCGCCTCCGACCGCGGGATCGTGAGCCAGGTGTCGTCCCGCGAGACGTCGGCGATGACGAGGCGGACGGCGGCACCACTGTGGTC
Organism: Halobacteriales archaeon QH_7_69_31; assembly: GCA_003021745.1. Taxonomy (GTDB): domain Archaea; phylum Halobacteriota; class Halobacteria; order Halobacteriales; family Haloarculaceae; genus Natronomonas. The sequence continues at coordinate 5,254 of PXQY01000096.1, forward strand.
TACCGCCGCCATCACCGACCCGGTCCCGTCGGCGTATCCGTCCGGAGCCGACTCGTACGTCGACACGAGTGGTACTCGTTAACACATGGAGATAAGTTTTGTGTCCGGATCGACCGCCGAACCGACGGCCGGGACGGGGACGAACAGCCGGTCCCCGGCCGGTGGACACCGGTTAGCGATCGCGCCCGGCACGGAGTCCCCATCCCGCCGGCGGCCGTCTCAGACGAACACCTCGTTCAGCACGTCGACGAGCGCCTCGGTGACCTCGTCGTCCTCGTCGAGGGAGCCGCTGAGGCCGTACAGCGGGGCGTCGGCTTCCTCCGTGTCGGCGGTCCTGGCCGTCTCGACGGCGGCGTCGAGGTCCGTCAGGAACTCCTCGACGACCGGTGCGTGCTGGGCCATCGCCGACAGGTGCATGCTCTCGGGGCGCTGCTGGCGCTCGAGTTCCCAGCCCTGCTCGGAGAGCTCCCGGTGAACCGTCCAGGCGTCGAGGTCCGGGCTGGTGGACTCGATGGCCAGGAGGCTCATGTCGGGGTCGCTGACGACGGCGAGGTCCTCGCGGGCGGCGACGTGGTCCGCGATGGTCTCGGCGGCGTCCATCGCCTCCGCCACGAGGCGGGTGTAGCCGTCGCGGCCGAGGAAGTTCATCACGGCCCAGGCGGCGGCGATCGGGCCGGCGGGCCGCGTGCCCTGGACGTTCGGGGCGACGTAGATGCCGCCCGGCCAGCCGTCGAACGCGTAGTACTGGTGCCGGCGGAGCGCCTTGTCCCGGTACAGCACCGTCGAGACGCCCTTCGCGGTGTAGCCGTACTTGTGGGGGTCCACCGAGATGGAGGTGACCCCCTCGACCGAGAAGTCGAAGGCCGGCACGTCGTAGCCCAGCTCCGGGAGGAACGGGAGCACGAACCCGCCGATGCAGGCGTCGACGTGGCACGGCACGCCGTGGTCGTCAGCGACGCCGGCCACGTCCTCGACCGGGTCGACCACGCCGTGGGGGTAGGAGGGCGCGCTGGCGACCACGAGCGCCGTCCGGTCGTTGACGGCGTCGGCGATGGCGGCGGGGTCGGCCCGCCAGTCGGCCTGCGTCGGTGTCCGGATCGGCTCCAGGCCGAGGTAGTGAGCGGCCTTCGCCCAGGCCGGGTGGGCCGTCTCGGCCATCACCAGCGTCGGCGCCGCGATGTCTTCGACCTCGCGGGCCCGCTCCCGGGCGGCGTAGGTCGCACAGAGGATGCTCTCGGTCCCGCCGGAGGTCGCGTTGCCGACGGCGTCCGGAGCCGACAGCATGTCGGCGACCATCCCGACGACCTCGTTTTCGAACCCGAGGACGCTGGGGAACGCCAGCGGGTTCAGCGCGTTCTCGGAGGCGAACGCCTCGTAGGCCTCGTCGCGGACGTCGTGGACGTCCTCGCCCGCGGAGTACACGAGACTCCAGGTCCGGCCCTCGGCCCAGTCGGCGTCGCCCTGTCGGCGGGCCTCCATCTCCTCGCGCAGTGCGGCCCGCTCGCGGCCCGTCTCGGGGAGTGCCATGCCCGGCCTTCCTCCCGCGGTGCATAAAAGATACCCCCGGCGGCCTGCCGGCGGGGACCGGGCGCGGCCTCGACCGGGGCGCCGATTTATATCCCGGTGGACTGAACCGACGGCACACGATGGCCACGGAGGACCTCGAGGGGGACATCGGCCTGCTCGAGGCCATCGCCATCCAGATCGGCATCGTGGTCGGCGCCGGCCTCTTCGCGGTCACCGGCGTCGCCGTCGGCGAGGCCGGGCCCGGCGTCGCCGTCTCCTACGTCGTCGCCGTCGTCGCCATCTCGCTGTCGCTCGTCCCGACCGCCGTCCTCGGCGCAATGTACCCAACTGTCGGCGGCAACTACCGGTACCCGAGCCGGCTGTGGTCGCCACGGGTCGCGTTCCTCACGACGTGGGGGATGGCCGTCAGCGTCCTCGGTGGCGGCCTGCCCCTGTACGGCCTCAGCTTCGGCCAGTACCTCGACTCGCTTCTCGCCGTCGACCCCCGGCTCGCCGGCGCCGCCGTCCTCACCCTGTTCTTCCTCGTCAACCTGGCCGGCATCGAACCCGCCGCCCGGGTCCAGCAGCTGATGCTCGGCACGCTTGCCGTCAGCCTCGTCGCGTTCGTCGTCGTCGGCGCGCCGGCCGTAGAGCCGGCGAACCTCACGCCGGCGTTCCCGAACGGCACCGGCGGGGTGCTGGTCGGCGGGGCGCTTTTGTACTTCGTCTGCATGGGCGCGAACTTCATCGTCGACGTCGGCGGCGAGATGCGGGACGCCGCCCTCACCATCCCCCGCTCCTTCCTCGTCTCCATGCCGCTCATCCTCGTCGTCTACGTCCTCACGAGCGTCGTCGCGGTCGGCACGGTCGGCTGGCGGGCGCTCGCAAATCAGCCGCTGTCGGTCGCCGCCGAGGCGGCGCTCCCGCCCGCACTCGTGGCCGTCTTCACCGTCGGCGGTGCGCTGTTCGCCATCGCGACCACCATCAACGCGGTGTACATGATCGCCCCGAAGTACCTGCTCGTCCTGGCCGACGACGGCGTCTTCCCCGCCGCGTTCGGCGCGGTCAACGACCGGTTCGGCACGCCCCACTGGGGCCTTTCGTTCGTCTACGGCGCCTCGATGGTCTTCCTGCTCAGTCCGCTGTCGATCGAGCGGTTCAGCACCCTGATGGCGTTCGGCAGTATCGTCCTCGTGATGCCGGTGATGGTGGCGGCCATCCGGCTCGTCCCCGACCGGCCGGCCGCCTACGCCGACGCACCGCTCCACGTCGCGCCGCGAGTGCTGATCGTCGTCTCCGGCGTGGCCGTCGCCATCAACCTCGCGCTGCTCGGCCTCCTCGCCAGCGAGGAGCCGCGGACCTTCGCCGTCTGGGCCGGCCTCGTGGTGGTCGGCGGCGTGTACTACCTCGCTCGCGCGTGGCAGGCGACGACCGGCGGGGTACCGCTCGCCGAGCGGCTGGAGGAGCTCTGACCAGGTCGCCGTCGCCCCGTCCCGACGCGGTTACCCGAAGACGGTCTCGACGGCGGACTCGAGGGTCTCGACACCGGCGGAAAGTTCGGCCTCGGTCGCACACAGCGGCGGGGCGACCATCACCTGGAAGCCCGGCCTCCCGGAGCCGACCATTAGGCCGCGGTCCCGGGCCTCCCGGATGACCTCGGTGACGGGGTTGTCGCCCTCCTCGACGCGGGGATCGAACACCGGGTCGCCGGTCGGGGGGTCGACGAACTCGATGCCCCACAGGAACCCTCGGCCGTGGACGTTCCCGACCACGTCGACCCGCTCGAGCCGCGACAGTTCGTCCCGCAGGTGCGGCGCCAGCTCGCGCACCCGCGGGATGAGCTCCTCGTAGACGTCGAGCGCTCCGAGGCCGGCGGCACACCCGATGGGGGTGCCGGCGAACGTCTGCCCGATGGCCGGCTCCGCCGCGCGGACGCGCTCGGTGACAGCCTCGCTTGCCAGGACGCCGGCCAGCGGGACGTAGGCGCCCGTGGCGCCCTTCGCGAACGTCAGGAGGTCGGGCGCGAGGCCCTCCGTGTCGGCGCCGAACCAGTCGCCGCACCGGCCGAACCCGGTGATGACCTCGTCGACGACCAAGAGGACGTCGTACCGATCGCAGATCTCGCGGACGCGGTCGAAGTAGCCGGGCGGCGCGGTGAACGCGCCGCTGCTGCCGGCGACGACCTCCGTCAGCAGGGCGGCGACGTCGTCCGGGCCGTGGTTCAGGATGACGTACTCGAGGTGGTCGGCGGCCCGCTCGGCCAGCCCGGCCGGCGAGTCGGCGTCGAACGGGGCGTCGCAACCGTCGAACGGCGGGAGGACCTTCACCGCCCCGGTCGTCGCGGCGCCCCGCTCGACGGGCACCCGCATCGCGGGGTCGCCGGTCAGGCCGGCCGTCGCGTAGGTGCTGCCGTGATAGGACCGCCACCGGGACAGCACGGTGTCGCCGTCCTGGATCTCCCGGGCGAGCTGGATGGCGGCCTCGTTGGCGTCGCTGCCCGTCACCGAGAAGAACACCGACTCCATCTGGCCCGGCGCGACCTCGAGCAGTCGCTCGGCGAACCGCGTCCGGACGTCGCTGTGGTCCGCCGAGGAGACGTACTGGACGCGGCCGAGCTGATCGCCAATGTGGTCTAGGATGGCCTCGTTGCTGTGACCGGCGTTGACGCAGTACAGCTGGGAGGTGAAATCGAGGTACTCGTTCCCGTCGGCGTCGACGACGACGGCGCCGTCGCCGTCGACGATGGTCGGCCGCGTCTCGCCGATGTGCCCGAAGTGGGGCAGCCCCCGCGCGTCTATGTCCGCGTCGTGCATGGCTACGTCGATAGCGGGCAATACCAAGTATGCGGGGGTTGTTACGAGCAAGTCGGTCCGGCCACGCGGTGGGCTCAGCGGGGCGGGACGAACGGGTAGGACTGGCGCTGGTCGGTGGTGTTCAGAGCGACGATGCGGGCCGTGGCGCCGGTCTTGCCGTCGGCGGCCCGCCGTTCGCGGCCGGCCTCGTACTCCAGCACCGTCAAATCGAGACAGACCCGGAGCAGTTCGTTCCGTCCGAAGCGGTACCGGTCGCCGCTCGGTCCGAGGTCGACCTCGTCGGTGGTCCGGAGGTGGTGCTCGACGAACAGCACGCCGCCGATGGTCATCGCGTCGCGGACGTCGGGCAGGCGGTCGACTGCCCGGTAGAAGCTGATAGTGACGACGTCGTAGACGTCGGTCGGGAATGCGTACTCGGTGAGGTCGGCCTGGATGGGGTTGACCCGGTCGGCGACGCCGCGGTCGCGGGCGTTCGCCATCGTGATCTCGAGGCCGACGCGCGACCGGTCGACGGCGTCGACCTCGTACCCCTGTTCGGCCAGAAAGACCGCATTCCGACCGGTCCCCGTGGCGACGTCCAGCGCCCGCCCGTCGGGCAGCCGGTCGGCCCAGCGCTCCAGCAGCGCGGCGGGGTCGGGGTTCGTCGGGTACTCGCCGCGGCGGAACCGCTCGTCCCAGGTGGGCATGGCACGCTCTGGGGGCGCCGGCGTAATGAATGCCGCCGTCGTCAGTCGTCGACCGTCGGTTCCCCGTCGGCGTCGGTCGAGACGCCGCGCGGCCCCCGCGCGTTCGGGTCCTCCGTGAGGTCGGCGTCGCGCCACCGGCCGCGGCGGTACCAGCCGTAGCCGATGGCGGCGCCGGCGACGTTCGACACCGCGAAGGCCAGCCAGATGCCCTCGTGGCCGAACGGCCTGGAGGCGACCCAGGCGACCGGGAGCCGGATGACGCCGAGGACGGCGATCGAGATGACGGCGGCGGTCAGCGTGCGGCCGGCCCCCCGGAAGCCGCCCTTGTAAGCGTGGAAGACGCCGGTGAAGCCGAAGGTCGGGGCGACGTACCGGAGGAATAGCCGCCCAATCTCGACCACGTCCGGGTTGTCGGAGAACACCCGGACGATGTCGCCGGCGACGATCCAGACGACGGCGCCGACGGCGGCGAGGATGGCGAACATGGCCTTGCCGGCGAACCGTGTGGTGCTGCCGGCACGGTCCTCCTTTCCGGCGCCGATGTTCTGGCCGGCCATCGTCTCGACGCCACGGCCGACCGCGATGGCCGGCAGGAAGATGACCGCGAACAGCCGGACGCCGACGCCGTAGGCGGCCACCACCACGGTCGGGAACGTGCCGACGATGACGAGCATGAGGTTGACCGCGACGGCGTTGCCGGTGCCCTCGACGGAGGCCGGGACGCCGATGCGGACCAGCTTCCGGAGGAACGCCGGGTCCGGCACCATCCGGCCGGGGTGGATGCGGACGCCGCGGACGCCGGACAGCATGATCGCCATCCCGATGACGGATGCCAGCGCGCGGGAGAACACCGTGGCGTAGGCGGCGCCGACGACGCCGAGCTCGGGGAACGGCCCCCACCCGAAGATGAGGAAGGGATCGAGCACGACGTTGACCACGACGGTCACGAACATGACGACCATGGGGGTAATGGTGTCGCCGTAGCCCCGCATCAGCGACATGAACACGAAGAACGCGAACATGAAGACCATCCCGAGCGAGACGACCTGCAGGTAGGCGGTCGCCCCGGTGAGGACGCTACCGGTGGCGCCGAGGAGCGCGAGGATGTCGCCGACGGCGACGTAGCCGAACGCCCCGAGGAACAGCGAGGCGATGGTTGCGTAGGTGACTGTCTGGGAGGCGGCGAACTCCGCCCGCCCTTCGTCGCCCGACCCGACGTTCTGGGCGACGAGGATGCTGCCGGCGATGGCGACGCCCAGTCCCAGCGAGATGAGAAAGAAGACGACGGGGAACGCGAAGCTGATCGCCGCAAGCGCCTCCGTGCTGTACCGGCCGAGCCAGATGGTGTCGACCAGGTTGTACGCGGTGTGCAGGAGGTTGGTGATGACGATGGGCAGAGACAGGTACAAGAGCGGCCGCCCGATGTCGCCGTCGGTCAGGTCGAACTCGTCGCGGCGCTTGAACACCGCGCCGACGCGGTCGCCGAGCGCCGCCAGGAGCCGCCGGAGCCACGACCGGCTCATCGCCCCGTCCTCGCCCGGTGGTGACCGACCCGCCGAGCCGACGGCTGGGCCCCAAGACCCCCGGCTGGCGTGGCAGCGGCGCTCGCAGACACGATGACCGAGTGTAGCTGACCAGTCAGTCAAAAGGGTTGTGCAGGCCCGGTACCGTCCCACATGGCACCCATGATGGGTGCTCGACCGTCACGCGCCGGGACGGCACCCCCGACGGGTGCTCGACGGTCAGATGCCCGCCGGTGCTTATTGGCGTGCGGTCCCTTCGACCGGCCGATGACCCGCTCCGGGGACGCCCTCTCGCCCGTCGAGCGCGAGCGGCTCGAGAGGCTCCGGGCCGCCGACGAGCTCGCGGACCTGGTCGCGCTCACCGACGCCGCGACGGAACACGACGCGTACCTCGCGGCCCGCGCCGAGTGGCGCTCGCTCATGGACCGGCGGGTGCCGCCGGCGGCACCGACGACCGACCGGCTCCCCGGCGACGGCGTCGACCTCGAGGGGACGCGGGTCGTCGTCCACGGCATCACCCACGCCGACACCGACGCCGAACGGGCGTTCCTGCGGGAGCACGTCGCGGGGTTCCTCGAGGCGGGCGAGGCCGTCTACTGCGAGCAGGGCATCCGCCCGATGTACTTCGCCGACATGGCGGAGGTCCGCGGGATGGACGACTACCGGTGGGCGCTGAAGCGGTGCCGCGACCTCGAGGTCGACTCCCGCCTCGCGGCCACGGAGCGGAGCTTCGATGGCTTGCTCGAGGACCTCACCGACGTGGCCGCCACCTTCAGGGAGGCGGTGTTCTCGCTGGTCAACTCCGGCGCCGACGTCTACGGCGAGGAGTTCGCGATGGCGCTGGGCGACGTCGCGACCGACTTCCTCTCGAGCCAGGAGGACCTCGCACGCGCCCGCGACTACGAGGCGTTCGTCCGGTCGCAGGCGGCCGCCGAGGACCCCGCGAAGCTCCCGCACCTCCAGCGGTACTATGCGACCGTGTTCCTTCCCCTCCCGCTCGAGCGGGAGTGGCTCCGCCGGCACGACGCCGAACTCGAGGTGGTCTCCCACGGCCGGAGCGAACGGATGGCCGACTACGCCGCCTACCACGCCGAGGACGCCCCCGCCGTCCACGTCCTCACCGGCGCCGCCCACCAGCCCGGCATCCGGTACTACCTCGAGCGACACCGGGACGGCCACCGCCGGCGCGACGACTTCGCACTCGTCGAGTGACTCGAATGGCACGCTGTCGTGTCGTCCGCGACGATGGGGGGCCTCACGACCGCCCGGCCAGCCAGTCGCCGACCCGCCGCCCGACGGCGGCCGAGACGGCGCCCGGGTCGACGTCGGTGTCGTGGTGGGCGAGCCGGCCGTGGTGGGCCCGCCACAGTTCCTCCTCGACGCGGTCGAACACCGCGTCGTAGGTGGGGTCGCGGCTCGCCGGCAGCCCGTCGGTGACCCGCCGGACGAGCGCGTCGGGCACCAGCCGCTCGACGACGGCCTCTGCGTCGCCCTCGAGGGGCTCGAAGGACGGATCGCGGTCGACCGCCGGGTTCGGGAGCGTCGCGACGTCGCCGGTCTTGGTCCGTAGCACGACGCCGGCCGCGGGGCCGTCGTACCAGGCCGACGCCGGGACGGCGTCCGGCGTCGGGTCGAAGTCGGCCGCCCGGACCTCCCGCCGGAACGTGTTCACGGCCTCGAGGCCGAGCCGGTCGAAGACGCGCTCAGCCTCGTCCGGCGGCAGGAACTCGCCCCGGTCGTCGTCCCAGACGTCGACCCCGAGCACCGACGGCAGGCGGGCGAGGTCGTAGGGCACCGCCCGCCGGTGGGTGGAGACCCCGACGAAGGTGACCGTCTCGACGTCGTCGACGGCGGCCCGGAGCGCCTCGCGGTCCAGCGTCTCCCGGACGTGCCGGACGGCGTGGCGGTAGCGCCAGGGGACTTCGTCGCCGAAGGGCCGCCGGGCGTCGGCGAAGCGGACGACCCCCGTCCCCCGCAGCTGGAACCGGAGCTGGCCGCCGTCGATGCACTCCTGCAGCCAGAGGTGGCCCGACTCGAGCAGTCCGGCGGGCGCGTCGTCGACGTGCGGGATCGACGGGTACGACTGCACGGATCGAACTGCGGGGCGGGTCACTTGAGTGTTGGCTGCGAGGCCGACCTTAGGGAGGCCTCGTTATGAGCGAGCGGGAGGAGGGAGCGGAGCGACCGACGACACGCGAGCCGCGAGGCCGACCGGCGGGAGCCGTGCCGCGAGGCCGAACGAAGTGAGGCCTCGGACCGAGCGAGCGGCGAGTGGAACGAGCCGCGAGCCGCGAGGCGCGACCCGCGAGGCGCGACCGAAGGGAGCGCCTCGGAACGGGCGAGCGGCGAACATAGTGAGCCGCGAGCCGCGCGGCCCGGATGGCGGGCGGCGGGATGAGCGAGCGGTACACGGAGTGGGCCGCGAGCATGGGAGCGCCGCCGGATGGACGAACGGGCGGCGCAAGTACCCCCGGGCCCCAGGAAGCTGCGACCTGAGCGACTCGCGACCGGATACCGGCGTCTGCCGGGGTCTCCTTGAGGCGACCCGGCACCCGAACTGGCCCAACTCCGGCACGACCCTGCCGGGCCGCACCGTCCGCGTTAGTCACCCCTGTCGGCCTCGACGTCCGGGTCGACCTGCGGGTCGTCCGCCGAGCCGCCGGACGGTCCGTCACCGTCGACGACGCCCTCCGTCCAGCGGCCGAGCCGGAACCAGCCGACGGCGACGAAGAAGGTGAGGAACGCGCCGACTGAGAAGCCGGTCCAGACGCCGCGGACGCCGACGCCGGGCCCGACTGCGACCGTCGTCGCCGTGCCGGGGACGGTCACGGTCGCGAAGGCCAGCACGATGGCGACGGGGACGCGGAACACCCACCGCGAGAGGAGCGAGAGCCCCATCGCGACCTTCGTCCGGCCGGCGCCCCGGAACGCGCCCTGGACGACCATCGTGCCGCCGAAGAACGCCCAGAAGGGCGCGACGAACCGGAGGAAGACCTCCGTCTCGGCGACGACCGCGGGGTCGTCGATGAACACGCGGGTGACGGGTCGGGGGAAGGCGAGACAGACCGCGGCTGCCGCACCGAGTAGCGTCATCGTGCCGGCGGCGGCGACCCGCGTGACCGAGGCGGCCCGTGCGGGGGTGTTCGCGCCAAGGTTCTGGCCGACGCCGGTGGCGGTCGCCTGGCCGACGGCGCCGGCGACCGACCAGGTGACGGACATCAGTCGGACGCCGATGCCGTAGGCGGCGATGGCGGCGGCGCCGAACGGCGTGACGAAGGCGGCCATCACGACGGCGGCGAAGCTCCGGGTCCAGCCGTCGAGGGTCGCCGGGTAGCCGACCGCGACCAGCGTCCGGAGGATGCCGGGGTCGGGGACGAGGTCGCCGACCCGGAGGCGGACGCCGAAGCCGCCGCGGAGGAGCACGCCGACGCCGACGACGGCGGCGACGCCGCGGGACAGGAACGTCGCCCAGCCGGCCCCGCGGGTGCCCATCGCGGGGAACGGCCCCCACCCGAGGATGAAGAACGGATCGACGACCACGTTCAGTCCCGCCGAGACGAACACGAGCCACATCGCGGTCTTGGTGTCGCCGGCGCCCTGCAGCGCCGCGCGGAACGCGAAGAAGAGGAAGGTCAGCGGGAGCGCAAGGAAGATGATCTCGATGTAGGCGAGCGCCTCGGTGAACACCGCCCCGTCGGCGCCCATGAGCGAGAGCAGTTCGTGGCGCGCGACCCACCCGACGGCCGCAAGCGTCGCCGACAGTGCGAGCGTCAGGAGGATGGTCTGGGCGACGACGTGGTCGGCGCGGCGGTCGTCGCCGGCGCCGACGTGCTGGGACACCAGGGCGATGGTGGCGGCCGTCACGCCCATCGCCGCGGAGACGAACATCCAGGACAGCGGGAACATGAGCGAGACGGCCGCCACCGGTTCGCGGCCGACCCGCCCGACCCAGAACAGGTCCGCGAGGTTGTAGACGGTCTGGAGTAGGTTCCCCAGCACGAGCGGCCACGCGAGCCGGCCGACACGCCTCGCGATGGGCCCGGACGTCATGTCGACGCGCTTTCGCTCGCTGTCGGCCACCGGTTGCGGTAGTCCCGGCGCCACCATCAACCCGACGTTTCCGGTCGCGGCGGCCGGGTCCCCCGGGAGCGCACTGGGCCTGGGAGCGCACCGCCTCTGGGAGCGCACTGGCCATTGCAGCCCACTGGTACCGCCCGGCCCGGCGCCGCAACGCCGGACCCCGGGGTTCTAACGGTTTCGCATCCCTCCGGAGGCGAAGTTGGTAAACGATTTATGCGACCCGCTTCCCTGGAGCTACACGTATGGTACGAGGCCGTCTCGACGGGTCCGAACTCGTCGCGGCGCTCGGACTGGTGTTCGTCGTCAGCGGGGTGACGCTGTGGTGGGAAGCCCTCCTGCCGGCGACGTCGTCGGTGCAGGCGGCGCTCTACGAACTGGTCGTTCACGTCCTCTT
>PXQY01000097.1 GCA_003021745.1 Halobacteriales archaeon QH_7_69_31
CACCCGCGAGCGGCGCTCGAATTTCTGCGCGCGAGGGACGACCGAACCCGAGCGCAAGCGAGGGTGAGGGAGTCGGCTGGGGAGGACAGAGGTGCGGTTGCGGTGCTGTGCCTGGTGGACTCGAAGGGCGAGACCGGGTACGGGAAGCACGACGCCGCAAGCACCGCAGCGAAGCGAGGAGCGCAGCGAGTCGCGCGACCGTAGCCGGTCGAGGGCTTCGGAGTTAGACGCACTGAGGCGAATCTGGAGAACCCTTACCGATCCCGCAGCACCGACTCGCCCGGTTCGGTGGTCGCTCCGGCCGACAACACGACGCCCGGCGCGAAACTCGTGTTCACGCCGGTCTTCGCCCCGGGCCCGGCGACCACGCCGTACTTCCGCCGGCCCGTCGAGACCCGCTCGCCCTTGACCGTCTGTTCCACGTCGGCGTCGTCGTGCCGGAGGTTCGCCACCTGCGTGCCGGCCCCGACGTTCACGTCCGGGCCGAGCAGGCTGTCGCCCACGTAGGAGACGTGCGGGACGGCCGCGTCGGCCATCAGTATGGAGTTCTTCACCTCACAGCCGTGCCCGACTTCGGCGCCCGCCGAGAGTAGCGTCGCGCCGCGGACGTGGGCGTTCGGCCCGACCTCGGCGCCGTCACGTAGCAGCGCCGGTCCCTCGACGACCACGCCCGGCTCGACCGTCGCACCCTCCTCGACCACCACCGTGCCCCGGAGGTCGGCGTCGCCGCTGACCTCGCCGTCGATGCGGCCCTCCAGTTCGGCGAGCATCCACTCGTTTGCCGCCAGAAGCTCCCACGGGCGGCCGACGCCGAGCCAGCGCTCGACGGGCACCGCACGGACGTCGCGCTCGGCGACGAGCCGCTCGACGACGTCCGTGATCTCGTACTCGCCCCGCTCGCTCGGCTCGACCTCGCCGACCCAGTCGGCCGCCGCCGCGGGGAAGTGGTAGGCGCCGACGTTGACCCGGTCGCTCGGCGGGTCGTCCGGCTTCTCGACGACGTCCACGACGCGGCCGTCCTCGATGGAGAACACGCCGTATGGCCGCGGGTCGTCGGCGCGGTACGCACCCAGGGCAGGGCCGTCCTCGAGCAGCGAGCTGATGGCGGCCTCGTTGTAGAGGTCGTCGCCGTTCAGGACGACGAAGTCGCCGTCGACGTGTGGGAGGGCCTGCTCGACGGCGTGGGCGGTCCCCAGTTGCTCGGCCTGGGTGGCGTACTTGACGGGGACGCCACGGTAGGACTCGCCGAAGTGCTCGCGGACGGCGTCGCCCTCGTAGCCGACCACGAAGACGAGTTCCGAGGCACCCGCTGCGACCGCGGCGTCGGCGGTGTGGGCACACAGAGGCCGGTCGGCCACCGGCAGCATCGGCTTCGGCACAGTCGCCGTGAGCGGCCGCATCCGGGTGCCCTCGCCCGCCGCCAGGATCACGGTCTGCATGTCAGGCGGGTCGGCTGGCAGCGGCAAAAGCGGTCTGGATTCCGTGCCGCCTTGTTCACAGGGATGGGTCCACGTACGGCGACCGGCCCCCACACCAGGACTCGCGTTCCGGCCGATGCTACCGTGCTTGAACCCGGCCGCGTGCGGGACTACCGGCATAACCGACCGTCCGGTCGCTTCCGGGCCGTATTCCGGTGGGTGTTAGCACGATTAGCAAGATTTTTTACGAACCGCGAACAATCCGTCGAACGCATCCGAGGTGACAGACCCATGCTCGAACGGACGAACCCGAGTTCCTGGCGACAGAGCCTCGACGTCCCGAGCCGCCTGTTCGGCGAGGGATACACCGGTAGTGACGACTACGACCTCTACGAGGAGGACGACGCGTTCGTCCTCAGCATCGACGCGCCCGGCTTCGACCGCGAGGAGATCGACCTGACCTGGGACCGCGGCGTCCTCAACGTCGCCGCCGAGCACGTCGATGAAGACCGTGGCCGCAAGCGGACCTTCCACCGACGGTTCCGGTTCCCGAAGGACGTCGACACCGAGGGCATCGACGCCGCCTACCGGAACGGCGTCCTCGAAGTGACCCTTCCCATCCAGCAGGACATCGAACTCCGCGGCGAGCCCATCCCGATCGAGGAGTAAGTCGGCCGAACGGCCTCCGGTCGTACTGCGGGCTGTAACCTCCAATTTTCGATCCGTCGAGAACCAGCAACCACTTTTGTGTCCCGTCACCGAATCGACCTGGAATCCCTGTCACGGAATAACCGGAGAATAGCCGGGAATGCCGCCGCACGCCGGCCGCTAACGGGCACCTGTCCGGGATTTTCGGGTTGGACCGTGCCGGGACCGGGCCTCTTTTAGGCCAGCCTAAAGGCTAGCATTTTTTAGGTCGCCCTAAACAACCGGCCAGTGCATGACCCGAGAGAATGCAGGTGACAGTATCGAGCAGTCCAGACGGGCGATCCTCCGGGCCAGCGCCGCGCTGCTCGGGATGGGTGCGGTCGGCACCGCCGCCGGCCGTCCGGACGACCCGATCCGTGGGGCAGGCGCGCCCTACGACCTCGAAGACGGGCCGTTCCGCAACGCCGAGGCGGTCGGGTACCACAGCATCGGCGGCGTGGGCCCGGCCAGCCGCTCGGGACACGCCAGCCAGCGCAACGACCACGACCGCAACATCGCCATCGACGTCCACGGGGACCTCGCGGCGGTCAGCTTCCTCCAGTCCGGCGCGGACGACGGCGGCCGCAGGCTGGCCATTCTGGACATCACGGAGTTCGACCACGCCACCTCGGAGTCCGAGCTGGCCGACGCTGAGTTGCGGGTGCTGGCCATCCACCACACGGTCAATGCGGAGGCCAACAGCGCCCACGCCGTCCGGTTCTCGGCCGACGGGGAATATGTGTTCCTGGCGACGGCGGCGTTTCTGCCCTTTACGGACGGCTACCACGGGGGGTCGGAGGGCGGCGTCGACCCGGCGGACCCCGAGACGAAGCCACAGGTGTCGGGCGGCGTCGTGGCGTTCGACGTCTCGAACCCGACCGACCCGGTGGCGGTCGACAGCCTGACGGCGCCGTTCACCACCGGGGCCATCGGCCTCGACTACCAGCGCATCGACGGCACGGAGTACGTCTTTGCGACGAAGGACTT
>PXQY01000098.1:0-2276 GCA_003021745.1 Halobacteriales archaeon QH_7_69_31
CATGCCGCGGTACTGCTTGTACCGCTTGCCGTTCATGGTGATGACGCGGCCGGGGGCCTCGTCGGTGCCGGCGAAGTACGAGCCGAGCATGACGGCGTCGGCGCCGGCGGCGATTGCCTTGATGGCGTCGCCGGAGTACCGGATGCCGCCGTCCGCGATCACGGGGACGTCGTGGCGCCGGGCGACGTCGGCGACCTCCGCGACGGCCGTGATCTGCGGCATGCCGGACCCCGAGACCACCCGGGTCGTGCAGATGGAGCCGGGGCCGATGCCGACCTTGATGCCGTCGGCGAACTCGACGATGGCCTCGGCGGCCTCCCGGGTCCCGACGTTGCCGACGACGACGTCGGCGTCGACCTCGGCGCGGATCTCGCGGGCGGCGTCGATGACATCTAGGTTGTGGGCGTGGGCGCAGTCGATGAACAGGACGTCGGCGCCGGCCGCGTCGGCGGCCCGGGCGCGCTCGGTCTCGAACGGCCCGACGGCCGCGGCGGCGATCAGCGCGCCGTCGTCGTCGCGGGCGGCGGCGTCGTACTCCCGCCGTGCGAGGACGCCCGCCATCGTGACCAGCCCGGTGAGACGATCGTCGGCGTCGACGACGGGGACGCGCTCGATCTTGTGGTCGTACATCAGCTCCAGCGCCTCGCGGGCCGTGACGTCCTCGGCGGCGGTGATGACCTCGTCGGTCATGGCCTCCCGGACCTCGTCGTGCTCGCCGACCTGGAGGTATGGCCGGATGTCGGTCCCGGAGATGATGCCGAGGACGGTGTCGTCCTCGGCCACGACGGGGGCGCCGGAGACGCCGGCGCGGTCCATCATGGCGTCGACGTCGCGGACCGTCTGGTCGGGGGCGGCGGTGACGACGTCGCGGATGATGAGTTCGTCGGCGCGCTTGACCGCCTCGATCTGGTCTGTCATCGCCTCGACGCCCATGTTCCGGTGGAGGACGCCGAGGCCCCCCTGGCGGGCCATCTCGATCGCCAGGTCGGCCTCGGTCACGGTGTCCATCGCCGCCGACACCACGGGGATGGTGAGCGTGACATTCCGCGAAACCCGCGTCCGCATGTCGGCCTCGTCGGGTTCGACGCGGCTCTCCTTCGGCCGGAGCAGGACGTCGTCGAACGTCAGCGCCTCCGGGACGCGGAGTTTCTCCGAGAAGGGATCGTCTGTCGCCATGTAAACCGTGGGACGGCCCCGCCCAAAAGCGTTGGGAGACCGCGACCGGCCGGGGCGGACGCAGCCGCGGTTATTCCGCCGGATCCCGGGCATCGAAGGGTAGGTCACCCTATCGGGCGTCTCGAAACGCCGTTCCCCCGATCGAACACCCCAGGCGTCAGCCGTCGGGGATGTGGGCACACCCCTCACGCAATGCTTATCCCCGCCTCGCCGTTTCGTTCATGCATGGACTCCGCCAGTCCCACTGTGAAGCGCACCGCCGGACGAGTTCCCTCCGTCACCGGTGCCAAACTCACATTCTTCGGTGGGACGTTCGACGCGGAGACCCTCGCGACCCGACGGCGGGTCCCACGACGGGCCAGCGGGTATCGCGACCCCCAACGCCGACCCACGGTGAGAGCCCACTCGTCTGACGCATGAGTGCGTCCCGTCACCCGATCGCACTCCGGCTCGAGCGACAGGTCGGGGAGGGCACCCGGCTGCTCGCGACCGTCATGGCGCTGCCGCTCCTGGACGGCATCTTCGCCGCGCTGGTGCTGACCGGTGCCGTCTCCACCGTGCTGGGGATGCTCGAGGTCGGCCTCCTCATCTTCGGCGGCAGCGCGACGCTCGCCGTCGTCCTCGCCGAGATGGAGGGCGGCCGCGCCGAGCAGGTCAAGAGGGTGCTCCTGGTCGGCCTCCTGGTCGTCCCGCTCGCCGCACTCCAGGCGGCCGTCGCGCCGACGGTCGAATCCGTCCTCGCGATGGCCATCTTCGAGCGGTTCGCGGCACTCGTGATCGTCGCCGTCGCCGCGAAGACCGCCAGCGCCTCCATCGGCGAGTACCTCCCGAGCCCCGGGGTCATCATCGGCCTCGGGATGGTCGCCAGTTTCAGACCCGCGGGCTTCGAGTTCGCCCTCGTCGCCGAGCCGATGTACGTCGCCTACGGCACGGGGGCCGCGGCGGTCGGCGTCGCGTTCGCACTCGCCGTCGCGGTCGCCGCGCCGTGGCTCCGCGGCAACGTCGACGTCGACCGGTTCAGGTTCGGGAGCGCCGTCGCCCTCGGCGTCCTCCCGATGACCATCCTCGGGGTCATCCCGTCGGAGGCGCCGCTCGCGCTC
>PXQY01000098.1:2372-24083 GCA_003021745.1 Halobacteriales archaeon QH_7_69_31
TGGCTCTGACCGCGGCAGCAAAGCCTTAGGGCCCTGGCCGCCCCCGCCTCGATATGGCCGACAACCGCGTCGTGGAGGGTCGGATGGTCACCCCCGAGAAGCTCGCCGAACTCGTCGAGGGCGACGGCGTGATGGACGCCGAAGCCATCGAGGACGCCGACCGCGACTGCCCCGACTGCGGCGGCGACGTGCTCTCGGTAGGCTACATGCCGACGATCACTGAGTTCGTCACCGGCTACAAGTGCCAGGACTGCGGCTGGCGCGAGACCGACCGCTAGTCCGGGAGGAGCTGCCCCCAGACCACCTTCTCGACGAGCTCGACGACCATCGGTTCCGTCACCCGGATCCCACAGGACAGCCGGGGGTAGCCCCAGCGGTCGGAGGCGGCGTCGTGCCACTGCTGGGGCTCCAGCGCGCCCTCGCGGATCCGGACGCCGCAGGTGCCACACAGGCCGCGGCCACCGCAGTTCGCGTACCGCGAGACGGCGCCGTAGACGTCCAAACCCGCCTCCCGGAGCACGTGACCCTCCTCGACCTCTATCTCGGTATCGGTGTCGTTCGCGAGGACAGTGACGGTGATCGGGTCGGTCACATCGGCCCCTACGGCTGCCGGCTTAAAGGGGGTCGGTCGAACCGTAACCCCTTTGGGGCGACCGAAGATACTCCCACGGGCGGGGACGTGGCCAAGCCAGGCATGGCGGCTGACTCCAGAGGCCACGCGCCCGGTGACGAGACTCCAGACTGATGTACCGAGCGGCCGACTGATCATCGTCCGCGTTGACGACCCTCTGGAGGCCCGAGGCGCACACCGGAGACATCAGTAGATCGGGGGTTCAAATCCCTCCGTCCCCACTACGAACCCGCGAGCGTTGCGAGCGGGGTTCGACGCGGACGAGGGATTTGAATCAGGGCAGTCGCAGCGCGAACGGAGTGAGCGACCGTCTGCCCGTGGTTCAAATCCCTCCGTCCCCATACCGAACATAAACCTTTCTCAGGGCTTTATACCGTTCATTACCCGAGGTTTTGGGGTGGTTCACATGCCCGCTAAAGCCGAATCTATCACATCTACGGATATTTGAATGCTCGCGACCTCCCCGACCTCAGTCCGCGCTGGCGGGGGACTCGTCAGTGGGCGTCTCGTCGACAAGCGGGTAGTCAATCTGCATCTCGATCCGGTCGAACGGGATATCGGGTTGCATCGCCCCGCCGGGACCACCTTGTTCGAAATCGAGGATGCCCAGAACCTCTAACCGCTTCAGGTCGGAGTGGACATCCGAGACATCGCGGTCGACGAGGCGGGAAACCTCGCGAATGCTCTTGGGGTCGTGTTCGGCAATCGCTCCGAGCAGGTCCAGCCGCAGGGGCGTGAGAACGTCGACGAGGTCGTCGTAGGACCCGAACTGCAGAACCGCTTTCTGGTCGCTCTCGGTGAGGTCGCCGGCGTCGCCCGCCTGGACGAACTGCAGGGCGTCCTCGCGAAGCTGTGCTCGGTCTCCGACGGTGATGTGGAGTGTCGTGGTCATGGGTAGTGGTGTGGGTGGTCAGTATGGGCGCGGCGGGTCGCCGCCGACAGCGTCCCAGTACTCATCTGCGCTCGCCCAGAACTCCGCAAGGACCGCTTCCATTCCGGGGAACTCGGCGTCGACGTCGCCCGCCGCAGTGTGGAGCTCGTGGCCTCTTGTGTCCTCGTGGGAGTTGTCGTAGCGGAGCAGTGTTAGGTCCTCCAGGGTGCCCAGGTGGAGCCGGTACTTCCAGCCCGACGGATAGCTGTCGGTGTCTGCGGTCCGTTGGAGCATCACGTTCTCCACGAGGCCCGCTTCGACGTGCGTGTACCGGAAATGGAGGCCCTGGGCCATCCCTGTATGTTGGTAATAGCCCCAACATCATAAGTGTTGGGGAACAGGCCAACACCAAAAGAGCCACCAGGCACCGGCGTCTGATCCGTAGCAGAACCTCCGGCGAGCAAGGGGTCGTTCGCGAACCACGGCGGGGCGTCTAGCCTTCATGAGTCGTGGATTTCCCTCCGTCCCCACTACGAACCCGCGAGCCCTGCGAGCGGGGTTCGGAGCGTTCGGAGGATTTGAACCCTGCCAGAGGCAGCCCGGACAGCGAACGCAGTGAGCGAGCAGGACCTCTGGCTTCGGTTCACAATCCCTCCGTCCCCGTACCCGACGCTGCGTTCGATTCTTTCACTGATTGCTGCGCTACATCTTCCGCTCGACCCACGTACGGAACCAGTGAACGTCCGTCGTCCGGGGGTACTGGATCACGATCGCCCGTATCACTCCCGCAGCACCACGAGGTAGGTCACAACCGCGAGCGCGAGCGTTCCGATGGCGAGGTTGCGAGCCGTGAACGGGACCTCGCCGAGGAAGTCCAGCCCCCAGAGGACGACGCTCGCGAACAGGAGCGACAGAAGCAGGTCCAGGACGACGAGCACCCGGATGTCGCCCTCGGAAGCCACGCCGGCGTCTCGACGCGCAACCAACTTGAAACCACGCGCCGTTTTTTCGTCGTGCCGACACGCGGACGTTCGGGGTCTGAGAGTGACGTGATGCCGGGGCTCGAACCTGACGTACCGACGGGAACACGGCCCCGGCGCACTTTCTGTCGCGGGTTCGTCGTCACGGTCAGATTCGGTGCTGGAGGATGCTTCTGGTCGGGGTAGTCAGCCCGCAACCTTTTGCGGTCCTGGCGGGGAGATAGTAGATGTGCGCGAGGTATCGGTCTCCCGTGTCGTCCAGGCGCACCCCTCGACGGTCGAGGAGGCCCTCTCGCCGGCGGCGATCCTCGAGGCCGAGGGCAGTTTCAGCGTGCGCCGGACCGCAGCGGGCGGCGACCGGGTCACCGTCGGCGGATACGGCCTCGAACTCGTATTCGAGTTCACGAGCCGGGAGGACGGCATCGAGTACGACCAGGTCGAGGGCCCGCTGGAGACGTTGCGGACGACGCTTTCCTACGAACGACAGGACGAGGGGACGCGACTCGCGGCCCACTCTGCGGTCGCCGTCGGCGGCCCGGCCGTCCTCGACCGCCTCGCCGCCTGGAAGCGTCGCGGGGAGCTCCGCCGCGCCCTCGACGGCCTCACCGCCGACTTCCGGTGAGGCCATCGCCTCATCCGGCGGACTCGACGGGATCGCCGGGCATCACGGCTGTCGGACCGCAGTGCCGGGTGGGCGTGTCCGCCCCGATGCCCACCTTCGCCGAGTTCACCCGAGGGTGCGGTCGCCTGCCGCGTCACTCGTAGAATGCCCGGCGTGAGCGGCGGTACGCTTTACCCACCTGCGCATGAGGGTGGAGGTATGCGACTCGAGGCGCGCATCCGGGCGTTCCGGGCGACACTGGCGGAGTGGCTCCGGGGGCTCTACCACGGGATGGTCGCCCATCCGGCCTACGAGAAGATCGAGCACGCCGCGGAGGACAGCGAGGACGCCTTCCTCTTGGCCTGTTTCCCCGACGCCTTCGGGATCCCGAGTCCGGTATCGTACTACACGGCCGAACTCCTGCCGCACCTCGCCGAGGAGTTCGCCCAGTGGGAGCGCCGGATGTGGGACCGCGAATCGGTGCTCGAGCGGAAGGGCAAGCAGTACCACTTCTGATGGACCGGTTCGTCTTCTTCGGCGGCAAGGGCGGCGTCGGCAAGACCACGGTCTCCAGCGCCTACGCACACAAGTGTGCCAGGGCGGGCCAGGCGGTGCTCCTGGTCTCGACGGACCCGGCCCACAGCACCGCCGACGTCTTCGGGCAGTCCTTCGACGACGACCCGACCCCCGTCCGGGGGTACGACACCCTGTCGGTCATGGAGATCGACCCCGAAGCGGCCGTCGACGACCACCTGATGGACGTAAAGCGGTCGCTTGGCGACCAGGTCAGCCCCGGCATCGTAAACGAGATCGACCGCCAGATCGAACTCGCCCACCGGACGCCCGGCGCCCACGAGGCGGCGCTGTTCGACCGCTTCATCGAGGTGATGGACGACGCGGCGGCCTACGACCGCGTCGTCTTCGACACCTCGCCGACCGGCGGGACGCTCAGGCTCCTGTCGCTGCCGGAGTACCTCGGCGGCTGGATCGACCGGCTGCTCGAAAAGCGCCGGGAGAGCCTCGACCTGTACGAACGGGCCGCGATCGGCGACCGGGAGCCACGCCGCACGCGGGCCGGCGACCCGATCATCGCCCGGTTGCGGCAGCGCAAGGAGAAGTTCGCGTTCGCCGGCGACACGCTCCGCACCGACGCCACCTTCTTTCTGGTCATGAACCCCGACCGGCTCTCGCTGCGGGAGACCGCACGGACCGTGGACCGCCTCGAGGAGTACGACCTCGACGTGTCCGGCCTCGTCGTCAACCGCCTCACCCCCGAGCCCGACCCCGACGAGGACGGCCGCGGCGCCCGATACCTCCGCGACACCGTCGAGACCGAGCGCGCGCGGCTCGAGGAGACCCGCGAGTCCTTCGAGCCCCCCGTCGTCGCGACCATCGAGGCCCGGGCGCGCGAGGTGGACGGTGCCCTCCTCGAGTCGGTCGCCGCCGAGATCGACGTCGAGCCCCCATGACGGCCACGTGACACGACTGGCTGGGCGAGAGTGTTATCGGGCCGTAGACGGAGCATGGCGTCGTTTCCGTCGGATCGTGTCCGATACGTTCAAAAAACTATAAGTAATAGTTCGGCAATTCGTCAACGGAACCCATGGTGGGTGTCATCACAGTCGTCGTCCTGTCACTCGTCACGTTCACCCTCGGGTACCTCACGTACGCGCGGTACCTGTCGCAGTTCGTGGAGCTGGACGAGGCGACGGAGACGCCGGCGCACAAGTACGACGACGGCCAGGAGTACGTGCCCTCGAAGAAGCCCGTGCTGCTCGGACACCACTACTCGAGCATCGCCGGCGGGGCGCCGATCGTCGGGCCCATCACCGCCGGGGCGGCCTTCGGCTGGCTGCCGGCGATCCTGTGGATCGCCATCGGGAATCCGCTGTTCGGGGCCGTCCACGACTTCATGTCGCTGTCGGCGAGCGTCCGCCACGAGGGCAAGTCAATCGGCTACATCATCGGCGAGTACGTCGGCGAGCGCGGCAAGGACATGCTCCTGTGGTTCGCGTTCCTGACGATCATCCTCGTCATCGCCGTGTTCGCGCTGGTGGTCGGGGTCGTCTTCCACTTCTTCCCCGCGGCGGCGACCGCGAGTGCGATCTACATCGCGCTGGCGCTCCTGTTCGGGGTGTACCTCTACCAGTTCCAGCTGCCGTTTCTGCCCGGCGCGATCGCGTTCGTCGGACTGGTGTTCGCCGGGGTCTTCGTCGGCCTTGAGTACCCGATCGCCTTGGTGAGTACCGAATCGACCGCCGCCGACACCCTCGTCCTTCTGGGTGAGGCCTCGGCGTGGAACTGGTTGCCGCTTTCGGGGTCACAGAACGCCAACGTCGCCGCCTGGGTCCCGGTCGTCATCATCTACGCGTTCGTCGCCAGCGTCCTGCCCGTGTGGGTGCTTCTGCAACCCCGCGACTTCCTGACGTCGAGTCTGCTGTACGTCGGCGTCGGCGGGATGTTGGTCGGCGTCATCGTCGCCGCCGGCCTGTCGGTGTTCGGGAGCGGTTTCTCGGTGACGGCCACGAACCCGATCTCCGGCGAACAGTTGACCCGCTCTGCACTCCAGATGGAGATCCCCGCGTTCACCGGCTTCACCAGCGAACTCGGGCCGCTGTTCCCGTTCCTGTTCGTCACCATCGCCTGCGGGACGATAAGCGGCTTCCACTCGCTGGTCTCGTCGGGCACGACCGCGAAACAGCTCGACCGGGAGACCGACGCCAGGGCCATCGGCTACGGCGCGATGCTCGGCGAGGGGCTGCTCGCGACCACCGCGGTCGCGGCGCTTGCCGTCGTCGGCTTCACCTCCTGGCAGGGCGGCAACCTGGTCGGCGCGCTGGCGAACTTCCCGACCGGCGGCGCGATCATTCTCGGTGCCGGCTTCGGTATCCCGGTCGCGCTCGGCGCGACGTTCATCGGGCTGGTGTTCGTCAGCTTCCTCCTGACCTCGACCGACACCGCCACGCGGCTCGGTCGCTACATGCTCGAGGAGATCGTCGGGACGCCGGAGACGAGCGTCCAGAACCTCGCGGTCAACCGCTACGTCAACACCGGGGTCCTGTGCGTCCCGGCGTATCTGCTGGTCGGCAGCGGGGAGTGGGCGACGCTGTGGCCGCTGTTCGGCGGCGCGAACCAGACGCTCGCGGCGCTTGCGCTCCTGTCGGCGACGCTGTGGCTGGCCAACTGGGACGAGTCCAAGCAGCTCGTGAGTACCGGCGCGCCGATGGCGCTCATGCTCGCGATCACGGTCACGGCCCTCCTGTGGATCGGACTCTACAGGGCGCCGACGGACCTGCTCGGCGCCGACGCCACCGCGGCGATGGTCGCGGCCGGCATCCAGTCGCTGGTCGCACTCGTGTTGGCCGGACTGGCGATCGCGCTGACGTGGATGGGCTACAAGAACATCAGCGCGGAGCGCGACAGCTACACCGGCGCGGTCACGAGCGACGACTGAGCGCCGCACGGAGCCGCTCGACCATCCCCTCCGGCTCGGTCCGCGCGTCGCCATCGTCCCAGAGTCGGAACGCCCGCACGACGTCCGTTCCGGGGCTGGCGACGGACGCCTCCCGGTCGGGGGCGACGACGAACAGCCGGGTGCGGTAGTGGCCGTGGTAGCCGTACGCCAGGAGCGTCCGCGATTCGAAGGTGGAGACGAACGACCGGACGTCCGCGGGGACGTCCGGGGTGACGACGCCGAAGACGAACTCGGTGCCGAAGTGCTCGGCGTCCGGCTGTATACACTCGTCGGCCAGCCGCTCGCCAAGCTCGGCGAGCCGTTCGACGTCGGCGGTCGAGACGCCCTCGAGGCGCTTCACGAGCAGGTGTTCGGTCGTCCGGTGGTCGCCGTAGGTCAACGCCGGGTGGAGGAACTGCTTGTGGCGGCGTATCGCC
Organism: Halobacteriales archaeon QH_7_69_31; assembly: GCA_003021745.1. Lineage (GTDB taxonomy): Archaea > Halobacteriota > Halobacteria > Halobacteriales > Haloarculaceae > Natronomonas. The sequence continues at coordinate 9,347 of PXQY01000098.1, forward strand.
AGCTGCCCGTAGAGGGTGAACCGGTGGCCGGCCACCGTCCTGTCGCGTTCGAGGTCGTAGCTGTGGTGGAGCCGGTCGCTCACGCGGTCGATGTACTCGTCGTCCCACTCGGGGACCGCCGCAAGGGGGTCCGGCGCGCCCGAACCGTCGCCCATACGGCCGCCTGGTGGCCGGACGCCCAAATTCCCACCGGTGGGACGACCCGGCTCGAGGCCGTGAACGTGGTCCGGACGCCGACGTGACCCGGGAAAACGCTTTCCGCGTTCGGCCCGTTGTCCCGCTATGGACGAAAGCGACGACCGGACGGAGGCCTGCGGCCGGTGTGCGATGAGTTCCGTCTCGGCGGTCATCGAGGGCGACCACGACCCCTTCGAGGAGGACCGCATCGAGGTCGAGGAAGCCGACCTCCGGAAGGTCTCGCCGGGCGTGCTCGCCGGCCGGGCGAAACGGTGGCTCGACGGGATCGCCAGCCGACTTACCTACGGCCGCTGACGCCCTGTGTCCGTGGAATCCAGGAGCCATCTCGGGGGGTCGACGGCGGGCGCGGGCGCTCGGGACGCACGATGCAGCGAGAAAACCGGTTGCACGCCGTGGTGCCCTCGTTACATACCGATACCGGAGTGCGCCGGTCGTTGAAAACTGACGGGTGGCCGAAAGCTTAATGGGTCGATTCGGCGAACGTTCTTCTGCAATGTCACGACTGGCGAGTACGCGGCGCGACTTGCTCCGGGGCGCCGGGGCGCTGGGCGTCGCCGCGACGGTACCGTCCGTCTCGGCCGCCGAGGAGGAGTGGACGATCGAGGAGACGCCGACCGACGGCGATCTCCACGACGTGGTCTACACGGACGAGGGCGCCTACGCCGTCGGGCAGGGCGGCCTCATCATCGAGCGAACGGACACCGACGAAGGGTGGCGGAAGGTCACCGACGGGGGCGCCTCCGGCGACGGGCGTGACCTCTACGGGGCCGACGTCACTGACGACGGCGAACGCCTCTGGTTCGCCGGGGCCTCCGGCGTCATCGGGGAGTACGACCCGGCCACCGGCAGCATCGAGGACCGGGGCGAGCCCCAGGACAACACCGAGAACTTCCGCGACGTCGCCGCCACGGGCGAGGCCGGGGAGGCGAACGTCTACGTCGCCGACGAGGCCGGCGCCGTCAACTACAGCTTCGGGAACGGCCGGAGCGGAACGTGGAACGCCGCCTCGGTCGGCCAGGGCGACTCGCTGAACGCCATCGACTTCCACGGCGAACGCTCCGGACACGTGGTCAACGGGAACGGGAGTGCCTTCGAGACCGACGACGGCACGACCTACCGACGGATCGGCGTCGAGGACACCACCAACCCCTTCTACGGTATCGACAGCGACGGTCCCGAGGACCTCTGGGTCACGGCCGGCGGCGGCACCGTCTACCGCTACAACGGCGCCTGGCGCCGGTACGACCTCGGCGACCCGACGCTGCGTGACGTCGCCATCGAGGACGCCCAGGGGTACGCCGTCGGGGAGAGCGGCCGCGTCTTCGAATACTCCGCCGACGAATGGCGCGAGAACACCACGGAGACCGGCCAGAACCTCCGTGCGGTCGCCAGAGGCACGCCGGAGGTCGCCGTCGGCGCCTCCAGCACCGCCATCGTCAAGCCCATCGACAACGTTCTGAACGCCCCGCTCACCGGGGTCTGACGCCGTGGATCGGTGCCTCGAGGGGGCAACTCGGCATCGAATTCTTTTTATATACGTTCGGCCCCCGAGGGCCGAGCCCACCCCGGCCCGTCTCTCGACCGGATCTTTTAATTCATTCCGTGCCGGCACGTGATCGGGCGTCCACGGCCCCGCGGAGCCGGTCGACGTCGGTCGGGTCCCCCGGTGGCGGGAGTCGAACCGGGTCGGCGCCGGCAACCGTGATCTCGAGGACGTCCTCCCGGGTGCGGTAGAACGCGACGAGGTGCCAGCCGGCCCAGGCGATGGCGAGGAGGGCGACGGCCAGGAACGCCTCGTCCAGGTAGCGGAACGCCTCGACGAGCACCGCGACGGCCGCATAAAGCGCCTCGAACCCACCACCTGGCGGCGGTTCGACGGGCGCAACCAGGCCCTCGAGGGGCGCGAACGCCCGGGCGCCGACGAGCACCGCAGCGAGCCCACCCCACTGCAGCCCCGCCGACAGCCGACCCCGATCTTGGAGGGTCCGTCGCCGGACCGCCCGGACGTTCGTGAGGTCGACGGCCCGTACGTCCGCCCCCTGTCGGACGAGAAGCCGCCGGTCGGTCACGCCGATGGCGGCCGCGCCGACCGGGACGGTATCCGTCAGCGTCTCGTCGTCCCGCACCGCTCCCCGGAAGGCGTCGTCGTCGGCCGCCCCGGTCGCCGGTGTCATCGTGGAGACAGGTGTCCCGGGGCGACATATACCTCCGGGTTTACCGCATCCGGCCGGAATGTCGCGAATGCCGGCCACCACCCCAGCGCACTTGGGCCACCGCGTTCGATGTTGGATATGCAGCTCACGTTCCTCGGAACGGGCGCGGCGATGCCGACCGGCGATCGCGCCCAGACCGGGCTGTTGCTGGCCGACCCCGGTGGCGACGCGGACCCGTTGCTCGTCGACTGCGGGAGCGGCGCCCTCGGCGGCCTCGCGGCGACCGACGTCGGCTACGATGGCGTCGGGAGCGTCCTCCTCACCCACCACCACCTCGACCACGTCTCCGACCTACTGGCCCTGTTGAAGGCGCGGTGGCTGGCGGGCGAGACCGCCCTCGAGATCGTCGGCCCCGAGGGGACCGAGGCCCTCGTCGAGGACCTCCTTGCGGTCCACGACTACATGCAGGGCCGGTTCGAGCTGACGTACCGGGAGGTCGGCCCGGGATCGTTCGCCGTCGCTGGCTACGACGTCGAGGCCGTCGAGACGGTCCACTCGATATACTGTCTGGCCTACCGGTTCGAGACGGCCGACGCGACGTTCACGTTCTCCGGCGACACGGAGGCCACCGACGCCGTCGCCGAACTCGCCGACGGCTCGGCACTGCTCGCCCACGACTGCTCGTTCCCGGACGGCATCGACGTGGACAACCACCCGACGCCGACACAGCTCGGCGAGGTGCTTGCCGGCCACGACCTCGGCCGGGTCTACCTGACCCATCGCTATCCACACGCCGACGGCGAAGAAGCGGCCATGGTCGAGGCCGTCGAATCCCGCGTCGACGCAGAGGTCCGGATCGCGCGGGACGGCCTCACGGTCGACGTCTCGGAGCGGACGTGAGTCGGGCTGACGGCCGCCTCGCCCGCGGTGCAACGCGACCGCCGCCGCCCGTTCAGTCCAGCCGGTACCGCAGCAGGGCGGCGACGCCGCCGAGGTTCGCGAGCTGCTGGCCGGGGTCGAACTCGTGGGAGAACACGGTGACCTCGCCGCCCTGCCGTTCGACGCGCTCGAGGAGGTCGTCGACGTCTGCGTCCCAGTCGCCCTCGCCTGCGCGTTCGGCGCGGAGCCGCTCGTCGAGGACCAAAAGCGTCTCGACGGCCCCATAGTCGGCGGCCGTCGCGACCTCGTCGATGCCGTAGGTAGCCTCGGCGCCCTCGCCGATTCGTGCCGTGAGTTCGTCGATGAGCTCGGCCTCGCGGGCGATCCGCGTCTCGGTCTGGATCTCCTCGACGGCGCCGCGCTTGAGTACCTCGTGGACGCCGCGGTCGCCGACGCTCGCGGTGTCGACGGTCCTGACCCGCTCGGCCACCTCGGGGGCCTCCTCGGCGATGTGGGCCAGCGCATCCTGCTTGGTGAACCCGGGCCCGGCGAGGATGATCGCCTCGACGTCGAGCCGCGAGAGCACCTCCGACAGCTCCCCGAACAGTTCCTCGCGGGCGCGGGCGTACTCGCCCTTGCCGGTCGTCCCCGACAGGGTGGCACGCTCCTCGACGCCGTACTGGGCGACGGTGTGGACGAAGGCGGCGCCCTCCTCGACGGTCGCGACCGCGACGTCGGGCTGTTCGGCCGCCTCGACGGCCGCCTCCAGCCGCTCGAGCTGGTCGATTTGCCACCGCTTTTCGATCTCGAGTTCGTCGTGTTCCTCGACGTTGAGCGTGTGGTGGAAGCCGACCTGGTCCTCCCGCGAGCAGTCGCGTATCTCGCCGCCGACCCGGAGGCGATTGGCGAACTTCGCGAACTCGACGTCGCCGACGTCGAGCCGGACCCACATGGGTTCGCGCTGGCCGCCGGTGTCTCTGGTCCTGTCGTCGTCCCGCTGGATGCGGCGGGTCGTGTCGCCGGCGACCCGGTCGCCCGGCTCGATGACGTAGGTGAGATGCCAGAGGTCGTCGAGGCTCTCCGGCACGACCGTGATCCGCTCGCGGTCGCCCTCCACGGCCGTCCGGTCGGCGACGCGCATGCTGGCCGACGCTCGGGGCGGCGACGTTAAGTGCGCTCCCCTTCGCCGTCCCCCCTCGGCGGCTCGTCGTCGGTATTCGGGGCGGCGTCCCCCGTCGCCGTTGTGTCGTCCCCGCTATGCGACTCAGTGTCGCTGGTCGGAGCATGATCGTCGGTGGTCGTGGCGTGACCGCCGGTCGTCGGGGCGTCGTCGGTCGACGCGTGTGGGTCGCGGTCGGTATCGGCCGGGTCGCTCCCGGTACCGCGATCGGTCGGGTCCGCGTCGGCCGCCGGCCCCTCCTCGGGGGCCGACGTGGCCGATGTCGGAATGTCGGTTGGGTCCTCGACGGCCCCAGCGGACTCGTCGGTCGTCCGCGCGAGCGGCTCGAGGTCCGAGCCCTCGCCCACCCCGCGGGCGTAGCAGTACCGGACGGCGACGGCGACCACGAAGTGGAAGAAGAACCCGACGATGGCGGCCCGGAACACGTACGCGATCGGGAACAGGAGGACCTGGAGCAACAGCGCGGCCGCCCAGGCGACGGCGTAGTCCTCGGTGAGGGCGCCGTCGACGACGCGCCTGAGTTCGAAGGCCGCTCCGAGATGGTCCTCGTAGGCGAACCGCGCGACTGCGACCGGGGTGGCGTACAGTGCGCCGAGGAGGTACATCGCGGCAAGCAGGGCGAGGAAACCGGTCGCCGACAACACCGCGTCCGCAAGGACGGCCTGGAGGCCGACCTCCGCGTACAGGGTCCCGACGTCGGTCCCGACGGCCCGGGCATACACGAGCGGGCCCAAGACGACCGCGCCCGGGAGCAGGTACGCCGCCGAGATGCCGACGGCGACGGCGCCGTCCCGGAGGAGGCGTCCGCCGTCCGCCAAGGGCGGCGGCGTCGGGCGGTCCCGGCCGATGCTGGTCCGGAGCACCCGGACGTAGTAGCCGCGGAGCGCGAGCCAGGGGAGCACCCCGAGGAGTGCGACGAGGCTCACCGGGCCCTCCAGCAAGGAAGTCGCGCCGAACACGGACGCCAGGAACACCAGGCCACCGCCGATGAGGACACTGCGGGGCCCGTCCGGGTTCCGCGTGGGGTACGACAGCGCCGCTCGAAGCACAGTCGCCGGAGGACCCGCTGGCGTTTATAATTTCAGGATTAGTCTTCGCGGGGTGGGCCGCGGGGGTCGCGGCTCACTCCGGCTCACGGCTCCCTCCGGTCGCCGTTCGCCCATTCGGCGGTCGCTCGCGAGGACACCGTTCGCCCGTTCGGCGGCCTCCCTACGGTCGGCCGCGGGGCTCGCGTGTCGTCGCTCCCCTGGTCGCTCCTCCCGCTCGCTCAGTCCGAGGCGCTCGCTTCGCTCGCGCCTCGCGGCTCACTCGTCGACCATCCGGCTGCCGCCGGCCGGGCAGAACTCCTGGATCAGGTCCGGGCTGGCGACCTTCCGCACGAAGCTCGTGTCGCGGAACCGCTCGCGGAAGGTCCGGTAGATGCGCGTTGCGACGTCGTTCTGGGCGTACCGGCCCGGCTCGAGGCGGACGGACGTCTCCGCTCGCTGCTCGACGGCCGACGGCGGCCCGCCGACGACGCGGGTGTCGGGCTCGCAAGTGATGCCGACGGCCACACCGACCGGGACGTCCCGGTGGTACTCGCGGTCGCCGCGGACGACGAAGCTGCCCTTCTCGACGTACTCGCCGCTCTCCGGGGTTTTCGAGACCTGGTCCGGGTCGACCTCGTAGACGTCGCCCTCGTACCGGCCGTCCTTCCAGACCGACGAGTAGGAGACGGCGAACTGCGCGGCCGCCTCCCGACTGGTCGCCGGGACCTCCACGTCACGGGCGGCCTCGTCGGGTTCCGTGGCCTTCAGCACGGTGACGGGCGCGCCGTGGGCCTGCGCGTGGAGGAACCGGTCGACCGGTTCCATGTACTTCTTGACGAGCTCCTCGTTCTGGTCGGCGTTCCGCCCGCCGAGGACGAGAAAGCCCTCGCCCGTCCGGAACCACCGGAACCGCTCGTACCACTGCTCGTCGTACCGGACGGGAACCGACCCCATCTCGAGCCAGTCGCGCTCCGCGTCCTCGTCGCCGTCCTCGCCGTCGTCGTCGGCCGCCTCCCACTCCTCCCGGCGCTGTTTGACGGCCTCGAGGTCCTCGCGGGTGTCCTCGATGGCCGCCTCGGCGCCAGCCCGCTTTGCCCGGATCCGCTTGGCCTCGGTGTAGAGGCGGTCGGCGTTCTTCTCGACGCCCATCGACGGGTCGACCTCGACGGTGGTCCCCTCGATCTCGAGGGTGACCGAGCCCTCGGTCTCGTCGACGCCGACCACGGCCTCGGCCTCGGGGATGCCCCGCTCGGCGCCGGCCGCGAGAGTCGCTTGGATCTCGCTCCAGTCGAGGCCGTCCTCGCGGGCCTCCCTGACCGTCGAGCAGACCTCGTCGACCAGGTCGTAGTTGCCGTATAACAATTCCGCTTTCGCCTGTTCGGCCTCGGCCTCCGCCTCGAAGTCCTCGATGGCCTGCTCCTGCTGTCGGATGATCCGCTCGTGTTTCTCGATCTCGGCCTCGAAGTCCGGGCCGTCGGGCTCGGGCTCGGCCTCCCGGTCGAGCCGGTGGAAGTACTCGTCGACGGCGTCGTTGAACGTCTCGAAGGCGATCGCCCGGTGGCCAGCGGCGGCGTGTTCCTCCAGCGGGAGCGGCGTCGCGTCGACGACGGTCGCTTCCGAGGCCTCACTTCGTTCGGCCTCGCGGCTCGCGGTTTCACCGCTCGCTCGTTCCGAGGCCTCGCTACGCTCGGCCTCGCGGCTCGCGTGTCGTCCCTCCCGCTGGTCGGTCCTCCCGCTCGCTACTGTCGAGGCCTCACTCCGTTCGGCCTCGCATTCCTCGTAGAGCCGCGGATCGGTATCACCGGCCAGGATCGGCTCCCGGAGCCGCTCGAGGGCGCCGTACAGCGCGTCGTACTGGCGCTCCGTCGCGTCCTCGATGTCGACGGTCTTCTCCACGCCGGCGCGGGTACACAGCTCCTCGGCGTAGAGGCCGCCGAAGTTCAGCTGCGTGGCAAGCGTCCGGACGAGGTCGGTATCGGAGTCGTCCATCCGCGCCGCGAACGCGTCGTACCCGCAGTCCAGCGGGCTGAATCGCTCCTCGGGGTAGCCGTACTGGCTGCCCGGCGCGACCGTCCTGGATCGCAGGCGGACGGTGTCCAGACAGTCGATGACCTCGCGGTCCTCCTCCAGGACGGCGACGTTGCCGTCGCCGAACAGCTCTGCGACGACGAGCGTCGTACGGTCCTCTCGCTCGAAGGTGAACGTGAGGATGCGGTCGAAGCCGTACTGCTCGACCGACGCCAGGGTCGCGCCGGCGATGCGGTTCCGGAGCATCTTCGCGAAGTTCGGCGGGCGGCCCGGCGCGTCCGGGACGTGCTTCGGCGCGGCGACGTGGACGCGCTTCGGGTCGCCCACCTCGACGATCAGCTCCACCCGGCCGCGGTCGTAGTCCCGCATCTTCAGCCGGACGAGGTCCTCGCCGTAGAGATACGCCTTGTCGACGACGGCGCCGGTGTACGCCCGGAGTTCGCCGACGAGCGCGGCGAGGTCGACGCTGGTCATCGCCCGCTTGCGGTCCATGCCCGGACGCTGCGGCGGCCCGGAGAAAGGCCTGACGGGTCGCGGTACCCTCGATAGGATCCGTCAGTCATGCCCGTCGATGGGATTCGTTGTCCCCGTTTGGTACCACTACGCTGTCCCTGGAAGGAGTGACGCAGACGGGCACGGTGAGCTTAATTTCACTATCCGCGTAGGCGATCGACTGCCCGAGGTTTCCATATCGGAACGCCGCAACCGATTTGGCCGCGCTGTGCGGAGACGGCCGCATGGAGGACCGGACCTCGGGCGTCGCTGCTGTCGTCGTCGGTGCGGCACTCGCCGTCGTGGGGCTCTTCGAATTCGTCCGGCCGGGGCTGGCCGCGGTGCCGTTCGAACCGTTCGCCACCGGCGCGCTGGTCGTTGCCGCAGGCGTCGTCCTGGCCGCGGCCGGCGGGCTGGCGACAGCAGCGGCCGGGGACCCGCTCGCGCTTCGGGCGGCGACGATGGTCGGGCTCGGCACGCTCGCCCTGGCGGTGGTCCAGGCCGAGTCACTCCTGTTCGGCGGGGTGTTCTGGCTCGCGCTCGTCGCCGCCGCCCTGGTGGCCGCCGGCGCCTACCGCACCTGGGACCTCCTCGGACGCGAGGCGGGCGGCACGGAATCGGGGTGACTCAGGGCCGTTGGCCCCTCAAGTCGGCCGCGAGGTCGGCCAGCGCGGCGCCGGCGTCCGGCGTCACCGGGCCGCCGTGCCCGGCACAGCCGTGGTCGAAGGATTCGGCCCCGACCCGGGCGATGCTCTTCCGGGCTCTCTGCCGATCGTAGGTGTCGATCCAGGGTGGCGGGCGGAACCGGCCCCCGGAGACCCGGACGAGGTCGCCCAGGAACGCGGTGTCGAGGGCGTCGTGGACGTAGACGGTGTGGCCGGGGTTGTGGCCGGGCGTATGGAGCGCCCGGAACCCGCCCACCTGCTCCCGGTCCATCAGGGGCCGGAGGTCACGGCCCGTCAACGGATACAGGCGCCGGAATACCCGGTGGTAGGGCCCCTTGGGATGGGTCCACGGCGGCTTCCAGTCGCCCTCGAGGAGGGCCGCGTCCGGCGCGCCGAGGTGGACGGAGACGTCACCGTCGACCGCCCGGAGGCCGCCGACATGGTCGACGTCGTAGTGGGTGAGGAGTACGCGGTCGAGGCCCGCCGGGTCGTAGCCGGCGGCGTGGATCTCGCCGGCGAGCGACCGCCGGCCGACCGGGAGGCCGGCGTCGACGAGGGTGAGGTCGCCGTCGTCGACCAGGTAGGCGTTGGCCCCGACCGGTTCCGGCCACCCGACCTCCAGCAGGTGGACGCCCTCGATGACCTCGCTGGGCACGTCCCGCCCTAGATCGTGGGGTCACATGAACGCGGCGGACCGCCCGAACGGGGCGTCCGACTGCGGGTGGCGGACCGGCGGCGGCGCGTCACTGCAGTCGCGTCGAGACGTAGGGGCCGTCCTGGTAGTAGCCGAGCTTCTCGCGGTAGTACTGGCGAACGCCGACGCCGGAGATGACCGCGAGCTTCCGGAACCCGGCGTCGCGGGCGATATCCTCGGCCGTCCGGAGCAATCGGCGGCCGTAGCCCTCGTGCTGGTGGGCACTCGCCTCCGAGCCGCGTGCTGTCTCGCTGCCGACGCCGACTTCGTCGCCGTAGACGTGAAGTTCACGGACGAGTGCCGCGTCCTGCAGCTCCTCCCGGATGGGCTCGTCGGGGAACCGGAGCCTGCAGAAGCCCACGAGCAGGTCCTTCTCGAAGTCCTCGATGGAGATGAAGTGCTCCGTGCCGCCGGCGGCCTCGTAGGTCAGGACGTCCATCTCGACGTTCTCCGGTTCCTCGTCGTTCATCCCGACCTCCCGACACCGGATGCACTCACAGGTCCAGCCGTGCTCGGCCATCCGCTGTCTGGCGAGCTGGCGGAGGTTGGACTTCCAGACGCCGGCGTCGATGAAGTCCGCGGGGATGTCCCGCTGGACGCGCTGGAGCCGCGTGTACCGGGGGATCATTGACTTGATCTCGGCGACCAGCTCCGCGGCCTCCTCGTTCGTGAGCGGCTCGTACTCCCCGCGACGCCACATGTCGTAGGTGACGGTGTCCCGGACGACGAGCGTCGGGTAGATCTTGAGGTAGTCCGGCTGCCACTCCGGAGCGTCGAACAGCTCCCGGAAGTCCTGCAGACACATCTCCTTCGACATGCCGGGCTGGCCGGGCATCATGTGGAACCCGATCTTGAACGCGGCGTCCCGCAGCCGCCGGTTGGCGTCGAGGCTCGCCCCGACGCCGTGGCCGCGGTGCATCTCGCGGTTGATCCGCTCGTAGGTCGTCTGGACGCCGACCTCGACCTTCGTGCCGCCGAGCCGGAGCATCCGGTCGATCTGCTCTCGGCCACACCAGTCCGGCTTCGTCTCGAAGGTGGTCCCGACGTTGCGGACGTCGGCCGTCTCGTTCTCCGCGATGACGTCCTCGAGGTACCGGAACTCGACCTCGTCGGGGTCGGGCGCGAACGACTCGGAGTCGCTGGGGCTCGGCGGCGCCTCGAGGTCGTAGTTGTTCATTGCCTCGAGGGCTCGTTTGACGAACCACTCCTGGTAGTCGTGGGAGCGGACGCCGCGGGCGGCGGCGGGCTCGTGGCCCGTGTAGGACTGGGCGGAGGAAAACTCCGAGGCCGGGCCGCCGGGACAGTACAGACACTTCCCGTGCGGGCAGGTGTGGGGCGACGTCATGGCGGCGACCGGCGAGACGCCCGAGGCCGTCCGCACGGGCTTGCGGCGGACGACCGCCGCAAGGTCCTCCCGGCGGTCGGCCGGCGCGTGGTCGAGCAGGTCGGTGTTCTTCGGCACCTTCGGCGAGGCGTGCTCGCGGCAGGCGTCCAGCTTCGCCGCCTCTAAGTCGCCGCGCTCGAGGTCGCCCGCCAGGATGGCCTCGACGAGGCTCTCACACACCCGCTCGAACGCGACGGAGTCGGTGCTCATCCGCTATCGGGTCGAGGCGCGCCGGCGGTAAGTGGGTAGCGGTCCGGCGCGACGCGGACGTTCCCCGCGACGACCCCTTTGGTCGATGTGTCCTCGTCGCTCGGTGAGGTCCGGCCAGACGTGGCGTGCCGTCCCGGTCCGTCGGTGAGTGGTGACGGCTCGGCGGCTCGCCGCCCCGGAAAGTGCACACGCGCCGGGCACGGATTCCGGGGAGGGGCAGTGGAGCTCGTCAGGCCGACGGGGCCAGCGCGCGCTCGGCGACGGCGTCGACGGCGGCGTCCAGGACGGCCTCGCGCTCGCCGGCGAGGAACTCGACCGTGGGCTCGCGGGCGCCGGGGTCGGTGACGCCGGCGTCGGCCGCCTCGAGCTGGAGGGCGGCGACGAGTGACTCCAGGTCGAACTCGCCGTCGGTCCGGAGCTGGAGGTCGTCGGTGCCGACGCCGATGAGGACGTCGGCGTCGAGCCGCCGGTGGAGTTCGTCCAGCAGCAGCCGGGTCGGCGGGAAGTCGTACTCGTGGGTGTAGGCATGCGTGTCCAGCACCGCCACGGTCCCGTCGTCGACGGTGCGCTCCTCGAGGTTCGCGGTCGCCGTGTCGAGTTCGGCCGAAAGCTTCGTCCGGAACTGGTCGGCGACCTGGGCGGCCAGCCCCGTCCGCGCGTCGAACAGGAGGTCGACGATGAGTTCGCGCTTGTCCTCGTAGGACTGGTAGAAGGCCTCCAGCGCGACGGCCTGGCGGAGTTCGCGGGCCGTCTCGGCTTCGATCCCGGCCTCGCGGGCGAGCTCCGCGTAGGGCTCGGGGACGTCGTTCCAGTAGCTGACCGCCGGCAGGTGGAGCAAGTCCTCGCGGACGTCGCCGTTGACGGCCGCTGCGACGTCGGCGGCGACGGTCGTCGCCGTCCGCTCGTCGGCGGTCAGGAGGGCGTCGACCTCGTCGGCGACGGTGGCGTGCTCGTCGTGACGCTCCCGGTCGCCCAGCATCCGGGTGACGTCCTTCGTCGCGTCGTTCATGTCGTAGACGCCGTCCTCGAGCGGTCGGCGGTCGAAGTAGTGGTAGACGGCGTCGGCGGCGGCGTGCTCGGCTTCGACGAGCGGGAGGACGGCGCGCTCGATGGCGGCGCCGGCCGCGTAGCCGTCGGTCGTCGCGTCGTGGCGGACGACGACGGGCCGGGATTCGAGGACGGCCCGCCGGATGGTGGCGGCGGCGTCGGTCACCTCCTCGGCGATGGCCGCCAGAGCCTCGTCGTCGCCGAGCGGCACCGCGTCGTCCGGCCGGGCCCGGGCGTCGAGCGCCTCGTCCATCCGGTCACGGACGGCGGCCTCGGCGTCGCCTGCCAATTCGACGAGCGACTCGGTCTCTACCTGAATCTCGTCGCGCCGCAGCCGGACCTCCCCGTCGAGCCGGACGACATCGTCGACCTCGACGTCGGGGTAGGCGCGGACGCCGGCTTCGACGAAGGCCGCACAGTCGACCACGCCGGTCTCGTCGCGGAGTTCGAAGACGGTCGGGCCGGAGGTCTGGCGGGCGGCCGCGACCTCGCCCTCGAGGCGGACGACGTCGCCGACGCGGTCGGAGAGGGCCTCGACGGCGACGCGGTCGAGGTCGGCCGTCGGGGAGGGCTCTCCCCGTCCTGATCCCGACTCGTCGGTCGCTTCGCCGCGGAACGGGGCCCCGGAGGATTCCTCGTCGGCGCCGGGCCGCCCGGACCCGGAATCGAGATCCGGCTGGCGGGGCGCCGCGTCGTCGCTCGAGGAGCCGGCCGACGATTCCGCCTCGGGGGTGTCGGTCCGCTGGCTCTCGGCCGACGGGCCGGATTCCGATGGCTCGGCCGACGACCCGGACGACCGTGTGCCGGCCGACGACCCGGCATCGGCGGTCGAGGGCGACGGTTCGCCGGCGCCCCCGGGTCCGGCGCTCCCACCGGCGGCACGCTCGTCGTCCTCGGTCGACGCCGCTCCGTCGTCCTCGTCGGCCTGGTCGGCCAGGTAGTCGCCGTCCGGCGCGTCCACGAGTACGCCGCGGAACTCCCGTTCGTCCTGGCGGATCGACCAGCCGAGGTCGATGTCGCCGTTGTCGCGGACGTTGTTCACCTGGACGAAGACGTCGTCGCCGGCCGTCCACTCGAGGCTCTCGAGGCGCCGGTCCAGCTTGCTCCGGTGGAGCAGCCCCGTGACGGTGCCGACGTTGATGAACACGCCGAAGTCGGCGTAGCCGTCGACGGTGCCGCGGTAGAACCGGCCCGGCGTCAGCTGCGAGGGGTGATCCCCGTCGAACTCGAACGCTACGTCCTCCTGGTGGACCTCACAGATCGGTCCGCCGTCGGTGGAGGTACCGCAGATGATGCAGTCTGCCATTGACGGAATCGACGGGACGGGGCTTGAAACGGTTGTCGGAATCGCCCGGCCCGTCGACGTCATGCCCCAGCAATGACCGCATCGAGTGCGGCAATGCCGCCGAAGGCCAAACCGAACACGAAAAGCGCCGGGAGTGCGGCCGCCAGGGCGGCGCGGCGGCGCGAGGTTCCGTGGACGACTGCGAGACCGACGGCGAACAGCACGCAGGCGTACGCGAGCGCGGCGACCCGGACCGCCGGTCGGGGGACGGCGACGAAGACGCCGGGCGCGGCCGCGTAGGCGATTACCTGGACGGTCTCGCTGACGCCGGCCCTCTCGTCGACCAGCGCCGCGAGCCCGAGGGTCGCAAGCGCCGCCCCCAGGTGGAGCACGAGCGGGGCCACGAGGACGGCCGCGACGCCGAGGACCACCGCCGCCGTCAGGTACGGGCTGGCCGTCGCCTCGGCCACGCGGGCGTACCCCGATAGCGTGGCCGGGGCGACGAGGAGCCGGCCGCCCACGGCCGCGAGTGTGACGGCGACGGCGAACGAAAGCGCCGGCGCCTGGTCGCCCGGGGCCACCCCGCGGCCGAAGAACCGTCGAGGCAGTTCTCCGACGGAGCGCCGAATATTACAGCGCGAATACGGCACGCTGAATCTATTCACGCAACAGCCCAAGTGAAATTCAAAGCGGGGTCTCCAGTCGTTTTACATGTATCGAGGATACAAAGTATAGTCCGAGATAGGGTTATAGTGGTATGGTCCGCTATCTAGTCCTTGGTTTCCTATTCACCGTCTGGGGTGTTCTGATGACATGGAAGCCGTACCGGCTCGCTAAGTTCGAGGAACAGATAGACGCCATCGGGAGCAAACGTCGATCGACCAAGGTCGAACCAGCTGATTGGAAAGTTACCCTCACGCGACGATTGGGGCCGGTCTTGAGCTTCATGGGATTGCTCCTGATGGGACTCGCTTACGGTTCATGAATCCTCTAACTCTTGGACGCCACTTCTGACAGGAGTCAGGTATGTTTTGATTTCTGGGGTGAGACCACTCGACTGTATCGGTCGGGTGTCCCGCGGTCCATGTTGAATAACGGAATCGTCTTATCATCAACTGCTAGTCGTCCGCGCCGACGTTCTGCTGGGCCTCGACGGTCCGGGGGTCCGGTTCGATGTTGGCGTACTCGACCATCCTGCGGCCCAGGGTGTCGACCCGCTCGGCGACGTCCTCGTCGTGCAGGGTGTCGCCGTCGAACACTTCGCGGGCCCGCGGGATGGCGACCTGGTGGGGGACGACCCAGGCGTTGACCGCCCGCGCGACCGACCGGAGGTGATCGAGCGTCGTCGTGGGGAACGACCCGCCGGCGACACACAGCAGTCCGACGGTGGTGTTCTCGAACTCGTCGAACCCGCAGTAGTCGAGCGCGTTCTTCAGCGGCGCCGCGTAGGAGCCGTGGTACATCGGCGTCCCGAGCAGGACGCTGTCGGCCCGC
>PXQY01000099.1:0-2716 GCA_003021745.1 Halobacteriales archaeon QH_7_69_31
ATTAGCTTCGCTATCATCGAGTCGTAGTCAGTCACGAGGTCGTCGCCCTGACGGGGCGCGTCGTCGACCCGGACGCCGATGCCGCCCGGCGGGTCGTAGGTCTCGAGGGTCCCGCCGGTCGCCGGCGCGAAGTCGTCGGCGGCGTTCTCGGCGTTGATGCGGAACTCGATGGCGTGGCCCTCCAGGTCGACCTCGTCCTGGGAGAACGAAAGCTCCTCGCCGGCGGCTACCCGGAGCTGCCACTTGACGATGTCGATTTCGGTCAGCTCCTCTGTGACGCAGTGCTCGACCTGGATCCGGGTGTTGACCTCGAGGAAGTAGAAGTCCGCGTCGGCGCCGAGCAGCTCCCCGTCGTCCCGCGGTTCGTCCTCGACGAGGAACTCGAAGGTGCCGGCGTTGTGGTAGTCGGCGGCCTCGGCACCGCGCCGGGCGGCCTCGCCGATCGTCTCCCGGAGGTCGTCGGTGAGCGCCGGCGAGGGCCCCTCCTCGATGACCTTCTGGTGGCGGCGCTGCAGCGAGCAGTCCCGCTCGCCGAGGTGCCGGACGTTGCCGTGCTCGTCGGCGAGGATCTGGACCTCGATGTGTCGGGGGTTCTCCAGGTAGCGCTCCAGGTAGACGGAGTCGTTGTCGAAGTACGCCTCGCCCTCCCGCTTTGCGGTCTCGAGCTGTTCGTCGGCCTCCTGTGGATCGCGGACGATCTTCATCCCCCGGCCGCCGCCACCGCCCTCGGCCTTGATGGCGATGGGGTAGCCGTGCTCGTCGCCGAACTCCCGGACCGCCTCGGCGGTCTCGACGGGTTCGGTCGTCCCGGGGACGATCGGGACGTCGGCCTCCCGCATGATCGTGCGGGCCTTCGTCTTCTCGCCGGCCTGCTCCATCGACTCGGCCGACGGCCCGATCCAGGTGACGTCCTCGTGGGCCCCGACCGTGCCGGCGAACTCGGCGTTCTCGGCGAGGAAGCCGTAGCCGGGGTGGATGGCGTCGGCGTCGGCCTTCTCGGCGGCCTCGATGACGGCCCCGTGGTCGAGGTAGGAGTCGGCCGCCCGCGCCGGCCCGATGTTGTAGGCCTCGTCCGCGTGGCGGACGTGGCCGCTGTGTTTGTCGGCGTCGCTGTAGACGGCGACGGTCTCGACGCCGAGGTCCTCGCAGGCCCGCATCACGCGCACCGCGATCTCGCCCCGGTTGGCGACGAGCACCTTGTCGAACATCCTGGCGGGAGCAAATCGCGGCGCACACGTCATTCTAACGGTTTCACGGCTACCCTCGGGAGCGTGGCTCAGTAGCGGTCCGTCCGCCCCGCCGCGGTCCAGGCGTCCGGTGGCGCCGCCGCCGGCACCCTGACGCGTCGGCGCTGCAGGGCGGCCACCCGGCCGCGGAACCGCCAGCGTCGGCCGGTCCAGGCCGACGCCCCGCCGTCGTTCGCATCATCGTCGGCCGCCAGGTGGGCCCGGACGGTGGCGGCGATCGCGGCGGCCTCGGCGGCGTCGGCGTCGTCGGGCAGGGCCGGTTCCAGGTCGCGGGGCACGGTCACAGCGGGATGTTGCCGTGCTTGCGGTCCGGCTGGTCCGTGCGCTTGGAGGCGAGCATCCGGAGGTCCCGGACCAGTCGCGGACGGGTCTCCTTCGGCTCGAGGACGCCGTCGACGTAGCCGCGTTCGGCCGCCGTGTACGGGTTGGCGAACGTCTCGCGGTAGTCGGCGATCAGCTCCTCGCGCCGCGTGTCGACGTCGTCGGCCGCCTCGAGTTCGTCGCTGTAGAGTACGTTGACGGCGCCCTTCGGGCCCATGACCGCGATCTCGGCGCTGGGCCAGGCGTAGTTGACGTCGGCCTCGAGGTGTTTCGAGGCCATGACGTCGTAGGCGCCGCCGTAGGCCTTCCGGGTGATGACGGTCAAAAGCGGGACCGTCGCCTCCGAGTACGCATAGAGGAGTTTGGCGCCGTGCTTGATGATGCCGTCGTGTTCCTGGCCGGTCCCGGGCATGAAGCCGGGGACGTCGACGAACGTGACGATCGGGACGTTGAACGCGTCGCAGAAGCGCACGAACCGTCCGCCCTTCAGGGACGCTTCGATGTCGAGGGTGCCGGCGTTGACGCGGGGCTGGTTGGCGACGACGCCGACCGGCCGGCCGTCCAGGCGGCCGAAGCCGGTGACGATGTTGCGGGCGAACCCCTCGCCGACCTCGAAGAACGACCCCTCGTCGAGGACCCGGTCGACGACGTCGACCATGTCGTATGGCTTCCGGGGCTCCGTCGGGGTGACGGATGTCGTCGAGTGCGGCCTCCTCGTCGGCGGCGGCGAAGTGGGCGACGCCGGACTCGGTGGTGTGGGTGGTGGCGCCGCCCAGCTCCGCGAAGCCGACCTCCTCGCCGGTGACGGTCTCGATCACGTCGGGCCCGGTGATGAACATGTGGCTGGTGTCCTCCACCATGAAGACGAAGTCGGTGATGGCGGGCGAGTAGACGGCGCCGCCCGCGCAGGGCCCCATGATGGCGGAGATCTGGGGGACCACGCCGCTCGCCTTTTGGTTGCGGTGGAAGATGTCGGCGTAGCCGGCCAGCGAGTCGATGCCCTCCTGGATGCGGGCGCCCGCCGAGTCGTTCAGCCCGACGATGGGCGCGCCGGTCTCGATGGCGCGGTCCATCACCTTGCAGACCTTCTCGGCGAACGCCTCCCCCAGCGAGCCGCCGAAGACGGTGAAGTCGTGGGCGAACACGAA
>PXQY01000099.1:2727-5772 GCA_003021745.1 Halobacteriales archaeon QH_7_69_31
CGGGCGGTCAGCTTCCCCTTCTCGTGCTGTGTGGCGATGCGGTCCTCGCCGCCGCCCAGTTCGGCCTCCCGTTGCAGCTCCCGCAGCTCCTCGATGTCGTCGTCCATCGTCATGTCGGCTCACGTCCCGCGGTGCTCATTGCGGAGTGCAACGACGGGGGTCGAAAAAGGGTTTCCGACTCCTACAGCGGCGGTGCGCGCAGCTCGAGGAGGCTCACCGCGACCGTGCCGCCGACGGCAAGGAGGACGACGGTCCGGACGGTCCATAGCCACAGGACCGACAGCGTGCCGGACCCGGAGGCGCCCTGTCGGACCTCCGCTATGGCCTCGTCGGTCATCACCCAGCCGACGAAGAACACGACGCCGAACACCGCGAGCGGGAGGAGGAGGCTCCCGGCGACCGTATCGAACCAGTCCAACCAGTCGAGGGACAACGCCGACGGGACGCCGGCAAGGAACAGGGCCGTGCCGATACCTACCGCCGTCTGCACCCGGCCGAACCGGTAGTTGTCCACCACGTAGGCGGTGACGGCCTCCAGCAGGCTGATGGCCGACGAGAGGGCCGCGATCAGGACGGTGCCGAAGAAGACGACGCCGAGCACCCGGCCGAACGGGAGGCCCGACAGCGCGGAGGCGACGGAGACGAACACCGCGTTCGTCCCGGCGTCGCCGACCTCGACGCCCTGGGCGAAAAGCAACGGGAACACGACGAAGCCGGCGAGGACGCCGACGAAGGTGTTGAACGCGGCGATGCTGACGCCGTCGAGCGCGAGGTTGTCGTCCTCGCCGAGGTAGGAGGCGTACGTGATCATGATGGAGAAACCGAGCGACAGCGAGAACAGCGCCTGGCCGACGGCGGCCGGGACGACCTCGCCGGCGTTCGCCGCGATGGTCGAGAGGTCCGGCGACAGGAAGAAGGCGTAGCCCTCGCCGACGCCAGGGAGGGTCGCGGCGTACGCGGCGAGTCCGACCATGAGGAGGATGATGCTGGGGACCATGAGCTTGGTGGCCCGCTCGATGCCGTCCTCGATGCCGAACGCGACGATGGCCGCGCTCGTGGCGATGAACAGGAAGTGCAGCGCGATCGCCTCCGGGCCCTCGGCGATGGCGTCGAAGTACGCCTCCGGACCCCCAAAGTACGCGCCGGTCGCGCTCCCGTAGACGTACCGGATGACCCACCCGCCGACCACGCTGTAGTAGGCGAGCGTCCAGAACCCGGCGAGGACCCCGATGGCACCGACCACCTTCCAGTTCGGCCGGTCGAGGCGGTCGAAGGCGTCGATGGCGTTGAGGTTCGCCCGACGGCCGATCACGAACTCGGCCAGAAGCGCCGGCAGGCCGATCAAAAGCACCGCCACCAGGTACACCACGAGGAACGCCGAGCCGCCGTTCTCGGCAGTCTGGAACGGGAACCGCCAGATGTTGCCCAGTCCCACCGCGCTCCCGATCGAGGCGGCGATGAAGCCGAGACGCGTCGCCCACGTTTCTCGATCCGGCATGTTTTGACCCACTCCGACGACGAACGGAAAACGTTACTGAAATCCTGCCGACACGACCGTTCACGCCTCGATATCGCCGGTCTCCGGCCACGAATTGGTGTCCGTCGGCGACCACAGCGCGTCACCTGTTCGGTGTGGTTCGCCGTATACCGGGACGGGCGGCCAGGACGCGTCACCTGTTCGTCAAACCTGTATGTACACCGGGACGGTGGCCCCGGCCCGGCTCCTGTCCATCAGATCTTACCGTAGTTCGGGACGGCGGCCACGCTCGTCACGTCCGCGGTGTCGCTGCGGAGGCACGTAACGACGTCGCGATGTCGGCGCGGTCGACCTCGGTCGCTCCCTCCCCGACGGCGATCCGTATCTGGTTCGGTACGGCGAAACGATCGCGTCGTCCGCGTCGAGAAACAGCGTCCGAATGCCAGATGCGAGCGTCACGAGAACGGGGAGACGGAGCGGGGAGGCCAGCCTGCACGATCACCCGCCGAGGGTAGCAAACGCGAACAGGAGAGCGAGATAGCCGGCGACGACGAAGACCGCCAGGACCGGGACCGGCGAGAGGTACGCGTGGGACCCGTTGTTCCCGCTGGTGTAGCCGTTTTCGATGGCGTCGGTGTCGACGTCCCCGGATTCGATCTCCTCGACCGAGGGCATCACCTCCGGGAGTCCCTTGCGTCGCGCGTCGAGTTTGTTGAGCGCGAGCACTGCACCCGCCGTCAGGACGAACGACAGCGGCAGTACGACGTACACCGTCTTGATTCCGACCCCGTACAGGAGGAGGCCGACGAGAGTGACACCGGCGGCGGTCCCCGCGAACGGGACCTGCGTGTTGACGTGGTCGATGTGGTCGGACCCGGCGAAGATAGAGGACATCACGGTGGTGTCGCTGATGGGCGAGCTGTGGTCGCCCCAGATGGCCCCGCCGAAGAGGACACCGATCAGCACCGGAAGGAGCGGGAGCCCGCCCAGTTCGTAGCCGAGCGGGATCGCAAGCGGCGTCAGGATGGCCATCGTGCCCCAGGAGGTACCGGTCGTGAACGCGACGATCGCCGCGGCGACGAAGATGATGGCGGGCAAGAAACTGCCGGGGACGCCACTGCCCACCATCACGCCGACGATATACTCCGCGGTGCCGACCTTCTCGGCGGCCAGGCCGATCGCCCACGCGAGGACGATGATGGCGATGGCGATGTTCATGGTTTTGAACCCGGCGATGATCGTATCGCTCGCCCCCTCGAGGTCCATCGTCCGGTAGCCGAGCGCGCCGACGAAGCCGGTGATCATGAAGGCGAACGCGCCGTATAGCAGCCCGAGTGCCACGTCGGTCTCCTGAAACGCGGTCGAGATGTCGACGCCCGGGTTCTGACCGCCGCCGAGCCACCACATCGAGACGAGTCCGACCACGAGCAAGACCACGATCGGAATGAAAAAGTTCACGAGCGTGGGGTTCTTCTCGCTCGGTTCCCCGACGTCCTGGGAGACGTCCGAGAGCGGGGTAGCTCCGTCCCGTATCGTCTTTCCTGTCGATCGGGCGCGCCACTCGGCGT
>PXQY01000100.1 GCA_003021745.1 Halobacteriales archaeon QH_7_69_31
GACGCCGTGCTCGGACACGTCGAGGCCCGCCTGCTCGTGCCCCGGGGCGACGCGGGCCTGGCCGGCCAGCTTGAAGACGGAGAACACGAACCCGGTCGCGAGGATCGTCCACCCGGCTATCAACCCGACGCCAATGGCCTGGGTGATAAAGGCGTCGATGACCGCCCCGGATCCGCCCGAGAGGACGGTCGGCGAGACGAACGGGTACGCGAGCGCGCCGAGCACCCCGGCGCTCCCGTGGACGGGGAAGACCGCACAGACGTCGTCGATCTTCAGGGTGCGTTCGACGAACGTGAACACGACGGGCAGCTGAGCGCCGGCGATGGCGCCGACGACGAGCGCGCCCCACCAGGCGGCGACGTTCGGGATGGCGGTGATGCCCACGAGGCCCGCGAGCAGGCCGTTCGCGACGTAGAGGGTGTCCACCTTGCCGGTTTTCAGGAGCGAGACGGTGCCGGCGCCCACGGCGCCCATCGCCATCGCGAGCGTGGTCGTGAGCGCGACCCGGCCGAGCACGTCACCGTTGAACACCGTCGTTTCGGAGCCCGTGAAGATGGCGGCGGTCCCGACGTTGAACCCGTACCAGCCGAACGCTAAGACGAGCGTTCCCAGGACGGCGAACGTCATCGAGTGGCCGGGGATCACGTTGGCGCTGCCGTCCTCGTTGTACCGGTCCATCCGCGGCCCGAGGACGGCGGCGGCCGTCAGGCCGGCGATGCCGCCCATGCCGTGGACGATCATGCCGCCGGCGAAGTCCTGGAAGCCGAGGTACCCGCCGGCCCAGGTGATCCCCGTGACGACGGGGTAGATCACGGCTGCGAGACAGACCGTGTAGCCGACGTACGCGCGCAGTTTCGCACGGCCGGCGACCGCCCCGGAGACGATCGTGGCGGCGGTCATGGCGAAGACAGCCCCGTAGAGCCACCCGTCCGCCCACGAGGCGGGGTCGTTTCCGGCGGTCCAGGCGAAGCCACCGCCGCCGACGAGGCTGCTCACGCCGGCGCCGACGAGGAAGAACGCGACCACGCCGACGCTCCAGGTGAGCAGGTTCTTCGTCAGCTGGTTCGCGACGTTCTTCGACCGGACCTGGCCGGCCTCGAGCATCGCGAAGCCGGCGTGCATGAAGAAGATCAGGAACGACACGACGAGGATCCAGGTGAAGTTCACCGCCTCGGCGACCGTCGCCGCGTCGACCTGCAAGGGCGCGGCCACTACCATGCCCGGGCCTCCCTACCCCAGGGGTTCATCGTTGAATGTTCGTACAGCTTTCCCACCGATTCGTCCATGTTCGTCTTCCGAGACACGTGAGGGCGTCATGGAACACCGCCACATAAATCCCTGTGTTGGAGAATACCAAAAATATCTCTAATTCCTGGACGATCGTCCGTTCTACGGTATGATACTAACAGTATAAGGTCGTAAACCGTCCAGAAATCCAGGGATTTCCAAGGTGTCGCTGGACGTTCGTCGACCGGCGATCCGGGGTCTCCGGCGCGGTTCGGGGGCGTCGACCTCGCCCGCGGGCCCCGCGAACCGGATGGCCCGGCGGGACCGGCGGGTGGCGCCTCTGGGGGCACCGGCGGGGTCGGGCGGGGCCGGCCCGAGGCGGCCTCAGAGGCGGTCGGCCAGGTCTTCGGCGAAGTAGGTCACGATCAGGTCCGCGCCGGCCCGCTTGATGGAGAGCAGCGACTCGTGGGCGGCCGCCTCCAGGTCCAGCCAGCCGTTGTCGGCGGCGGCGTGGACCATCGCGTACTCGCCGGAGACGTTGTAGGCCGCGACCGGGTGGTCGAACGCCCGACGAACCGCACGCACGACGTCGAGGTACGGCAGCGCCGGCTTGACCATCAGGACGTCGGCGCCCTGCTCGACGTCGAGACGGACCTCGCGGGCGGCCTCGCGCGCGTTCGCGGGGTCCATCTGGTAGTGCCGGCGGTCGCCGAACGCCGGCGCACCGTCCGCGGCGTCGCGGAACGGGCCGTAGAAGGCCGACTCGTACTTCGCGGCGTAGGACATCACCGGCAGGGACTCGAAACCGGCCGCGTCGAGCGCCGCCCGGATGGCCGCGACCATCCCGTCCATCATCCCCGACGGAGCCACCATGTCCGCGCCGGCCTCGGCGTGGGAGACGGCGATCCGCTGGAGGGCGTCCAGCGTGGCGTCGTTGTCGACCGTCATGTGGGGGTCGCTGCGGGCGTCCTCTTCGAGCAGGCCGCAGTGGCCGTGGTCGGTGTACTCGCACATACAGACGTCGGTGACGACGTAGGCGTCGGTCCGCTCCGTGATTTGGGCGACGGCGCGCTGGACGACCCCGTCGTCGGCCCACGCCCGCGAGCCTTCGTGGTCCTTCGAGGCGGGGATGCCGAACAGCAGCACCGCCTCGACGCCCGTCTCCTGTATCTCGCGGACCCGCGCGACGCTGTCCTCGACGGGAACGCGCTCGTGGCCCGGCATCGACTCGATGGGGACGCGCTCGTCGGCCGTCGCGTCGACGAACACCGGCGCGACGAGGTCCGCCGCCGTCAGGTCGGTCTCGCTGACCAGCGGCCGGACGCCGTCCGACCGGAGCCGCCGGGGACGGTACGCGGGGTCCATACCCCCGTCTCGGGGCGCCTTCGGCAAAGACGCGTCGCTTCCACGCAGCGGCCACGGCGCCCCGAACGCCGCACCGCGTCGCGGCGGCCGATAGCGGGGGCCATTCCGGTCGTCGCGGCGTGGCTCCCGAGCATTGTTCAGATTAGGATGCCGTTCGTCAGAGCAAGCGACTCACCGGACTCAGGGCGTCAGTCGGCCCCTCAGACAACCATATCGGGCGGGACTCCGCAAGGGGCCGGCTTCTCGGGGAAGGCCGGCGACGGTGAGCCGAGCGCAGCGAGGCGAACGTCGCTGGACGAGCGGCGCGAGTCCAGCGGAACAAGCACTGCAGCGAACGCAGTGAGCGAAGCGCGCAGCGAGCGGGCGGCCCGACCGCAGGGAGGGCCGCCGGACGAACGAACGGCGAGCGCGAGGCGCGACCGCAGGGAGCGGTCGTCTATCTGGCCGGCGGCGTGACCGTCGCCTGTCTGCTCGCCGGCGTGTACCTGTATCTGTTCGCCGACCCCGGCGACGCCCGGCACCTCCTTGACACCTACGGCCTCGGCGCGCTGTTTCTCATCCTCGTCCTCGAGGGCGCGATGCTTCTGTACTTCGCGCCGAGCGAGGCGCTGGTGCCGGCCGGCGTCACGCTGTTGGCCGACGGGCCCGCCGACCACGCCGGCGTCGCCGCCGTCATCGCCGTCGCAGTGGTCGGCGCCACCGTCGGCCAGTTCGCGCTGTTCACGGTCGCAAAGCGCGCCGGCCGCGAGTACCTCCTCGCCCAGTCGTGGTTCCGGATCTCCGAGTCCCGGCTGGAGCGGTTCGACGCCTGGTTCGCGCGGTGGGGCCCGCTCGCGGTCCCCGTCTCCAACGCGCTTCTGTTCACCCGCGGGATGCTCACCGTGCCGGCGGGCCTCGCCGAGATGGACGACCGGACGTTCGTCGTCCTGTCGGCGCTCGGGACGCTCCTGTTCCAGACGTGGCTCGCCGCGGTGGCGCTGTACCTCGGCGGGGAACTCAGCTTGGTGTAAGGGCCGGGTTGTTATACTGTTCCCTGGAGGCCCTCGAACGGCTATATCACATTGCCGACTGGACCACGACGATCTCCGTAGGCCCTGACGGGTTGGTAAACTCATCCGCAATCGCCATCACCGGAACAGCAACCGCCTCGAAAGCCCTCGGCGCGCTCGCGGTCGCTGAGCAGGATATCCTCCCTTCGGTCGGATAGGGCCTGCTCAGCGACTCCCCTCCGGCGCGACCGCGCCTCGCCCTTTCAGTCCACCAGGAGACTGAACGGTCGGCGTGGCGTGCGCGCGTCGATCGCCGCGAGCACCCGCGAGCGGCGGTCGATTATCTGCGCGCGAGGGACGACCGAACCCGAGCGCAAGCGAGGGTGAGGGAGTCGGCTGGGGAGGTCCGTGGTGCGGTCGCGGTGCAGTGCCTGGTGGATTCGAAGGGCGAGACCGACGAGACGGCGAGCGAAGCGAGCCGTCTCGAATGCGAACGGCGACAGCGAGGCGCGACCATCGGGAGCGCCTCGGACCGCGAACGGCGACCGCAGGGAGGCCTCGGCACGAGCGAGCGGGGAGCGAAGCGACCCGCGAGCCGCGGGCGGGGACGTTTACGGGCCGGCGCTCGAACGAGGACGTGATGCCCGACGATGCAGGTCGTCGCTGCCCGATCTGTGAGGCGGCGATGTACGAGCGGCACTGCAAGTACGTCTGCCCGAACCACGGCGTCGTCTATGACTGTGCGGACACGTTCTACTGAGCGGCGGTCGTGTTCACCGGGATCTGCCACCCGGAGATGGCGACGAGGCGCCCAGGGGGCTCCGGTACCGCCGTCTCTGGCGGCTGGGACGGCTGTTGGTACCACGTGCGACTGCCGACCTGGCCTGCTCCACCGCCCACGAACCGGAGCCGACCGCCCGGGTCAGCCGCGGGTGATGGGCCTCCGTACTCGGTCCCGTACGTCGTGCCCGGTGGCCTCACCGCCAACTCGACACCGGTCGGCCCTCGCCCTCCCGCTCGTCAAGCCGGAGAATTGTCTGGAGGACCTGTGCGCGCGCGGCCTGGAGGTGCTCCGATGCGGGCCCCTCGACGTCCTGATCGATCCCGGCGAGACGTTCCTGGACGGTGTCCAGCGCACTCGCCGTGGGGTGCATCATCGCCTCCGGCCCGGTGGGGCCGCTGTCGAGGTGGTGGGCCAGGAGCTCCTCGACGCCGTCGAGGTAGTCCTCCACGTCGGGCGGCACCGACTCGGCGCGGGCCGACTCGACCGAGGAGGCGGCCTCCCTGAGGTGGGAGTTGACGCTCCGGTCGCTCACGGGATGGGAACGTGTACCACGTACCATATTAGAAGTTTCGTCGGGCCGGCCCGGCAGTGTTCAGATTAGGATACCGTTCTTCAAACAGCTCAACTCACCAGGCGCAGGGCCTCAGTCAGGCCCTCAGAGAACTTCATTGGGCGGGACTCCGCAAGGGGCCGGCTGCGTCGCGGCGTCGCCGCGACGTCCATTGGTTGCCGGCGCTGCCGGCAACCCG
>PXQY01000101.1 GCA_003021745.1 Halobacteriales archaeon QH_7_69_31
TACGTGAAGACGGGCGCGGTCGGCGGCGAGCGCACCGCCAAGCTGAACGAACTCATCAGGATCGAGGCAAACGCATGAGCGACAACGAAGAGGGGCTCGACGCCGGCGAACTCGACGAGGAACTCGACGAACTCGACGGGGAGTTCGACGACGACGTCGCCGAGGCGGACACAGCCGCCGGGGCCGACCCCACCGACGAGGAACAGCCCGCCGACGCGGCCGCCGACGACGCGGTCGAGGCGGCCGAGACGGACGACGACGCCGAGGCGGCCGAGGCCGACGACGCGGCCAGGGCGGCCGAGGCCGGCGCGACTGACGACGACCCGGTGTTGGACGAGGACGTCATGCCGGACGACGAGGCCGACCTCCTCATCCCGGTCGAGGACTACCTCGCCGCCGGCGTCCACATCGGGACCCAGCAGAAGACGAAGTCGATGGAACGTTTCATCCACCGGGTCCGGACCGACGGCCTGTACGTGCTGGACGTCTCGACGACCGATGAGCGTATCCGCACGGCGGCGTCGTTCCTGGCGAACTACCAGCCCGAGCAGCTCCTCGTCGCGTCGAGCCGGCAGTACGGGCGGTTCCCGGCGGAGAAGTTCGCCGACGTGGTCGGCGCCCGCGCCCGCACCGGCCGGTTCATCCCGGGGACGCTGACGAACCCGGACTACGAGGGCTACATCGAGCCCGACGTCGTGGTGGTCACCGACCCCATCGGGGATTCGCAGGCCGTCAAGGAGGCCATCACGGTCGGCATCCCCGTCATCGCGATGTGCGACTCGAACAACACGACGTCGAACGTCGACCTCGTCGTCCCGACGAACAACAAGGGTCGGCGGGCACTCAGCGTCGTCTATTGGCTGCTCGCGAACGAGACGCTGGACCGCCGCGGTGCCGAACCCGGCTACGCCCTCGAGGACTTCGAGACCGAGCTGTGACGCGTTTTCGTCACGTTTCGGCCGGCCGTCATTCGGGCAGCGACAACTCCGCGAGTTCCGCGTACCCGGGGTCCGACGGCGGCGAACCGACCCACCGCGTCTCGGCGTTGGTCCGGCCCGACGTCGCCGAGCCGCCTGTCTTCCGGCCCTCGAACACGAGGTACGGGTTCGGCACCGGCTGCCGGGCCGTCCGGTCGTTCATGTACAGCAGGTGGACCTGCGCCAACTCTTTTATAGCAGCCTCGACTGGTGTCACCTCCGCGAGCGCGCGGCGGGCACACTCGCGGTAGGATTCGCCGGGCAGCCGCTCCGCACCGGGCTCGAGCCAGCCCGACGTCTCGTCGTACCGGACCAAGAGGACCCCTCGGTCGTCGCGGATCCGGGCGCCGGCACCGCCGACGACGCCGAACGCCTCGAAGGCCTCGACCAGCGCGTCGTACTCGTCGGGCGCACAGTCGACCCGGGCTTGGGCATTACTGACGCCAGCGAGGAATGGTCGTGTCTGGGGCGGGCCGGGTCTGTCAGCCGTCCTTCTCCGGCATCAGGAGCACCGCGAGTGACCTGGATGGTAGCATCGATAGCGGCCACTGCCGGAAACTAGCCAAGTACCTAGCAGTTACGGAACTACCGGCATTCCAATCACAGGGCCACCATTATTTCTCCATCGGCTTTGATCCTAACGACGTACTTGTTCCCTGGTGCTACCGTCCGGTTCCACGAATCTCCGCTTTCAACACGGACTGATACATCGTACCTGGTAGTTTCGGCGAGGGTATCGTTGAACTGGAGCGTCTCTCCCGGTCGAACGGTAAACGACTCATTGACCAATTCGGAGCCGTTGTCCGCATCCTCCGAGATAATCACGGCCAAATCATATGTGGATGCGGTCGTTATTTCGAGTTGTGGCGGCGACTCGGTCGGGCTCGCGGACTCCATCGGGGTTGCGGACTTCGTCGGGGTATAACTTGAACAGCCAGCACTCAAAGCCAGAGCCATCAGTATTCCGATGAGGAACAAATTACGCTTCATGCTACTGTATTGACGCTAATTTCATCAAACCGGTTTATCATCACGTGGACAGAAACGTACGTGCCCATTCCTTCGGAATCAGTTACTATGAAACTGCTATCCTGATGGTTTCCATCCACAAGAACGGATACTTTGTGCGTTTTACCGCCACTGAAATCCAGTCGATCGATCCGTGCTCTGTTCACGTGCCGGAGCAGGGTGACGGACACACCCACGGTGGGGCCCCCAGCGGCTTGGGCGTTACTAACACCGGGGCGTAGAGGGAGGGCAGGCGTTCAGGAGCGCGGCTTCGGTTACGCTTTTCACCGGGCGCGATAACGCGTCAGTATGACCACGTCGAGCGCCCCGGGGAAGGTGTACCTCTTCGGGGAGCACGCCGTCGTCTACGGCGAGCCCGCCGTCCCGTGTGCCATCCAGCGCCGCGCGCGGGTGACCGTCGCGGCGCGGAGCGACGAGCGGGTCCGCGTCGAGGCGCAGGAACTCACCCTCGATGGCTTTGCCGTCACGTGGGGTGGCGACGCCGACGACCGGCCCGACGTCGACGTGCCCGCCGCGCTCGTCGACGCCGCGATGGGGTACGTGGAGGGCGCCATAGAGCAGGCCCGCGAGGCCGCGGGCGAACCCGGGGCGGGGTTCGACGTCACCATCGAGAGCGAGATCCCGCTCGGCGCCGGGCTCGGGTCCTCGGCGGCGGTCGTGGTCGCGGCCATCGACGCCGCGACGCGGGAACTCGGCGCCCCGATCGAGCCCGAGGCGGTGGCCGACCGGGCCTACCGGGTCGAGCACGACGTCCAGGACGGCGAGGCCTCCCGCGCCGACACCTTCTGCTCGGCGGTGGGCGGCGCCGTCCGCGTCCAGGGCGAGGACTGTCGACGGCTCGGGGACGTGCCGAACCTGCCGTTCGTCGTGGGGTACGACGGCGGCAGCGGCGACACCGGCGCCCTCGTCGCCGGCGTCCGGGCGCGCAAGGAGGCCTACGACTTCGCCGCCGACACCATCGCCGCCATCGGAGACGTCGTCCGCCGCGGCGAGCAGGCACTCGAGGGGGGTGACGTCGAGGAGGTGGGCCGGCTCATGGACTTCAACCACGGGCTCCTGTCGGCACTCGGCGTCTCGGCCCGGTCGCTCGACGCGATGGTGTGGGCCGCGAGGGACGCCGACGCCCTCGGCGCGAAGCTGACCGGCGCTGGCGGGGGCGGCTGTGTCGTCGCGCTCGACCCCACAGAACAGTCCAGGACCGCCCTAAAGTACACGCCCGGCTGCGAAGACGCGTTCCGCGCCGAACTGGACACGGAGGGCGTCCGGGTCGAGGAATGACGACCGTCCTGAAACTCGGCGGGAGCGTCATCACCGAGAAGGACGTCCCGGAGAAGGTCGACGACGAAGCGCTGCGGATGGCCGCCGCGACGCTGGCCGACCACGAGGACCTCGCCGTGGTCCACGGGGGCGGAAGCTTCGGGCACCACCACGCCGACCGCCACGGGGTCACGACCACCGAGGGCACCCACGATGCCGCCGCCATCCGTGACATCCACGGTGCCATGACGCGGCTCAACGCGGTGGTGGTCGAGGCCCTCGTCGAGGCGGGTGTGGCCGCGCTCCCGGTACACCCGTTGTCGGTCGCACGCCGGGACGCGGAGGCGACCCTCACGTTCCCCACCGGCGGGGTCCATGCGATGCTCTCTGAGGGCTTCGTCCCCGTGCTCCACGGCGACGGGGTCGTCCACGCCGACCGGGGCACCACCGTCCTGTCCGGCGACGAACTCGTCGTCCACCTGGCCGAAGGGCTCGATGCCGACCGGGTCGGCGTCTGTTCGGCGGTCGAGGGCGTCTACGACGGGAGCGGCGCGGTGATCGACCGCATCGATTCCTTCGAAGCTGTCGCCGACACTCTCGACGGGAGCGACGCGACCGACGTCAGCGGCGGGATGGCCGGGAAAGTGCGGGCGTTGCTCGGGCTCGACGCGCCGACGCAGGTGTTCGACCTCGACGGGTTAGAAGCCTTCCTCGAGGGCGGCGAACCGGGGACACACATCGGGTGAACGTTCAAATTCGGGGACGGGACCAGACGGCCCGTGACACAGTGAATCGTCCGGGCGCGTACAGCGGGAGCGCGGTGCAGCGCGGCCGGTACAGCGACCCCGCACTGCCTGTCAGCCCCACTCGAGGTCCTCGGCCAGCGCCGCCTTGTCCACCTTCTGGCTGCCGGTCCGCGGGAAGGAGTCGACGAACTCGACTCGCCGGGGC
>PXQY01000106.1 GCA_003021745.1 Halobacteriales archaeon QH_7_69_31
CAGAGCGAAGCTCTGCCGGCGAGCGGAGTGAGCCGCGAGCCGCGCGGCCGTCTTAGCTGCTGGCCGACGTGACCGACGCGCGCTACCCGCCCTCGCCGTAGATGTCGCTGATCTCCGCGGCGAACCGTTCTTCGACCTTCCGGCGCTTGATCTTCATCGACGGCGTCATGAGGTCGTTGTCGGGCGTCCACTCCTCGGGCACGAGCCGGAACTCCGTGACCCGCTCGGACTTCGGCAACGTGTCGTTGACCGCCTCGACGTCGGCCCGGATGAACTCGACGACGCTGGAGTCCCGACACACCGCCTCCCGGTCGTCGGGGAGGTCGACGCCCTCCGCGCGTGCCCACGCCCGGACGGCCTCGAAGTCGGGAACGAACAGCGCGGCGATGAACTTCCGGTCGTCGCCGACCACCATCGCCTGGTGGATGCGCTCCGAGAGGGCGAACTCGTCTTCGATAGGCTGGGGCGCGATGTTCTTCCCAGTGTCCAGGACGATCAGCTGCTTGAGGCGGTCGTGGTACACCAGGTAGCCGTCGTCGGTCCGCTCGATGATGTCCCCGCTCCGGAACCAGCCGTCGTCGGTGAACGCCTCCTCGGTGGCGCCGGGCCGGTTCCAGTAGCCGGGCGAGACGTTCGGCCCGTCGACGAGTAGCTCGCCGAGCTCGCCGTCGGCCGCCGCCTGCCGCTCGTCGTCGACGACGCCCCCGTCGAGCGTGACGTCGACGTTCACGAGCGGCGGGCCTAGCGTCCCTGGCCGGGAGTCCTCCGGCGGGTTCACCGACACGACGGGCGAGGTCTCGGTGAGGCCGTAGCCCTCGTAGATGGGCAGGCCCATCCCGTCGAAGAGCTGCGAGAGCCGCCTCGAGAGGCTGCCGCCGCCGCTGATGAACGCCTCGACGTTGCCGCCCATCTGCTCGCGGACCTTCGAGAACACGAGCCGGTCGTAGACGGCGTGCCGCAGCCGGAGCACCGGGCCGGGGTCTTCGGTTGCCGCGTACTCCCGGGCGACCGCGACGGCGCGGGAGAAGACGGCGCCCGGCGCCTCGGACCGCATGTCGTCGTAGATGCGCTCGTAGACGCGCGGCACCGATGTCGGTCTCGTCGAACACCGGCATGTCCGGCGGCTTGTCCGGCCGCGGCCCGACCCGCTTCCGGATGCCGTTGACGTTCGACCGGACGTTCCGGTGGGTCAGCCGGACGCCTTTCGGTTTGCCGGTCGTGCCGGAGGTGTAGACGAGCGACGCGAGGTCCTCGAGGTCACGTTCGGCCAGCCACGTCTCGTAGGCCTCCACGTCGAAGGCCGCCCGGCCCCGCTCGTAGAGTTCGCCGAGCGTCAGGACGTCGTCGCGGTGCCCGTGGCCCTCGTAGTCGTCCATCACCACGACGAACTCCAGGTCCAGGTGGTCTTCGACCTCGAGGACGGTCTCGAGGAGCGACTCGTTCTCGACGACGACGCCCGCCGCGTCGGGATCATCGAGGAGGAACCGGGCCCGGTCGGGCGAAGATTCGGTGTAAACGGTCGTCACGACGGCGCCCGCGGCCAGAAGGCCCAGGTCGGCCTGCGCCCACTCCATCCGGGTGTCGGCGTAGATGCCGACGCGGGTGCCGGCCGCAACGCCGAGGTCCCGGAAGCCGGCGGCGAGGTTGTGAACGACGTCCTGCAGCTCCGCGTAGGTCAACGCCGCGTACTTGCCGGGCGGCGCCGCCGGGACCACGTCCGGCGACACCGAGCGGTCGTAGATCCCACCCTTGTACCACTGGGCGTCCCGGCCGGCGTGTCTGGAGGCGCTGGCCTCGAACATCCGCGACAGCGTGTTCTCCCCGACGACCTCGTCCTCGTAGGCCGCCTCCGCCTCCAGCCAGGCTGGCGTTCGCGTGGACATGGCTACCTACGACGCCCGTGACGAGCCTCCCACATTAAAGGCCAGGCTCCGTCCCCGCCGCCCCGCCGTTCGACCCGGCGGCGCTCGAGGACGACGCGGGAGAGTCGGGATCGACCGCCCCTATAGATACGCGGCGGCTCGAAAGGAAATCCCCTTGTTCGTGGCCGCGAACGTCTATCCATGCTGCCCGCCATCCCGAACGTTGCGCCCGGCGGCTGGCGCCTCGCCGCCGTCCCGTTCGCCGTCGCCGTTCCGACCATCCTCCTGGCGCCGCCCATCGCTGCGGCCTGTGTCCTCGCCGGCCTCGCTATCGTGTGGTTCCACCGGGACCCCGCCCGGTCGCCGCCGCCGTCGGGCTACGTCGCGCCCGCCGACGGCCGCGTGACCCAGGTCCAAAGCGAGGGCAACCGCGTCCGCGTCGCGACGGTCATGAGCATCAGGAACGTCCACGTCAACCGTGCCCCGGCGCCGGGCACGGTCCGCTCGGTGACCCACACGCCCGGTGGCCACCGCCCGGCATTCACCAAGGTCTCGGAACGCAACGAGCGCGTCACGTTCGACTGTCACGACTACGAGGTGACGCTCATCGCCGGGGCCTTCGCCCGCCGCATCCACCCCTCGGTCGAGCCCGGAGCGGACGTAGAGCGCGGCGAGCGGATCGGTCACATCTCCTTCGGCTCCCGTGCGGACGTGCTGCTGCCGCCCGAGTACGACGAGCTGGACGTCCGGGTGAGCGAAGGCCAGCACGTCCGGGCCGGCGAGACCGTGATCGTGGCCTGATACTGCCGGCCATCGATCCCTTCGTCACTCGTCGGTATCCGGTTCCAACGGGAGACGATCGGCGTCAACTTCCCCGTAGGCCGTATCGGACGAGAGGATGGATAGACCGCGCGTCTCGGCGGTGGCTGCGTGGAAGGAGTCGAACGGTGTCATGCCATCATCGAAGTAGCTGACCGCCTTCAGAACGACCTGCTGTTCGTCCTCGTTGCTGACGGGGACGATGTCGAGGAGATTAGCGAACAGGCGGACGTAGTCGAACTGCTGGGGATCCAAGACGATGAGCAGCTCCAGATACGCGAACGGTGAGGTGACAACCTCACGCTCATCGATGAATTCTTCCGCTCGCTCCTGAAGCCAGTCGTCGTCCTTGGCGATGGTGAGCAGGAAGTCAGTCTCGACGAATACCGTCATTCAGCAGTATCTCCCACATCTCGCGTTGCCTCCTCGATGTCCTCTTCGGTTTCCTGTTTCGCCCGATCCAGCGCTTCCTCCCGTAGTTCCTCCCTCGACATCCCTTCGAGTGCGTCGTCGAGCTCGTCCCGGACGGCATGGAGCGGATCGTCGTCGATCGGTACGAGTTCGATACGGTCCTCGTATGTGACGACGTGGAACCTCTCACCGTACGTCTGTCTCAGTTCTGCGGACAGGTACAGTCGTCCGTGTGAGTCAGTTTCCACCGACATAGCCGTCCATTCGTGTGGCACAATGAAAGATGTTTTCCCAAAAAAGGTTTGTCTATCCCATAGAATGGTGGGTGGGTGAGAAGGCTGGGTTAGCGGATGCTAGTTGCGTTCCACTCATAGATATTGAACCATTGTGGGGATGCTCGCTAGGGGATTTGAACCCCTGTCATCGGCTCGAAAGGCCGATATGATTGGCCGGGCTACACCAAGCGAGCAGCACCTGGAACACGGCTACCGCGTGGTAAAAAACCTGCTTTTCCCGTCGTCAGCAGAACCTCCGTTGCGCCAGGTGGGAGTGATGGCTCGACAGGTCGGTGACGGCCGGCCGGCCCAGGTCAGGCGATGTCGCGGCTGGTGTCGATGTCGACCTCGTCGGACAGCTCCAGCTTGATGACGTCCGACAGTGCTCCGTGGTGTCCCGCAACGGCGGGACGGTATTGCCGTCCAGGCAGTGCAGCACCGCGAGACTGCCGGTGTTTGCGATCTGGTTCTGGAGCCCGTTCAGGAAGTTCCGGTAGCGGCTCGGCTCCTGTCTCTCGAGGACGTCGACGGGGTCGAGGATGAGATTCGAATCCTCCGGGAGCGTCGAGATGAGTTTCGCGGCGTCGTCCAGCGGCGCCTCGCCGCCGACGTCCCGGACCGAGGGGTCGCCGGTCCGGGTCTCGGCGCTCTCGATGCTGGTCGAGACGAAGTCGCCGGTCCGGTCGACGGAGATGTACAGCGTCCCGCGGGTCGCGGTGAGTTCGTAGAGGAACAGCTCCGCCTGGCTGGCGGGCTGTGCGACCAGGGCGACGATGCTCCCCGAAGGGATGCCGCCGTCGAGCTTCCGGTCGAGAACGTCGATCCCGGTCCGGAGACGCTCGCTCATCGGCCGAAGTTCGGGTCGAACGTGGTTAAAGGTTACTGGCAAGCCGTCGACAGGACCGGTCCTGCTCCTGTGTCCCGACGACGTTCGGGATGGCGGTGGTCGCCCGTCCGGCGGCGCCGTCCGGCGCGCGCGTCGCGTGTGCTCGCGGATCGCCTTGTTCGCAGCTCCCGCCGATCGCCGCTCGACCAGTCGGCGGCGCTCGGTTTGTCCCGCCGCCCGGGTCGCGTGTCGTCGCTCCCGCTGGTCGCTCCTCCCGCTCGCCCATTCGGCGGCGCTCCCGCTGGTCGCGCCGCCCGGGTCGCGCCACCCGGCTCAAGGCTCACTGCATTCACCGTTCGCTCGTTCGGCGGCCTTCCGGCGGTCGGCCGCCCGGCGCCCGGCTCAAGGCTCACTGCATTCACCGTTCGCTCGTTCGGCGGCCTTCCGGCGGTCAGCCGCCCGGCGCCCGGCTCACGGGTCGCTTCGCTCCCCGTTCGCTCGTTCGGCGGCCTTCCGGCGGTCGGCCGCCCGGCGCCCGGCTCACGGGTCGCTTCGCTCCCCGTTCGCTCGTTCGGCGGCCTTCCGGC
>PXQY01000107.1 GCA_003021745.1 Halobacteriales archaeon QH_7_69_31
GAGACGTGAGCCACCGGGAAATTCGGCCCCGTGGATTTATATGTCGCGGCTGCCGAACTCTGCATGCACATGGCCGCCCACCGTCGGCCGGTCCTGCGGAACCTGTTCGACGACTCGCCCACGCCCCACATCGCCCATCCCCCGCGCACCCACCGCCGCGACTTCTACGTCGCCACGGACGGCTCCTACCGGGACGACGACAGCGGGGGCCTGGGCGCGGTCATCCAGACCCGCGACGGCGAGCGGGTCGCCCGCCTGTCGGTGCCGCACGCGGCACCAGACAACAACGTCGCCGAATACCGGGCGCTACACCTCGGCCTCGACGTGCTGGCGGCCCGCGCCCCGGCCGGCGCCCGCGTGGGCGTCTGCATCGACCACGACGACCTCGCCGCGAACGTCAACCGCGCGATGCTCGCCGAGCAAGCCCCCGACACCCGCCCGCCGCACCCCTACGACGTCCCGCGCGGGACGGCCCGCCACTGGCGGGGCATCCGCGCCCGCGTCGCCGGGTTCGGCGAGCTCCGCGCGGCCCGGATCGACAGCGCCGACAACCCGGCTCACCCGCTGGCCAACACCCCGGGCGAGTACGCCCACGTAAACCGGGAACCGGACCGCTGCGTGCTGCCGCGGAACGACGCACGCTGGCGTGCGCAGGACGAAGAGCGCTACCCGCCGCCCTCCAGGGCCGACCGGGACCGCTCGAGTTCGCTGGCCGCCGGCGAACCCGCGAGCGATTGACGGCACCACCCGGTTTGCCTTCGACCAGTCGATTCACCGACAGCCGATGCCGCCCTCGTTCCTGGTGAGGAGATAGAGCGCGAACGACGATAGCCAGTGGGCGCCGGCGTAGTCATCGGTGAACGCCTGCTCGAGTCCGGCCGTCGCGTGCCGCCCGGCGGTTGCCTCCAGGGCGGGGACGGCCGGGTGGTCATCGAGGTCGTCGGCCACGCCGGCCAGGCTCCAGGCCCGTGAGAGGTTCAACCCCACGTAGTGCAGGGCGACACCGTCCTCGGGGTCCTCGCCCACCGAGAGCGGGTCGATCGGGAGGTCGACGGGCGGTTCTGCGACGCCGGAAAGGAATCCGTCGAGCCACGCTGCGAACTCGTCGGGGTCATACACGCGCCGCATGAGGTCGGCCTCGGTCAGGGCGGGCGAGAGGAAATCCCACCCGAGCGGCTCGTAGCTGATGGGATAGTCGGCGTCGTCGGCGTACATCGCCGTCGCCGTCTCGCAGGCGGCCGTCTCTAGCGACCGGTCGCCGACCGATCGGGCGTAGTCGAACACGCAGTGCAATGCGAACGCTGTGTTCCCGTGGGTGCCGACGCGGAACGGCCGTTCGTCGGTCAGGAACTCGGTGTGAACGAGGTCGACGATTGTGTCCTCGAGCGGCGACAGTGTCGCGCGCCAGGCGTCCGCGCGGGCGTCGTCCCAGCGGTCGAGTTCGGCGGCCAGATGTAAGAGCCACGCCCAGCCGTAGGCCTTCTCGAAGGTCGGGTCCTCGTCGAATCGTTCGCACTCACGGTCGACGTTCGTCTCGGTCAGTCGAGCCTCGATGCTGTCGACGATCGCCTCACGATCGGGATGGTCCTCGACCAACCGGAGCTGGCGGACCAGTGCCCAGTGGCTGTGGACGGCGGAATGCCAGTCGAAACAGCCGTAGAACACCGGATGTCTATCGCTGGGCCGTTCGGGGTTCTCGGGGCCATCGACGGCGCCGACGTGGTGGGGATACTCGGTCTCGATCGAATCGAGGGGGTGCTCGGCGAGTCGCCCGAGGAGGTCGTCGTCGAGCCTGTCACTTCGCCCGGAAAGAAGCACCTCGGCCGCTGGCAGTGACTCCATCCCGACCCCGTACGTCTGCCAGCGGTTTCAAACGACCGATGGCGGGCGGCTGGTGCGGTCGGGGCGTAGAACGCGCTGTCGGCCCCAGCGGCGCTCAGTCCTCGCCTGTCCGCAACTGCTCTACGACGGCATCGGGCATCCGCTCGCGCACCTCCTCGGGGATCGCGTCGGGACCATCCGGCAGCGACTCGGCGTCGACGCGGCCGGGCTCCAGGCCGGGCTCGAACAGCTGGAGGGCGGTGTTGATGGTGGTCCAGTCGTCGTTCTCGGCGGCCTCCCTGAGGCGCCGGGTCGGTGGCGACAGCAACTGGCCGACCAGCGCGTCCGCCATCGACTCGAGGACCTCGCGCTCGTGGTCGGTGACGTCGTCGTGCCCGGCTTCGAGCCTCGCGATGGCGGTGTGGAGCTGCTGGTCTTTTACGCGTTCGGCGCCCTCGTACATCGCGGCGATGACCTCGTCGGCCCGCTTCCGCTTGTACTGGGAGAGCAGTCGGTCGAACTCCTCGTCGACCATCGCCTCGACGCGCTCTGCGGCCTCGCGGCGGCGGCGCCGGGTCGCCTCGGTGACGGACTTCAGGGCGTCGAGGTCCCGGACGTCGACCGCCTCCAGCCCGGCGGCGTCGGGCGCCACGTCCCGCGGCCGGGCGAGGTCGACGACGAACGTCTCGCCGGCGGCCTCGAGGGTGTCACGGTCGAGAACGTGGTCGTCGCTCGCCGTGGCGGTGATCACCACGTCGGCCGTCTCGACGGCCGCCGGGACGGCGTCGAGGCCGACCGCCGTGCCGTCGACGGAAAGCTCCCCGACGACGTGTTCGGCGTGCGGGACCGTCCGGTTGGCCACGATGACGCGGTCGGCCGCCGCCGCGACCGACCGGGCGGCCAGCCTGGCGATCTCGCCGGCGCCGACAACGAGCGCCGTGGCGCCCTCTAAGCCCCGTTCCGCCCGGAGGAGCCGGACCGCGGCCGACCCGAGCGAAACCGCGCCCTCGTTGATCGCGGTCTCCTCGCGAGCGCGCTCGCCAACGTGGAGCGCCTTCAGGACGGCGTCGTCCAGCGTCGGCCCGATCCCGCCGGCCGCCCGGGCGTCCTCGTAGGCCGCCCGGACCTGGCCGATCACCTGGTCCTCGCCGAGCACGAGCGACTCGAGGCCGCAGGCGACCCGCATGAGGTGCCGGAGGCTGGCCTCGTGGCCCAGCTCGCGGATGGCGTCGTCGTCGACGGCCGCGAGGTGGTCGGAAAGCGTCTCGCGACCCCCGGTCTCCTCGGCGGCGACGACGTAGGCCTCCGCGCGGTTGCACGTCTGGAGGACGAACGCCTCCGAGACCGCCGGCGCCTCGAGGAGGTCCCGGACCGCCGCCCGCTGGCTGTCGGCACACGCCGCCTCGATCGCCGCCACGTCGGCACGGCTGTGGGAGACGCTCGCGCCGACGACGATCTCGGTTGCCGTTGTCACTCCGTCTCACCCAGTGCCGATTCCACCCGGTCGGCCACCGTTGTCCGGTCCTTGGACCGTCCGGCACCTAAATCCTTCCACACCACCGGCAACCGCACGGCCGCCCGCACGCCAGCGCCGGGGCGGGCCCCACCGAGCGCTGGCGGCCGCCTCACTCGCCGCGGACGCCGACGGCGTCGAACCCGAGGGCCTCGACGCCGGCGACGATGGCCTCCTGGTCGGCGTCGGCCTCGTAGTAGAACACGACGTCGTAGGTGCCGTCCCGCAGCAGCTGCTGGCACTCCCAGACGAACGCCTCGCCGTCCAGCGTGCGGCCCTGGTGCTGGTTGACGCCGAACGCCGCGTCGTCGTTCCCCGAGTAGACGTACGTGTCCCCGGGCTCGACGCCTGCCGCCTCGCTCACGACCTCACCCACCTCCAGCGTCGCCTGGTGGAGCCGCGGTTCGGCGCCGCCGGGCAGGCCGGTGTGGACGACGAGGCCGTTCAACTGGATGTCGCCCGGTTCCAGTAACGCTTTCGTCCGCTCGACCAGGCTTCTCTCCACGGCGTCGCCCATGGGGAGCCGTCGCTGCCGAGGGTAATACGGGTCACGGTCCGGGACGCCCTCGGACGCCTTCACCGTCGGTCGCCGGTCACCGGGGTCGGGTTACAGTCGTTCGAGGTTGGTCGCACGCGGGCCCTTGTCGGCCTGTTCGATGTCGAACTCGACCTCCTGGCCCTCCTCTAAGTCCGGTCCGCCGACGTCCTCCATGTGGAAGAAGACGTCCTCGTCCGATTCGTCCGTCTCGATGAAGCCGTAGCCGCCGGTGTCGTTGAAGAAGTCGACCTCGCCTGTCGCCATTGCAGATGCCCGGTGGACGCCGGGGGGTATAAACCCTGCGGCTGCGTGACGGCTGACCGACCGATCCACGTTGGGGTGCTTCGGGCGCGAGGCGGCCCGACGCCAAAAGGGGTGCGGGTCGGCGGATCACGGCGGCATGCCCGTTACCCGGCGATCCGGTCGGCTCACCTGCGAGTGTGGCGTCCCCCGGGGTCGGGGAGCGTCGGCCGCCGCGACCAGCAACACTCATTTGCGTGCGGTCGTTGGGGCCGGTAGATGCGCCGCGGACTCCGAGGCCGCCTGGAGGGCGTGTACGAACGCCTGCTGGAGCGGGAGGTCTCCGGCGCGCCGACCCACGTCGCCGTCATCCAGGACGGCAACCGCCGGTACGCCATAGAACGGGGCGCGGAGACGACCGAGGGCCACCGCGCCGGCGCCGACACGACAGAGCGGGTGCTCCGGTGGTGCGGCGACCTCGGCATCGAGGAACTCACGCTGTATGCGTTCTCGACGGAGAACTTCGAGCGGCCGCCGGCCGAGCGGGAGGCGCTTTTCGACCTCATCACCGAGAAGCTCCGGACGTTCGCCGACCGCGAGGAGGTCCACGACCGGGCGGTCCACATTCGGGCCATCGGCGAGACCCACCGGCTACCGGACCGCGTCCGGACGGCCGTCGACTACGCCGAGGCACGGACCGCCGACTACGACCGCCTGCACCTCAACGTCGCACTGGCGTACGGCGGCCGCGCGGAGCTGCTCGGCGTCGCCCGGGACGTCGCCCGCGAGGCGGCCGCCGGCGACGTCCGGCCGGGCGAGGTGGACGTCGCCGAGATCGAAGGCCGGCTGACGACCGGCCCGACCCGGGCGGTCGATCTCATCATCCGAACCGGCGGCGACGAGCGGACCTCGAACTTTCTCCCGTGGCACGCCAACGGCAACGAGGCCGCCGTCTACTTCTGTGCCCCCTACTGGCCCGAGTTCTCCCGCGTGGACTTCCTCCGGGCGCTGCGGACCTACCAGTCCCGCCGGGAGTCCTGGCGCCGCACCCGCGCCCGCCGGGCGGCGGCGCTGCTCCGTGCGCTCGGCGACGTGGAACTCGAGGAGGCCCGCCGGATCGTGGGCCGGTTCCGCGACCAGGACGTCCCGCTCCCAACCGACCACGCCCCCGACGGCGACTGAGGGGTCTCCCGACGTTCGGACGCGTCACTCCGTTCAGCGTCCGAACCGCCGCTGAACTCGCACCTCTCGCGGCCTTGCCGCTCGAATGTCCGAGCCGCTCGCGTCGCTCGCGGCTCGCTATGCTCGTTCAGCGTGCTTTGGCCTACCGGCCAAACCGCCGAATCCCTCGCGCCGCTCGGGCTTCGAGGTTCGGCCTACCGGCCGAACTTCCCGGAGACTCGCTGGGTCGCGCGCAACTCGCGCGCCGCTTGAGCCTTCCGGTGAAGTACAGCTCCGAGTAGACGGACTGCCAGATGAGAAAGTCCGAGAGCCGCTCGGCGCCGGTCTTGATGACGAGGTCCGGCGGCGTCGGGAACACCAGCCGGCGCTCGATCTCGGCCTCGTCGACGTCCTCGGGGGCCAACTCGCCGTCGGCGGCATCCTCCGCGATCTGCCGGACCGCGCTGGCGAACTCCTCCCGGCCGCCGAGACCGATCGAGACCTGGACGGGGGCGTCGACGGCGGCGTCGGCGTCCGGCCCGCGGACGGCGACCTCCCGGGGACTCCGGAGGTCCGAGAGGGCGTTCCGGAGCGTCGGAACGGCCGCCTTGTCCAGCACGCTCACGTAGATGAGCACGCGCTCCGTGCCGGTCTCGAAGGCCCATTCGAGGAACGCCGACAGCGTGTCGTAGGCGCCCTGCTCTAAGAGGTCGTGTTCGGTGATCACGAGGGCGACCCGCTCGGGGACCGCGGCGTCGCTGTACCGGATCCGGGCGGCGAGATACCGGTCGTAGAGGGCCACGGTCGGTGGTCCGGCTCGAGCCGCCTCAACGTGTCGGTCCCGCCGACGTCGTCGGGACCATTAAGTGGGCAACGTCGAAACTGCCCGGGCGTGACGGGCGAACTCCGCCGGGCCGTCGGCTTCCTCGGTCTCGGAGCACTCGCGCTGCTCGCGCCGCTTCTGGACGCCCACGCCGGGGAGACGGCCGCGACCATCGGCATCGTCGCTCCCTTCGTCGTCGTCGCGGCCGTCGCGCTCGTGCCCGTCGACGAGTGGCCGTTCGAGATGGCGGCCGGCCGCGGCGACCGTCGGTACGGGCTGGCCGCCTTCGCGCTCGCGGTTGCCGTCCTGGCCATCCTCGCGGTCGGGTTCGGCCTCCCGATCGCGGCCTTCGTCGCCGCCGTTTTCGTGTTCACCACGGGGAACCTCGCCCAGGACCTACTCGCCACCCGCCTCACGGATCGCGTGGCGGAGACGACCGCCTTCGCCGCCGTCGGCACGGTCGGCGGCGTCGCGGCGATCGCCGCCGCCGGCGTGCTGGGCGCGTCGACCCCCTCGCCGCCGCTGTCGGTGTTCGTGGCGGCCAGCGGCGCGCTGCTCGGCGCGCTCATCCGGTCGGCGCTGTACGTCCGGGACGACTCGCTCGTGGTCATCTCCGCCGGCCTCCTCGTGTGGCTCCTCCTGGTGCTGGAGGCCGGCACCCCCGGGCCGACGTTCGAGCGCGTCGCCGCCGGGCTCGCGGTCACCGTCGCGCTGGGCTATGTCGCCTACGCGCT
The DNA here is from genome assembly GCA_003021745.1 of Halobacteriales archaeon QH_7_69_31. Classification (GTDB taxonomy): domain Archaea; phylum Halobacteriota; class Halobacteria; order Halobacteriales; family Haloarculaceae; genus Natronomonas. Next base: position 6,831 of record PXQY01000107.1, read on the forward strand.
CGGCACTGCCTCGATTACCGGCATGCTGACCGGCGTCCTCCTGGCCTTCTTCGCGGTCGTCCTCGGCGGACCGGGCTGGTTCGTCCTCCTCGTCACGTTCTTCGGGCTCGGCGGCCTCGCCTCGAAGTACCGCTACGAGGAGAAACTCGACCGCGGCATCGCCCAGGCGAACCGCGGCGCACGCGGGAGCGGCAACGTCCTCGCAAACTCGCTGGTGGCGCTTTTCGCCGTCGTCGCCTACGCCGCCGGCCGACACCTCGGGCTGGATGCATCGGTGTTCCGGTTCGCGTTCGCCGGCGCGATCGCCGCCGCGCTGGCCGACACCTTCTCCAGCGAGTTCGGCGGTCTGTTCGACGACCCGCGGCTCATCACGACGTTCGAGACCGTCGCCCCCGGCACCGACGGCGGCGTCACCTGGCAGGGCGCGGCCGCCGGCCTGGTCGGCGCGGCACTCATCGCCGGGCTCGGCGGCATCTTCTTCCGCTTCGCCCCGGCGGCGGTCGCGCTCGTGGCGGCCGCCGGGGTGGTCGGGATGACCGTCGACAGCATCCTCGGCGCAACCATGGAGGGCACCCGACTGACCAACCAGGGTGTGAACCTGCTCGCCACACTGTCGGCCGGCCTGCTGGCCGCCGGCGGGAGCGTCCTCCTGTGAGGCTCCGTGAGGCCGAACGGCGGGACGCCGCCGCCATCCGGTCGCTCCAGACGCAGCTTTCCCACCCGAGCCCGGCGCTCTCCGAGGCTGCCATCGACGGCCCCTTCACCTGTCGCGTGGCCGTCGAGGCCGGCCGACAGGTGGGGTACGCCGTCGCGCTGTCCGGTCGGCCGACCGTGCTCTCGGAACTGGTCGTCGCGGCCGGCCACCGCCGCGAGGGCTACGGCCGCGCCCTCCTGGCGGCCGTCACCCGGGACGCCGACCGGGTCGAGGCGAATACGCCCGCCGGCAACGACGCCGCGATCGGGTTCTACGTGGCGCAGGGATTCGCGGTCGACGAGCGGGTCGAGGCGTTCTACGCCGACGGCACCGACGCGCTACGCCTCGTTCGCGGCGAATAGCTCCTCGGCGGTCCGCACGCGGACGCTCGTCGGCTGCTTGACGAACTCCCCGGTCCGGGCCGCGACGACCTGTCCCACGCCGCGCTGGGAGGCGACGTCCAGCAACCGCTGGTCGAGTGCACCGTCGATGACGACCGCCGCCGGCGGCTCGTCGGCTCCCTCCACCAGGGCGAACGCCTCCTCGGCGTCGCCCGAACGGATCGACCGGAACGCCTCGTCGAGCAGCCGGACCCGGCCGGTCTCCCCGCCGACGACGGCGCGGACGTGGCCCGGCAGCGTCTCCGGCTCGGTCGTCTCGCCGGTCGTCGTCGCCCCGGAGTCGACGTCGTCTGTTTCGGCGGTCTCGACCGCTTCGTCAGCCTCGACGGCTTCGGCGGCATCGACGGCTTCGGTTGCCTCGGCCGCTTCGGCTGCCTCGACGGCCTCACCGTCGTCGCCGTCGCCTCCACCAGCCGTCGCGGGACTCTCGCCGGTCACGTCCGCCGGCGCCGCCGCGTCGACCGCCGCATCCACGGCAGCGTCCGATTCGGCCCCGTCACCGACCGAATCGGGAGCCCCCTCGGGGCCGGTCGCGACTCCGCCGGTCGTACCCCCGTCGGTCGGGGCCTCTCGGGTCCGCACCCCCGCCTCGGCTCCCGCCTCCGGCTGGTCGGGGGCGGTCGCGGCGTCGTCCACCGGCCCGTCGCTGCCGGCTGCGGCGGCCGGTGTGCCGTCCACCTGCCCCCCGGTACGGTCGGAGACGGCCACCTCGCTCGGGCTCTCGACGTCGCGGACGCTTTCGTAGGGCACCTTCTCCCGGAGGGCCACCATCACCTCCCGGCGGGCGAGGTCCTCGACGCTTCGGCCCTCCGGGGCGAACGCGACGTGGTCGACCGACCCGACCTGGGCGAGTTCCTTGAGGATCAACTCGCCGCCGCGGTCGCCGTCCAAAAAGGCGGTGACGGTCCGCCGACGACGATGGCGTCGGAGTCGGCGACGTTTGGGCCGGCCGGCAGGCCCTTGTGGGCCGTGACGTCCTCGACTCGCACCGCCTCCCGGACTTCCTCGACGAGGTCCCGGCTGGACCGCATCGAGTCGTCGAATGCCTCCGTCAGGAGGGTCTTGGCGCGCTCGACGACCTCGCGCCGCCTCGCGGCGCGGACGTCTTCGATGCGGCGGACCTCGATGGCCGACCGGCACGGCCCCACCCGGTCTATGGTCTCTAGGGCCGCCCCGAGGATCGCGGTCTCGACTTGGTCGAGGCTGGTCGCGATGGTCACCTGGCCGAACGACTGACCGTTCTCGGAGTCGATCTCGACGTCGATGCGGCCGACCTTCGCCGAGTCCTGCAGCTGCCGGAGGTCCAGTTCGTCGCCGAGCAGGCCCTCCGTCTGCCCGAAGACCGCGCCGACGACGTCCGACCGCTCGACGACGCCCTCGGCCGTGATGTCCGCGTGAACGAGGTATTTGGCTGTGTCGTGCATTGGTGAACTGCCCGTCGCCGGGCGTGAATCGTGAATCCATGAGCGACCCCATGGCCGACGTAAATACGGCCGCCGGCACACATAAACCATGCGAACTGTTGACGAGCGGCCGTGCGGCCGGGCGTCAGGGCCGACGGAGCAGGTAGTTCGACAGGGCGATGCGGGCGCATGGGTATCGATGTCGACACCGTGGATCCGGCGACGCTCCTCGAGGACGTCGAGATGCGGGTCGGCGCGGTGACCGGCGCGGAACCGTCTCCCGTGGCAGAAACGGACCTCTACGACCTCGAAGCCGACTTCGGCAGGGTGACCGGGCCGTCGGCGCCGGGGGCTCACCGACAATGACGGCCCTGTGGACCCGGTCGGTCGGCAAGTTCTCGCCGTCGTCAACCCCGCGGCCGTCGCCATCGACGGGTTCGAGAGCCGGTGTCTCGTCACCGGTGTCGACGACGGCGAGGGCGGGGTCGTCCACGTCCAGCCGGGTGCCGATCAGCGCACTGCTGTACTGCACAGCACACGCGTCCAGCGAACGGCCGCCGGGGTGACGGCGGCCGCCAGCGACGGCGCCACGACCCGGCGGTCAGTCGTCGGCCGCGACCGCCGGTTCGCCGTGGCTCACCTCGTCGCCGAGCAGGTCCATGAACGCGGCCAGCCACTCGGGGTGGTCGGGCCAGGCCTGGCCGGTCACGAGGTTCCGGTCCCGGACGACGCCGTCGACCCACGAACAGCCCGCCGCCTCGACCTCGGGCCGGACGGCCGGGTAGGCCGTCATCTCGTAGCCGTCGAGGACGCCGGCGGCCGCCAGTATCTGTGGGCCGTGACACAGCGCCGCGACGGGCTTTTCGGCCGCGAAAAAGTGCGTGACCGCCTCGATGACCGGCTCGTGAGTGCGGAGGTACTCCGGGGCGCGGCCGCCCGGGACGCACAACGCGTCGTATTCCCGCGGGTCGACCTCGGCCATCGTGGCGTTCAACTCGAAGTCGTGGCCGCGCTCCTCGAGGTACGTCTGGTCGCCGCGGAAATCGTGGACGGCGGTCTTGACGGTTTCGCCTGCTTCCTTCTCCGGACAGACCGCGTCGACCGAGTGGCCGACGGTCTGCAGCGTCTGGAACGGGACCATGATCTCGTAGTCCTCGCCGAAGTCGCCGACGATCATCAGAATGTCTTTGGACATTGGTACCACCGTTCGCACGTCGGAGTGCGGTCCCAATAAATCCGGATGGAACCTGCCAGACGCCCGTCAGGTCCCTGTCGCGGCCCCGGCCGGTACCGTCGGGGGTAGCTTTACGTCCGGGACCCTCGAAGCATACGGGTACCCGTCATGTCCAGCTACACTGTGGAGGTGCCCGACGGCGAGGAACTCGGCGTCCGGGTCACCTGCGAGGACCACGGGACGACCGAGGAGTTCCACCCCGCCCGCCGGACGGTGGCCTTCTTCTGCGACCGGTGTGGCTACGAACTCGAGGTCGACGTCCGGGCAACCGACGACTGGCGCGACCTCGGCGAGATGTGTTGAAGGGGCCTGGCACGACGCCGATGGGAGGATGGCGGTTGCTGGGCGGTGAGGCTGCCGCGACGTGACGGCGAGGCGGCGAGATAGTTGTTCTTCACGTCAACGCCAGCAGCTCAGCTTCGACTACGACCGGCCCATCGCGCCTTGGCGCTCCCGTTTTCGGGCGATCATACGGTGGTAAAGATACTTGTGTCTGTGTGATCAAAGCATCACCATGGCAGTTGAACACGACACCGACGTGGAAGACGTCGAACTTGGGAACGGCGATACCCTCGCTGAACGTCTTGAGAAGGTGGATATCGAGTCCCATGAGACATGTTCGACTGAAGAAATGCGGAAGCTGTTTGATCTTTGAGTCTTCTGTGAATGGGCGGTATTGATTCAGTAGAGCTCGTCGAGCAGTGGGTCAATGCTGATTTATCTTCCTCGACTTTCAGCGAAGAGGAAATGGAACGGGTATTAGATGACATTGATGAACTAGAAGAGCATCTAACCGTGTGGGGCCGGCGGCTTACCAAATGCGTCAAGATACTTTCCGATACGGGGAACGAGACGATATATCGCCGGAGAGAGGGCGACCTGCGGAGTTATTTCATCAGGGCCGGGGATACGCTCTACTGTATTGGAATCGGGAAGCGGAAGAAGACGTTCGACCGTGACCTCACTCGGATCGTCGAGCGGGCCGAAGAACATCGGTCTGAGTCGTAGGATCTATTCTCCTTCCCCACAGCGAGATGCGGCAGGCGCAAACATGGATGATGGGCAATTGGACGGTCATCTACGTGTGGGGATATATAAATGCCCCGTCGTAGTATAGCGTATGCAGACCCACATCGTCCCGGTCGGCTTCGACTACGACCGGCTGATCGCGCCCCTGGTGCGCGACCAGCTGGACGTCGACCGGGTCGTGCTGCTGGAGGGTGCCGTCGGCAGCGAGGCCAACGTCGAGTACTCCCGGCGGCTCGCCGAGACGCTCGACCAGGACTACCGGAACCTGCTCGGCGCCGGGACCGAGCGGGTCGTCGTCGAGGACGTTTACGACTACGATGCGGCCTTCGAGCAGGCCTACGACCTCATCAACCGGGAGCTGGACCGCGGCGGCGCCGTCTGGGTCAACGTCTCGGCGATGCCGCGGACGGTCTCCTTTGCGTTCGCGACGGCGGCCCACTCCATCATGGTCGAGCGGGAGGGCGACCGCGACCGAATCCACACCTACTACACCGTCCCGGAGAAGTACCTGGAGACGGAGCTGGCCGAGGAGCTCCGCGCAGGGACCGAGCTGCTCGCGGAGCTTTTGAACGGCGACGTCGACGACGACCGCATCGCCGACCACCTCGAGGTGGCCCGCGAGCTCCTGGCGGAGTTCGACGAGCGCGGCACCACCATCGGCGCCAAGCAGTTCGGCGACAGCCACATCATCGAACTCCCGGTCGCCTCATTCTCGAACGTCAAGCCGTTCGAGGAACTGATCCTCTTCACGCTCGGCGAGCACGGGGAGTTCGAGTCCGTCTCCGAACTCGCCGGGACGCTGGCCCGCGAACTCGGCGAGGAGTACACCGACTCGTTCCGCTCGAAGGTCATCTACAACGTCGACCGCCTCGGCCCGGGCGGGAAGGGATACGTCGAGCAGGACGAACACGGGAAGTCCTACCGGACGCGGCTCTCCCGCATCGGCGAGTTGTGGGTGCGCTCTCACGCCGACCAGTCGGAGCTGTAGACGGGGTGTAGCGGACCCGGGAGACTCGCTCGGTGGGCGGGTGGGATGTCGCCCCTCGACGGTCAGGTGACTGCGTTAGCGGGGCGAGACAGTGAACCTGATCTTGGCGACGCCGGGGAGCCGGACCGTCCGCACGCGGCCCGGCGGGCGGGCGAGCCGGGCAGCCAGCGTTCGGCCGAACGCCGTGGTGGCGCCGAGGGCGCCGAGGGCGGCAAGCGAATACAGCGGGTAGCTCACCCCGAGAAGGACACCGCCGAGGAGCGCGGCGAACAGGAGGAGCCCCCCCGGTGAGGGGTCGTCGGGCGGCGATCCGGTTCGGGAGAGAGGATACGTGTGCATGGGTGGATACCTCTCGGGACTCTACGCGGAAAAAGCCTAAGATTTCGTATGGAAATTGAGACTCGGTACCACGGAACGATGAGTGAATACGGTCGTTTAGAGTTGTTGATACCGTGTAAGGAGTACCATGGTGGTCGTTCGAGATATATCTATATCGTTATACATCCGTCTCGGTTCGGGCACGCTGCTTCTCGACGTGGGTCGCCAACGCGAGGTAGACGGAGACGACGAGCAGGACGAACGCGCCGGTGCCGGCCACGCCGAGGGCGTCCGCGCCGAGGAACACCGGTGCGTTCCGGTCGAGGGGGATGTACGTGTGGTGTGGGTCACCCACCACCGGGACGAAGTAGTCGACGGTGGCGTTGACGGTGTACCACAGCATCGCGACGCCGACCGCCCGGGGCCGGAAGTCGGCGATGCGGTGCAACAGGAACGCCTGCAGCACCATCGCGGCGTGGCTCCAGATGAGGAACTGCCGCATGGCAGGGTCGAGATACGAGAAACTCTCGTAGAACGCCATGTGGACGTAGACCGTCCAGCCGCCGAGAATGACGTTCCCGAAGAACGCCAGGACGGTCAGCCACTCCTGGGGGTAGCCGAGCTTCCAGGCTGCGAGCGCGAGCGCGACGAGCAGCGTGGCGACGGGACTGTCCGGCACGAAGAGCCACATTGGGACGGGGGTCCGTTCGAACTGGAACAGGTAGAAGTAAAAGCCGAAGGCGGTACCGGCCAGGTTGACGGCGACGACCAGCCACGCCAGGTTCAGCCCGACGTTCTCCAGCCACGCCGGCAGCGGCGCGACGTACCGCGGAAGGTCCTGGCGCGGCACGTCCGAGTCCAGTAGGCCCCGGGTGCGGTCAGTTAGGGCCTCGCCGCGCCCGTCGGTGCGCATACCGCCCCCACCGGCGCGGACACCAAAACTTCCACGCCGGGCGTCCGCGGGACGCCGCCCCGGTGGTCCGCGGAACCGCCCCTCGCTCGGCCGCGCGACCCGGGGGTTGGCGAACGACACGGGTTAAGTGTGTCCGACCCGTCGATTCCGGTATGCACGATACGGACCTGGAGGACCTCCGTCGCGGGACGGACCTCCTCAAGCGCGGCTTCGCCAAGATGCAGAAGGGCGGCGTCATCATGGACGTCGTCACCCGCGAGCAGGCCCGCATCGCGGAGGACGCCGGCGCGGTCGCCGTCATGTCCCTGGAGGCCGTCCCCGCGGACATCCGGAAGCGCGGCGGCGTCGCGCGGATGGCTGACCCCGGCGCCCTCGATGCGATCATCGACGAGGTCTCGATCCCGGTGATGGGCAAGTGCCGCATCGGGCACACGGCCGAGGCCGAGATCCTCGAGGCGACCGGCGCCGACATGATCGACGAGTCGGAGGTGCTGACGACCGCCGACGAGCGGTACCACGTCGACAAGCGCGCCTTCACGGCGCCCTTCGTCTGCGGCGCCCGCGACCTGGGCGAGGCGTTGCGCCGGATCGACGAGGGCGCCGCGATGATCCGGACGAAGGGCGAGGCGGGGACCGGCGACGTCAACCAGGCCGTCAGCCACCAGCGGGCGATCAAGCGCGCCATCCGACAGCTCGAGGGCATGGCCCACGAGGAGCGCGAGGAGTGGGCCCGCGACAACGACGCCCCGGCGGAGCTGGTCCAGGAGACCGCCGAGATGGGACGGCTTCCCGTCGTCAACTTCGCCGCCGGTGGCATCGCGACGCCGGCCGACGCCGCGCTGATGATGCAGCTCGGCTGTGACGGCATCTTCGTCGGCTCCGGCATCTTCGGCGCGGAGGACCCCGAGGCGATGGGCACGGCCATCGTCGAGGCCGTCAACAACTACGACGACCCCGAGCGGCTCCGCGACATCGCGGCGGGTATCGGCCGCGGCATGCAGGGCCAGCCCAACGAGACTATGCCCGACGAGGAGAAGCTGCAGGGGCGCGGTGTCTAAACACCCACTTTTTACTCGCTCGGGTTCGCGCTTCGCGCGAACCGCTCGCTCGCAAAAACTTGGGGAAAAACTACCGCCCCGGGCGCTTACTCCGTTCGCGACCGGTGAACCGCGCTCGCTTCGCTCGCGCGGATGCTCCCGCCGGCGCCCCGCGGGCACCGCATGGTGGCCTAGTGGCCACGTCATCCGATTGTTGGCCTTCGGCCGGCAACCCGCTCTCTGCTCACGGGCTTCGCGCCGGGCTACTCATCGACCGCCGTCTCCGGGTCGACCCGGATGTGGAACCCATCGGCGAGGTCGATCACGATCAGCTCCGAGTCGGCCCGGAACGACTCGTAGTGGTCGCCGTCCGGATCGATCGTCGTCTGACTCTCGATGAGCCCGGCCTGCCGGAGCGAGTTCAGTCGCCGGTACACCGTCGTCCGCGAGAACCCGGTGACCGCCGCCAGCTCCTTCGCGCTCAACGCGTCGCCCTGGAGTTCGAACAGACACCGGCGGGCCTTCGGGTCGCCCAGTGCGTCCAGCGTCGGGTCCTCGATCTGGTCGGGGACGTCCTCGGCCAGCTCGACGACCAGTTCCGCGAGTTCGGGCTGCTCGAGCGGCTTGACGACGTACTCGTCGTAGCCCATCTCGACGATGTCGACCGCCGGTTCGACGGCGGTGACCATCGCGACCGCACAGTCGACGCTCTCCTCGCGGATGCGCTCTAAGATCCGGCCGCCGCGGATCTCCGGCAGGCGCCGGTCGAGCAGGACCACGTCGACCTCCTCGTCGAGCGCCGAAAGCGCCGTCCCGCCGTCGTAGGCGGTCCGGGTCCGGTAGCCCGCCATTTCGACCCACTCGGCGTACAGATCCGCCAGGTCCCGTTCGTCGTCGACGATCAAGACGGTCGAGCGTTCGTCCGACATCGCTCCTCCCCGGGCCTACCACGGCGGGACGGTTAACGATTGTCCGGTCGGGCGGCGAATCAAACGTAGCCCTCGTCCTCGAGGCCGTCCATCAGGTCGTCGACGAGTTCGTCGACGCTGTCGTAGGGATAGTCGCCCTGTCCGGACGCCTCCTGGTTGAGCTCCATCGCGGTGATCTCCTCGTCGCCGATCTCGAACGTCGTCGCGGGGCCCTCGGGGAGGGCCGGCACGAGGTCCATCGGGCTGTTCACCGGGTAGTCGGCGCCCTCGAAGGCCTCTACGAACTGGTCGCGGACTGCCTGTCGGTCTGCCATGGTGCAGCAACGCGTACACGGGGTCCCGGGATACCTGTACTGCCTCACAAAACCGGCTGGTTAAAGCGGCCGCCGCATTGGCGGACGTCGCTACAGGGCTCGCAGTCAGGTCTGCCGTCCCGTCCGCCCGGCTAGGTGGATCGGCACCGATTGGGAGGTTCAGGCACCTGCGTCCGGCCGTCCCATCGTGACTGCCGTGAGTCATCGCCGGACGATCGTCGGATCGACCGCCCGATCGGGTCGGTCGTGCCGGAACACGGTCACGGCGATCACGGTCAGTAGCGGTAGTCGGTGTCGATCTCCCGGCCGGTCTCGGTCATGACGACGGCCGCCTCGCTGTACTGCAGGACCTTCTGCATGTCGCCCTCGATGTCGAACACCCCGGACATCATCCCGTCGATCGGGCCGACCTCGCCAGTGTTCAGCGCCAGCCAGTCCGAGTAGTCGCCGCGGTAGGTGAACCCGGCGTCGACCTCCTCCGGGCCGTCGATCGGGCGCGCCTCGGTGCACTCGCCGTCCTCGAGACCGATGAAGAAGTAGCGGTCCTCCGGCAGGCGGTCGTCGGCCCGCACGTGGAACACGAAGTCGCCGTTGAAGCCGTCGCCCCAGCCCTCGCCCTTCTCGGCATACTCGTCGTTGTCGTTCAGTCGCTCGCGCCACTCCTGGATCCACTCGTCCGAGGGAAACGGTATCGCCATCGGTAGGGGCCACCAACGACCGAGCGCGGCTTAAACTGTTCGCCCGCGGTCCGTATAAACCCCCGGCTACCACTCCCGCAACGCTTTATTAGGTCGGCAGAAACAGGGGAGTACACAACCGTGACGCCCGGAACCCCCATCACTCGACCGGCGACGACGCGCCCCGGCGGGCCCCCCGACACCGGATTCACCGTCGACCCGCCCCGGCCGCGCGGCGTCGGCGCGCCCACGCCCCGGCCGCGCGACGTTGGCGCGCCCGCCAGCTGGCGGGCCGGTCTCGCACCGACGCCAGTCCGGCGATCAGCAGGGGTGAACCGCGCGTGAGCACCGAGTTCGGCGGCCCCACCCGGGCGGACCGCGACGACGCCGACGTCGGGGACACCACCTCCGCCGGCACCGGCTCCGTCGGCCGGGCGACGGTCCTGGCGTCGCTCGTCGCGGCCGTCCTCTCGGGCGGCCTGGTCTACGTCGCCGGGAGGCTATTCCTCCGCTATCTCGGCGCCGCCGTCGGCAACGGGTCGCCCCTCCTCGGGTTCGGCGCCTGGGTAGTCCTCGCGGTCGTCTTCGGCGTCGGTTTCGCCGGCGTCGCCGCCGGCCAGGCGAAACGCGGCAACAGCACGACCGGGTACGGCCTCGTCTACGGTGTCGTGCTGGCGGTCTTCGCCGGGCTCCTGGCGATCCCCGCCGTCGTGACCGAGGTGACCCGGTGGGAGTTCCCGCTGTCGCACGTCGGCGTCAGTCCGCTGGCCGGCTTCGCCGTCTACGGGATCGTCCTGGGGTCGCTGTTCTGGAAGATGGTGAACGGCCGCCCGCTCCGGCCGCTGTTCCTCGTCGGCCGCACCATCTCCACCGTCCTCGCCTCGCTCGTCGCCGGCGTCGTCGCCGGCGCCGTCCTTGTCGCCGCCGCGCCCCACCACCTCGTGTACTTCGCGCTCATCGCCGGTGGCGGCGCGTCGGTCCCCGCCGGGTTCCTGGTGTTCCTCCTCGCGTCCGTGGTTTTCGGCGCCGGCTTCGCGGTCTACCCGGCGCGGCGCGTCGAACGCCAGGACCTCCCGGGCCAGAGCGGACTGAAGCTCGGTGCCACCTACGGGCTGGTGTTGCTCGTGCTCGGCGGCGCCATCGTCATCCCGCAGTTCCTCGGCGCGGCGACGGCGTTCGACCCGCCGCGGCTCCGCGCCGGCATGTTGCTGTCGTACCTCCTGTTCGGCGCCGTCCTCGGCGTTAGTTACGCCGGGATCGAAGCCCCCGCCAGCGCAACCCCGGCGTTCGTCCGTGGCCGCGGCGTCCCCGTCCTCGGCGGGAGCCTGGCCGGCGGGGCCGTCGGCGCGCTATTCATCTACCTCGTGCTGTCACGGCCGGTGTACTTCCTCGGGCTCAGCTACCTCGGCGTCCGGCCTTCGGTGACGCTCGGCGTCGGGGTCTGGTTCGGTCTCGCGGTCGTTTGTGGTCTCGCGTTCGTCCCGCTTGCGGCCCGTGCCGTCGAGTACCGGATCGGCCTCGGTCGCGGGCTCCTCGTCGGCACGGTGTACGGCGCCGTCCTCACCGGGCTCGTCGGCGCCTTCCTCGTCCCGTTGCTGGTCCGCTCCCGGGGGTTCGCGATCGACGCGCCGAACACCCAGCCCACCGTCTTCGCCTACCTGCTGTTCGGCGTCGTGTTCGGCGGCGTCTACGCCGCGTTGCGGAAGGGCCGGCTCGCCCGCGAGGAGATGCCGACCTCGCCGGCGGTCGGGACCAAAGCGCAGCGGGCCGTCGTCTTCGGCTCGCTGTTCGGCGGGGCGGTCAGCGCGCTCGTCGCCTACCACATGGTCAGCTACGTCGCGATCCTGTTTATGGGCTCGCTCGTGGGCCGCGCCGGGAGCGTCGGCACCGGCTTCGCCGTCTGGCTCGGCCTCTCGTTGCTGTTGGGCACCCTGTTCGCGGTCGCCGTCGGCCCGCGACTCGAAGAGTACACCCGCACGGTCGACGAGTTCGCCGAGCGGGAAGCGGACGTTGAGGAGGCGCTCGGCCCCTACCTCGAGAGCGCCCCGGTCACCACCACCGCCACCATGGCCGGGTTCGTCTACGGCGTCGTCGTCGCGGTCGCCATCGGCGCCATCGCCATCCCCATCGCGGTCAACACCGTCACCGGCCCCGACCTCGGGATGCCCGTCCCGGTCCTGCAGCCGTACTTCCTGTTGGCGTTCGTCGTCTACGGCGTCATCATGGGGATGGGCTACGGCGTCGTCCGGGAGTTCTGAGTCTCGCCATGCCGGCCGACCTCGAGGAGAAGACCGACCGCTACGAGACGCTTCTGGCCGAGGCGTTGGCCGCCGCGAAGATCGCGCCGCCCGAGGGCACGCCGCTGTACCGGGCCGCCCGGGACTGCGAGGAGATGGCCCGGGCCTACCTCGAGGACGGCCGCCACTTCCGCGAGGCCGACGACCCCGTCAACGCGCTGGCGGCGTTCGCCTACGGCCACGGGTGGCTGGACGCCGGCGCCCGTGTCGGCGCCTTCGCCGTCGAGACCGACCGGGACCTGTTCGCGACGTAGGTCGGACCCGTATCCCCCTCTTTTACGTCGATCGGGGTTGTCGGGTGGGGTGATGGAGGCGGCGCTGTGGTACGTGCTGTCGGGAACCCGCGGGGGCGCAAACCGGGCCCGGATCCTCCGGGCGCTCGACGACCGCCCGCGGAACGCCAACCAGTTGGCCGAGGACCTCGATCTGGACTACAAGACAGTGCGCCACCACCTCGACGTCCTCGTAGAGAACAACGTCGTCACCGACGGCGGCGACGACTACGGGAAGATCTACCTCCCGAGCGAGGCGACGCAGGTCCACTGGGACGTCGTCGAGGAGATCATCACGGAGGTGCGATGAGTATGGCGGAAATTGGGAAAGCGTATATGGGTACGAAACGGGTAGGTGACATACAGTGTTCGTGAGAATCGTGCAGGTCTTCGCGCTCTTGAACATCCTGCTTCTGGCCGGGCTCCTGTACGTCTGGGGCACCAACTGGTGGCAGCTCCGCTCGAAGCACACCCTGGGGCTCGTCCTGTTCGGGACGTTCCTGCTTTTCGAGAACGCCGCGGCGGCCTACCTGTTCATCATGGACCCGGCGCTGTCGGCCTGGATCACCAACGAGCAGCAGGTCCCACCCGTCGCCCAGCAGACGCTCGCGGGACTCCGGCTCCTGGAGTTCGGCGGGCTGTCGTTCCTGACGTGGGTCACCTGGGACTGACCCTCGCCCCGATGGCCCCGCGACCGATCCGCCGGGCGCGTGGCGACCGCCGCCCGGGCCGTTCGGGAGGATGGGGAGGCAGCGATGCCGGGGCCCGGGACCCCTTCGCAAGATTTATACAGCACGGCTGTCCGTGAACCTCTCACACACGTGATGCATTCACACACGAAACGGCCTGAGACCACCGTATTCCCGGGAACGCCTGCGACTGCCGGCGAAAGGTTTATATGCTTTACGGACTAACGTGCTGTTAGCAAGCGAACTCCGGACTTCTTGGGTTTTCCACCTCCGGAGACGGGAGTCACCCAATCATGAGCGATACAACGATCCGAACGTTCACCGAGGAGAGCCGAACCGAATCCGCCGAACACACCGACGAGGAGGCCGTCGACGGGACCGTCTGTCCGGAGTGCGGCGCCCGCCTCGAGGCCGACACCGAGCGCGGCGAGACGGTCTGTACCGAGTGCGGGCTGGTGGTCGAGGAGGACGAGATCGACCGGGGCCCGGAGTGGCGGGCCTTCGACTCCGCCGAGAAGGACGAGAAATCGAGGGTCGGCGCCCCGACGACCAACATGATGCACGACAAGGGGCTGTCGACGAACATCGGGTGGCAGGACAAGGACGCCTACGGGAACTCGCATCGGTCATATACCGGCGGGCGCTCGACGAGGACCTCCTGCCCGGGCGGTCCATCGAGGGCGTCGCCACCGCGTCGCTGTACGCCGCCGCCCGGCAGGCCGGCGTGCCCCGGAGCCTCGACGAGGTCGAGCGGGTCTCCCGCGTCGAGAAGATGGAGCTGACCCGGACCTACCGGTACGTCATCCGGGAGCTGAACCTCGAGGTCAAGCCCGCCGACCCCGAGAGCTACGTCCCGCGGTTCGCCAGCGACCTGGAGCTGTCCGACGAGGTCGAGCGCCGCGCCCGCGAACTGATCGAGTCCGCCCGGACGGACGGCCTCCTCTCGGGCAAGTCGCCGGTCGGGCTCGCGGCCGCGGCGGTGTACGCCTCGGCGCTGCTCTGCAACGAGAAGGTCACCCAGAACGAGGTCAGCGAGGTCGCCGACATCTCCGAGGTCACCATCCGGAACCGGTACAAGGAGCTGCTCGAGGCCGGCGAGGTCGTCACGGCCTGACGACGGATCCGTATTCGCCGCCGGGCCGTCCCGTGCGGGGCTGGCGGTGCCCGGCGGAGGACCGTATCGCCCGCTCCGCCGGCCCGTCAGTCGGCATCGTCGTCCGGCGGCCGGAATCGAGTCCGAACTCGCGCCAAAGGTTTTCATCACCGGCCGTACTCGAGGGGTGTATGGAAACCTACGTCCGCCTTCTCTGTCCCGAGTGTGGAAAAAAGTGGCAGGTCCCGCCGACGGAGTTGCCGGCGCCCGCCCGGACGTTCCACTGTCCCGGCTGTCACGCGAGCCGCCCGCTCTCGGAGTTCACCCGCACCGAGCACGACCTCCCGTCGCCCTGGTCGTCGAACAGCATGCCGCACTCCTCGCACTCGTACCACGTCGACCCGTCGCGCTCCGTTGTCGCGACCATACGTGTCCCTCTACCACGGCGACGTATAGTCGTTTCTCCGGGGCCGGCGGAACGGTAAAGCCGCCGGCGGCCGGAGTGGCCCCATGGAGCGGCGGGTTACGCTTTCGGTCGCGGGGGCGGAGAAGCGAGACGCCGGCCGGGGCGTCGCCAGGCTCCCCGAGTCGGCGCGGCGGGCGCTGGGCGTCCTCAGCGGCGACGCCGTCGTCATCGAGGGCGAGCGGCCGACCGTGGCGAAGGTCTGGCCCGCCAGCGACGGCGAGGACGTCGTTCGCATCGACGCCGACACCCGCGCCAACGCCGGGGTGACCGTCGGCGACGTCGTCGCCGTCGAACCGATCAGCGTCGAGGCGGCGACGGAGGTCCGCCTGGCACTGCCGTCCGTGCCGGACGAGGACATCGCCGACGCCGTCGCGTCGGCGCTCCGGGACCGCCCGGTGCGGGCGGGCGAGGCGGTCCGCCTCGACCCCGGCGGGGTCCGGGCCACCGTCGCCGACACCACCCCGGACGGCACCGTCCGGGTCACCGACCGGACGACCGTCCGCCTGCGGCAGTCCGACGACGTCGCGGCCGCCGGCTCGGACGGGCAGGACGTCGAGGCGGCGGGGCCCGCCGACGGCCACTCGACCGGCGTGACTTACGAGGATATCGGCGGGCTGGACGAGGAACTCGAGCAGGTCAGAGAGATGATAGAGCTCCCGCTGTCGGAGCCGGGGCTGTTCCGGCGGCTCGGCATCGACCCGCCCGCCGGCGTGCTCATGTACGGCCCGCCCGGCACCGGGAAGACCCTCATCGCGAAGGCGGTCGCCAACGAGGTCGACGCCCACTTCGAGGTCATCGACGGCCCGGAGATCGTCTCGAAGTACAAGGGCGAAAGCGAGGAGACGCTTCGGGCGACCTTCGAGCGGGCCGTCGACGCCGCGCCGGCGGTGGTGTTCATCGACGAGATCGACTCCATCGCCGGCGCCCGCGACGCCGAGGCCGGCATGGAGAACCGCGTCGTCGCCCAACTGTTGACCCTGATGGACGGCCTCGACGCCGGCGAGGACGTCGTCGTGGTCGGCGCCACCAACCGCGTCGACGTCATCGACCCGGCGCTGCGCCGCGGCGGACGGTTCGACCGGGAGATAGAGATCGGCGTCCCCGACGCGGCCGGCCGCCGGGAGATCCTCGACGTCCACGCCCGCGGAATGCCGCTCGCCGACGACGTGGACTTGGACGACCTGGCCGCCCGGACCTACGGCTTCGTCGGCGCGGACGTCCACTCGCTCGTGACCGAGGCGGCGCTTCGGGCGCTCCGCGACCGCGAGGACCGCGAGGAGCTGGTCGTCCGCCGGGCGGACCTCGAGGCCGCCCTGGCCGCCGTCGACCCCTCGGCGATGCGGGAGTACGTCGCCGAGACGCCGTCGGTCACGTTCGACGACGTCGGCGGCCTCACGGAGGCCAAACAGGTGCTCACGGAGGCCGTCCGGTGGCCGCTGCAGCACGCCCCGCTGTTCGAGGCGACCGACACCGAACCCCCGGCCGGCGTGCTCCTGTACGGGCCGCCCGGCACCGGCAAGACGCTGCTCGCGCGGGCGCTTGCCGGCGAGAGCGACGTCAACGTCGTCAGCGTCGCCGGCCCCGAACTACTGGACAAGTACGTCGGCGAGTCCGAGAAGGCCGTCCGGGAGGTGTTCGACCGCGCCCGCCGGGCCGCGCCCGCGATCGTATTCTTCGACGAGATCGACGCCGTCGCCGGCACCCGCGGCGAGGGCAGCGAGGCGACCGAGCGCGTCGTCTCCCAGCTCCTGACGGAACTCGACGGCCTCACCGGGAACCCGAACCTGATCGTGCTGGCGGCGACGAACCGGCGGGAGTCGTTGGACCCCGCGTTGTTGCGGCCGGGCCGGCTGGAGACCCACGTCGAGGTCCCCGAGCCGGATCGGGCGGCCCGTCGGGAGATCCTCGCCGTCCACGCCCGCGGCAAGCCGCTGGCCGACGACGTGACCGTCGAGGACCTGGCCGCCGAGACCGAGGGGCTGTCGGGCGCCCAGCTCGAGGCGCTGCTCCGGACCGCCTCGCTGCGGGCGATCCGGGAGCTGGCCGGCGACGTCGGCCCGGCGGCGGCCACGGAGCGCGCCGACGAGATCGAGATCCGGCGCGAGCACCTCGCGGCGGCCATCGAGCAGGTCCGCGGGTGAGCGGCCGCCGGCCGGGGGTCATCGGGTCCCGTCTTCCGGTCCGTCTCGGGGTGCGGCCGGGCCACTCGACCCTCGTCGGGACCCCGATTACCGGATCGCGGATAGGGGTTTTCAGTTCTCGAAACAGGTCGAACGCCTTTCCCCGTCACACCGCTTACTCCGGACAGATGGACGAATCGAGGGCCCAGACCAACCCCGTCGCCGTGGCGCTGCTCACCGGTCTCGTCGTCACCGGCGCGCTGACGGTTGTGGTGTTCGGCGGCGGCGTCATCGACGAGGTGTCGAACTCGGCCGCCACCGAGCGGGCCGCCCAGGAGATGACGCAGTTCGCCTCGGAGACGGCCGCCGTCGCCCTGGGCGGCAGCGAGCGCCGGCGCGTCGACTTCTCCGCCACGGAGGGCACCCTCACGACACAGCCCGACGCGAGTTGGATCTGCATCCAGAACGGCACCGCCGACGACCGGCAGCTGGTCCTACCGGAGTCCGACGACTCGTCCGAGACCTGCGAGGACGACCGGACCGCGATGGGCGCAGCGGTGTACGATACCGGCGACGGTCGCGTCGCCTACGAGGGCGGCGGCGTCTGGACGAGCGACACCGACGGGAACAGCCGGATGGTCTCCCCACCCGAGTTCCACTACCGCGGGGAGACGCTGACGCTACCTGTCGTCCAGCTCGACGGCGACGTGCGGGCTTCGGGCCCGCAGGTCGGACTGGTGGCGACGGCGGGGGCAACCGACCGCGTCGACATCTCGAACCCGCTGCCGGAGGACAGCGGCAGCGTCTACGTGACGGTCGGCAGCGAGTTCTACCAGGCCTGGGGGCGGTTCATCGCCGAGCGGACCGACGGCCGCGTGGTGGAACTCGACCACGACGCCGAGACGGTGAGCGTCGAGCTGGTGGTACCCTCGCCGGTGACCATCGACAACGCCATCCAGGCGGGCGGCGACGGCAGCGGCGCCATCAAGGTCCAGAACCTGAGCGTGGACAGCTACGACTCCACGACGCACTCCTCGTACTCCTCGTCGAACGCGAACGACGACGGCGCCGTCATCACCGACGGCGGCGTCAATCCGATTGAGGGGACCGTCGGTGGGAACGTGTACACGATCCGGCGGGCCAAGAAGGTGAAGATAGCGAGCACCGGCCGGGTCAACGGCAGCGTCCACAGCCAGCGGAAGGTGGAGGTTGCCGGCTCGGGGGTCGTCGAGGGAGACATCTTCGCCGAGCAGAAGGTCATGTTCAAGGGCGAGGAGGTCGGCGGGACCGTCCACTCCGAGGAGCAGGTCGAGCTGAGTAGCTCCGGCGTCTCCGTCGGCGGGGTCCGCACCGGCAGCGAACTCAGGTTCAAGGCCGACGGCGTGACGGTCGACGGCGACGTCCACGCCGAGGAGCTGAAGAACCTCGGGAAGGACCCCACCCTGAACGGCGACGTGTTCACGAACGGCACCTACGGAAAGCAAGGCAACGGGGTCGGCGTCGCCGTGCCCGGCGACCTGCACGCCAGTGGCGGGATCAACACCGACGACACGACCGTCAGCGGGGCGGCCTACACCGACGGCGACTTCGAGGACACCGACAGCGACTACAACGACGAGGTCCACGTCGGCGGCGACGCCGACCTGTCCGGAACGGAGGGGTCCGAGACGGTCTACGTCGCGGGCAACGCGGAACTCGGCTCGGCCACCATCAATGACGAAATCCACGTCGGCGGCGACCTCACCTGCTCCGGGTCGAACACCGTCACGGGCAGCGTCAACGTCGACGGGACCGTCGTTCTTTCAATTCCCGCTGTGCCTGCTGAATCTACCGCCGGACGACCCGAATCCGCCGGAGTCGCCGGACGAGCCGACCCCCGACCCCCCCAAAATCGAGGTTCCGCCCGAGGACGAACTCGACCCCATCAACGACGCCGATTGTACGAACGGCGGCACGATTCAGGTGCAGTCGGACGAAACGTGCACACTCCAGCCAGGCACGTACGACGTCTCGAAGCTGGACGTCGACCAGGGGAAGCTCATCTTCGCGGAGGGCGGCCGGGTCGAACTGTACGTGTCGGACGACCTCTCGCTCAGCAGCGGCAACATCACGACGGCGCCGGCCGGAGAACACGACGCCGACGCGACGCGGGTCGAGGTCAACTACTACGGCAACCAGGGTGCAAACGTCAAGGCCAACTTCACCGGTGTCATCAACGCGCCGAATGCCAAGGTCGATATCGACGAGGGCAACTCCGTGCCCCACATACACGGGGCGATCATCGCCGAGCAGGTGCAGGGCGACAACGGCGCCCAGGTCCACTACGACGAGGCGCTGTCGGGCCGGACCGTCGGCGACGGCAAGGACGGGACCACGACCATCCAGTATCTCCACGTCACGACGAACGAGATGACCATCGAGGACTAATTGCCGGACGTAACTACTCCAGTCGCAGTCCGGTCTCCCGTCCCGTTCGCCCGAATGCGTGTACTACTACCGATTCAGATGTTTACGAAATTACGTCCGGCAGTATGACCACCGCGGCCTACCCGTCGGCCTCGCTGACCGCGCCGTCCTCGAACAACAGCTGGATGAGCTTCTGCTCGGCGGTCCGGAGGTGCTCGGTGTAGGTGGGCGTGGCGACGCCGAGTTCCTCGGCCAGCTCCTGGCAGGTGACCTCCCGCGGCCACGCGTAGTAGCCGCCCTCGTGGGCGACCTCCAGGGCCTCCCGCTGGCGGTCGGTCAGCGCCGTCTCGACGGCCTCCTCGAACTCGCGGTGGCTGAAAAGCGGGGTGAAGTAGGACTGCTGGCGCTGGGCGAGCAGCCGGGCGTCCTCGTAGGCCTCCGAGACGGCCGAGATGGCCTCGGAGGCATCGTGCGAGGCGGGCACCTCCGCGGCCAACGTCATCTCGCCGTCCTCGACGGCGACGCGGCGGGGGAGCGCCCCGTGCTGGGCGAGCACCATCGCCGGGCTGTCGTCGGTCACGATGACCTCGACGAGCCCGGTGTCGTCCCGCCGGGTCAACGCCTGGGCCTCCCGGCCGGGGTGCTCGTCGACCATCTCGGTGACGACCTCCGGGTCGCCCCCTTCGACGCTGTAGTACTCGCCGTGCTCGTCGTCGGCTCTGGGGATGAACTCCTCGAGGTCGAACCGGCACTCCTCCGCGGCCGCGGCGGCGATGACGGGGACCGATTCGTCGGAAAGCAGGAGCTCGATCTCGACGACCGGGTCGGCGGCGGACTCCTGCCTCCGGATGGACATTCCGTGGCGGGTAGGTGGGTCAACTGCTATTTAGCCCTGACGGTGCGTCCGGTCAGACCGACCGGTAGGGACCCAACCGGGTTCCGTCGAGCAGGTAGGCGTCCCCCTCGGCCATCCCGGCCGGGAGGAACGGCGAGAGGAAGTCGTCCTCGGCGTTGACGAGCGTCCCGCCCGAGAGGTCGTTGAACGCCGGACAGACGACCAGCCGGTCGCCGTGGCGGTCGTACGCCGAAAAGCCCGCCGGGTCGACCCGGCCCCGGAGCCACGCCCGCTCGATCCGCCGCCCGCCGACCTCGTCCTCCAGCGCCACCAAGGGGTGCTCGTGGGCCGTACACACCGTCGGGGCCGCCATCACGTCGTCGGCCGGCCAGGTGTGGCCGTGACAGAACCCGACGTCGCCGACGCGGACGCCCGGCCCGTCGGCGACCGAGACGGCCCCGAACCCGTCGGTCACCGCCTCGATGTCGCCGTCGTGGTTCCCCTTGACCACCGTGACCTGCGCGCGGTCGGTGACCGCGGCGAACAGCGCCTCCAGTTCCTCGCGTTCGGCCCCGTCGGGTTCGCCGATGCCGTCGCCGAGGTCGCCCAGGAACACGACGCGGTCCGGGTCGGTCGCCCGGCACACCTCGAGGAGGTGTCCGCGGCGCTCGTCGGCCCGGCTCCGGACCTCGACGCCGTCCCACCGGAGCCCGACCTCGATGCCGGCGTGGTAGTCGGCGACGACGAGCGCCCGCTCGGCGCCGCAGTCGGCGACCGCGGCCGGCTCGCCGGCCACCGGTTCGACCATCAGATGGCCTTCAGCGTCCCCTCGTCGGGCTCGTAGCACCGCCCGCTCATCAGCGCGTCCTCGATGGCGGCCTCGACGTCGTCGCGGTCTGCGCCCTCCGCTTCGACGACGGCGTCGACGAGCGCCGCCCGGTCCGTGCCCTCCCCGTCGCCGACCGTCTCCATCGCCGCCATGACCGCGTCCTCGAGGTCCCCCTCGCCTGCAGCCTCGTCGGCCGGCTCCGCCGTCGTCTCGTCGGCCGCGTCCGCCGCCGTCGTCTCGTCGGCCGCATGCTGCGAGGTCGTCTCGCCCGCGTCGTCGGTCGCAGCCTCCTGGGTCGCTGCGGAATCCGACGCCGCCTCCTCGTCCGCGGGTTCGTCGGCCGCCGCCCCGGCCGAGTCGGGCGCCGCGTCGTCGGCCGACTCCACCTCGTCGGCCGTCGAGAACTCCGTCCCGTACTCCTCTTCGACGTCCTGCCGGGTCTCCTCGTCGAGGTCGAACTCGCCACCCTCGAAGTCGCCGGGCCCGGTTTCGGCCGGCGTCTCCGTGCCGGCCGGATCCGCGTCGGCGTCGGGAGCGTTCGCCGCCTCGGCGTCGACGTCCGGGCCCGCGGCCGTCTCCCGTTCGGCGTCGGCCTCGCCGTCCGTCGCCGCGTCGGCGTCGGGGGTCGGGTCCGCGTCACCGGGCGCCCCGGTGTCCTCCGCGCTCGGCCCGGCGTCGGCCGCCGTGTCGGCCTCCGAGGCCGCGCTCTCCCCCTCCTCCGCCGCGGTGTCCATCGAGGCGGCGTCCGCCGACGCGGCCGGGCCGCCAGTGTCCGCGTCGGCCGACGGCGTCTCGACCGGGGTCGTGGGGAGGCCCGAGAGATCCACGGAGGCGAGGTCGGTGGCCGCGGGGCCGTCCGGGCCGCCGGCCGCGGCCGGCTGGACGTCGAGCTGGCCGGCCTCGTCGCGCTCGCCGGCGACGACGCGGACGGCATCCAGTGCCGTCTCACGGAGCGCGTCGAGGTACGCCGGCGTCGTCCCGTAGTGCTCTACGGCCAGCGCGACGCCGTCGGCGAGCCGTTCGTCGACGCCCGCCTCCTCGAGGGCCGCCCGGAGGCGGTCGCCGGTCGGCTCCGCCTCGAGTGCCGCGGCGACGACGCCGATACGGGTCAGCGTCCGCTCGGCGGCGGTGACGACCCAGCGGTCCCGGGTGTCGGCCGCGACCGCGTTGATCGACTCGGGCCGGACGGAGCTGTAGACCGCGTCGCCGTCGTCGGGCTCGAACGTCCGCGCCTTCCCGGTCAGTGCCACGAACGCCGGCGGGTCGGCGCGCTCTAAGAACGCCAGGGCGTCCGGCTGGTACTGCCCGGCGTAGGTGACGAAGGGGCCCGTCGGGTCGACGACGCGGCCCCGGACCATCTCCGGATTGACGTCCTCGACGGCGGTGAGCACCCCGACGGCAAACAGCCGGTTGGCGCGGGCGCCGGTCGGCGTCACCACGTAGTTCGGCGCGCGCTCCTCGTCGCTCTCGCTGTAGGCGACCGTCGCGTCGTCGAACTCGGCGGCGAACACGCGGTAGGCGACCTCCCGTCGGCCGGGGGGCGATCCGCTCATGGCTCGACCTCCGCGAGGAACTCGCGGGCGCGGGCCTCGGGGTCGTCGTCGGCGGCCTCGAAGGCCTCGCAGTCGAGGTTGGCGCCGTACTCGTCGACCGACAGCGCCCCGCGGACCCGGTACTCGCCGCCCACGACGTCCGCGGCGATGGACTCGGCGACGACGTCCCGGTCCATGGCGTCCCGGGCCTGGTCGAGCGCTTCGGCCAGCGTCCCGCCGTAGACGGCCTCGGTCGCCTCGCGGTCGAGGATGGCGGTGACGGTGTCGGTGCCGTCGTCCAGGATGGCCTTCACCCGGAGGTCGTCCTCCGGGTCGACGTCGCCGTGGTTCCGGCACTGGTCGTTCTGGACGACGCGGCCGCACTCGGGGCAGCGCTGGATGAGCCCGGAGCCGTCCCGGACCTCGAGGACGTTCCCGACGAGTTCGACGTCGAAAACGCCGCCGGCGTCGACGGCCTCCCGGACCGACATCCGGGTCGCCGACTCGCTGACCTCGACGTCCGCGACGGGCTCGACGGTCGAGAACTCGGTGACGTTCACCGACGGCACGCCGCGGAACTCCCGGACGTGGACGTCCTCCAGCCGGACGGAGGCGTCGGCGGCGATGGCGTCGTGGGGGTCCCAGTCGGTGAAGGGCAGCCGTGCGGTCTCGTCGCCGAGGACGCCGCTTTTGATTTCGGTCTCGCCGTCGCGGCCGTCGATGGTCTTCCGTTCGACCTCGACGACGGACACCTCGACGGTCCGGCCGCGGTCGCCGGGCTGGAGGTCGATGAGGTCCCGCTCGCCGCCGACCTCGTCGGGCACCTCGAGGGTTTCCTCCTGGACGGTCACCGTCGTCGACTCGCTCAGGTTCAGCTCCGGGTCGCCCTCCCACTCCCGGACGCCGGCGTTGCCCGCCGTGATGGTGTCGCCGGGCGACAGCGAGAAGTCGGTCCAGGCGGTGTAGGAGATCGCCCCAGTCTCGTCGGCGAGTTCGCCCTCGTATATCACCTGCTCGTCGCCGTCGTAGCGGATCGACCGCGTGCCGACCGTCAGGACGCGGGCGGTGACGGTGACGTTGCCCGTCTCGGTGTCGATCTCGGCCACGTCGGTCTCAGACGGCGTGGCGGCCCCGCCGCCGCCGGCGTCGCCGAACTCCCGTCGGATGCTCCCTTTCGCCTCGTCGAGCGGGACGGAGTACGACTGCAGGGTCTCCAGCTTTTCTTTGACCTCCGCTTTGTCGGCGCCGAGGTCGGAGGCGAGCTCCTCGGCGGCGTCGTCGAGACTCATGTCCGGGCCTTGGCCGCCCGGTGTCAAAAAGGGTTCGCGCCGGCGGGGCCGGGCGATCGTGTCGCCACCCCGGGCGGCCGCCTCGCGACGTCTCACGGCCCGGTCCGCACAGCCGTGCCGGCGGGGGTCACAGTTCGCCCGCCCCTCTCGTCGAGGTGTGCGTACACCAGCCCCATCCGGTGGTTCGACTGCAACTCGTCGGCGTTGCGGTCGAGGAACTCCCAGTATAGCGTGTTGAACGGGCAGGCGTCGGCGCCGGTGGTCGCGTCGGGGTCGAACCGGCAGCCCTCACAGTGGTCGGACATCTCATCGATGTAGTTCGCCGAGGCGGCGTAGGGCTTGGTTGCGAAGACGCCGGCGCCGAACGACCCCATCTCGACGACGTTCGGCGTCGTCACCCAGTGGTAGGCGTCGACGTAGGTCGCGTGGAACCACTCGTTGAGTTCGGCCGGGTCGACGCCGTACAGCAGCGCGAAGTTCGACAGCACCATCAGGCGCTCGATGTGGTGGGCGTAGCCGCGCTTCCGGACGCCCTCGACGGCATCGGCCATGCAGGCCATGTCGGTGTCGCCGGTCCAGTAACACTCCGGCAGGCGCTCGTGGTGGCCGAGCTGGTTCGCGCCGGTGAGTTCGGGCATCGACTCCCGGTAGACGTGCCGCATGAACTCACGCCAGCCGAGCACCTGCCGGACGAACCCTTCCAGCGACGACAGGGGCACGTCCGGGTCGGCTTTCGCCGCGTCGACGGCCCGCTCGATGACCTCGCGGGGGTGCACCAGCCCGAGATTCATCGCCCCCGACAGCAGCGCGTGGTTCATCGCGGGCTCCCCGGAGAGCATGGCGTCCTGGTAGGGGCCGAACTCGACGAGACGATGCTCGCAGAAGTCCGCCAGGGCCTCCAGGGCCGCCTCGCGGGTGACGGGCCAGCGGAACGGTTCCGGGTCGGCCCACCCGACGCCCGGCGGCTCCGTGTCGTAGTCACCGGCGAACGTCTCGTCGACCCACTCGCGGGTCCGTCGCGTCAGGTCGTCGGGCTCGAACTCCGGGGGATCCGGGGCCTCGTAGTCGGCCCCGGGGAACTGCCGGTTCTTCTCGTCGTAGTTCCACTCGCCCCCGAGGGGTTCGTCGCCGTCCATCAGGTAGCCCGTCGCCCGGCGGGCCTCCCGGTAGAACGTCTCCTGGCGGTACGGCGGCTCGCGGTCGCCCATCCACGCCACCCACTGCTCGCGGCTCGTGACGAACAGCTCGGTGTCGACGACGGCGAGGCGCCCGCCGCGCGCCTCGACCATGAGCACCCGCTCGTCGTCGCCGC
>PXQY01000108.1 GCA_003021745.1 Halobacteriales archaeon QH_7_69_31
CCGAGGCCTCCCTCGTTCACGACTCGCTTCGCTCGCCCTTCACGCATTCGGAGCCGCTCCCTGCGGTCGCGGCTCCCGCCGGTCGGCCTCGCTGCTGTCGGGAGATTCAAGACCGTTCGTCGCGGGGGTTCGCCCGATGCGTCACGACCACTTGCTCAGCGCGAAACAGCTCTCGCGGGGCGACCTCGAGACGGTCCTCGACCGGGCCGCCGAGATCGCCGCCGACCCCGGCGCCGTCGCCGACGCACACGGCGACCGGCTGCTCGGGCTGTGCTTCTTCGAGCCGAGCACGCGGACGAAGATGTCCTTCGACGCCGCGATGAAGCGGCTGGGCGGCGACACCGTCGACATGGGCAGCGTCGAGTCCACGTCGGTCACGAAGGGCGAGAGCCTGGCGGACACCGTCCGGGTCGTCGCCGGGTACGCCGACGCCCTGGTGCTCCGGCACCCATCCGAGGGCTCGGCGACGCTGGCGAGCGAGTTCGTCGACGTCCCGGTGCTCAACGGCGGCGACGGCGCGGGCCAGCACCCCACCCAGACGCTTCTGGACCTCTACACGATCCGGGAGAACGCCGGCTTCGAGGACCTCACCGTCGGCATCATGGGCGACCTGAAGTACGGCCGGACGGTGCACTCGCTGTCGCACGCGCTGACGAACGTCGACGCGACCCAGCACTTCGTCAGCCCGGAGAGCCTCCGGTTGCCGCGGAGCGTCCGGTTCGACCTCCACGAGGCCGGCGCACAGGTCCGGGAGCACACCGACGTCGAGGAGGTGCTGGAGACGCTGGACGTCCTCTACGTGACCCGGATCCAGCGGGAGCGGTTCCCCGACGAGAACGAGTACCGGAAGGTCGCCGGCGAGTACCGGATCGACGCCGGGCTACTGGATCGGGCCGACGACGACCTGACGGTGATGCACCCGCTGCCCCGCGTCGACGAGATCGCGCCGGACGTCGACGAGACGACCCACGCGAAATACTTCGAACAGGCCCACAACGGCGTGCCGGTCCGCATGGCTTTGCTGGATCTGATGCTATGACAGACCCCGAACTCCGCGTGTCCAAGATCGAAGACGGCACCGTGATCGACCACATCTCCGGCGGCCAGGCCCTCAACGTCCTGGCGATCCTCGGGATCGACGGCAGCGGCGGCGTGGCCGTCTCCGTCGGCATCAACGTCCCCAGCGACCGGCTCGGCGGCAAGGACATCGTGAAGGTCGAGGGCCGCGAACTCAGCCAGAACGAGGTGGACGTGCTGTCGCTCATCGCGCCGGCCGCGACCATCAACATCATCCGGGACTTCGAGGTCGCCGAGAAGCACCGCGTCTCCCGGCCGGGCGAGGTCACCGGGGTGCTGTCCTGCCCGAACGCCAACTGCATCACGACCGAGGCGGAACCGATCGACTCTCACTTCGAGGTGCTCGGCGAGGGCGTTCGGTGTCGGTACTGCGACACCATCATCCGGGAGTCCATCGCCGACCACATCAGCGTGGCCTGACGGCGTTGAGGCACGATCCCGGGGGCAACGATACGGCCCGTTCGGCGCGACGACGCGTCGGGGGCGCCGAGGGCCATGCCGACGCGTCGCAATGAACATGCATGTCGAAGAAAGCACTCGCCGTCGTCCTGGTCGCCGCTGCGGTCCTGCTGTACGCGAAAAAGCGGTGACCGGTCCGACCCAGCACAGTCCCCGCACCGTTTCGAACCACTTACCCCCGGCCCGGCCGCACGCCGGGTATGTTCGGCGTCGTCACGCGGAACGCGGAGGAGGCGCGGTGGCCGGAGTTCGACCGCGCCTTCTACGAGGTCAAGGACGTCACCGGCCGGTCCGCCGACCCGATCGACGACGCCGTCAGCATGGTGTCCTGTTTCGGTGACAACGCCGCCGCCGAGGGGAGCCCCGAGCTGGTCCCCGTGACCCCGGACGGCGCCAGGGCGACCCGGGAGCGCACCCACTTCGACTGGGCGTACGTCTGTCCGACCCACGACGACTATCGCGCCGGGCTGTTCGAGGTCCTCGAGGACTGCGCCGACGTCAACCCCGACGTGCGGCTCGACGACGTCGGGTTCCCGCGGCCGGAGTACTGCTACTGTGACCGGTGTAACGAGCGGTTCGAGGCCTGGGTCGAGGCCCGGCACGACGCCGGCGAGGGACCGCCGCCCGACGAGACCGGCCTCGAAGACCGCTACACCTGGCGCGCGGAGATCGTCACCGAGTTCGTCGCCGAGGCGGCCGACCGCATCCCCGGGCGGACCGTCATGACGTTGTACCCGGACCCCTACGACGGCCACCTCTACGAGCGGGCCGGCATCGATCTCGAGGCGATCGAGCCGTCCGTCGACGAGTTCGTCGTCCCGCTGTACGACACCCACTACGGGACGACCTACTGGCTCGAGACCATCGCCAGCGGCTTCCGGGACCGACTGGACACGCCCCTTTCGGTCGAACTGTACGCCGTCCAGGTCGACGTCGACGACCTGATCCACGCCGCCGAGGTCGCCGCCGAGTACGCCGACGCGGTCCTGTTCGGCTACGACGCCGCGAACGCGAGGGCGGCGCTCCGTCGGATGGTCGCCGAGGACGGCGTGGAGTGGTGAGTCGAAGACTGCGCCCGCGACCCACGGACGTCCGGCAGGTCCGCTCGAGGTAGTCGCCGTCGTAGCGGGACCAGGAGCCGGTAGTCGGCGCGGGCGGCCCGTCCGGTGGCGAAACGACGCGCTTTTTCCCGCCGGCCGACAAGGTCGGCCATGGGATTCGAGAAGGGTGACGCCGTTGTCCTCCGCGACCAGCACAGCGACCACGACGGTGAGGTCGGCGAGGTCTCGCAGGTTTCGGAGACGATGTTCGGCGACAACACCTACATCGTCCAGTTCGACGAGGGCCAGGAGGCCGGCATCCCGGCCGAGGCACTCGACGCGGCCGAGGAGTAGCCCGGTGAGCGCCGTCCCGTTCCACTACGTCGACCTCCGGGCGTTCAGCTACGCGACGGAGGACGACGAGCGGGTCGCGGCGGCGCTGCGGACGCTCATGCCCGACGAGGCGGATATCGAGCGCCAGGAGACCGAGGGCCACCACGGCGACCGGATCGTCGTCATGTCGACGCGGGTCGAGCGCGCCGACGCGGTCAGACACGTCCTCTCCACGCTCGCCGGCATCGAGGATTTCGAGGGGCTGCTCGCGGAGCTTGATGACCGCGTCGACGACGACTGTGCCTTCTTTCTCCAGCTCGACAAACAGGAAGCGTTCAACGGGCGGATCGCGCTCGGCGACGGCCTGCTGGTCCGCGGCAAGGTCGAGGCCTACCCCGCCGACCGGGAGCGCGCGATCGAGACCGCCGAGACCGCCCTTCGAGAGCTGCAGGCGGGGACACTCGGCACCTGACCCGCCCCGCCGACGGGCCGGGGCGACTCAAGCGTCCTTTGGAACTCCTCCGTGACTCCTAGGATGACCGACGAGCGGACCTCGGCTGCCAGTGTGAGCGGCCTCGGCCCCGGGGTGCACTCGGCGCGACAGAGCAGTCGGGCGGGCCCGGCCGGTCACCTGGCCTCTGTCAGTCCCCTCGAAGCCGGTTCATGTGGTCGATACGGGCCTGCAGCAACTCGGCGGTGCCGATGTCGTGGCGGACCCTGAGCCCCGTCTCGTCGGCGCGATGTATGGCGTCGGCCGCGACGGCCTCCGCCCCGGTGACGGTGTCCCCGCGGCCGACGACGGCGAACGACCGCGAGGTTGTGGTATAGACGCCGTCCTCGCGGGCGTCGACGCTGGCGTAGAACAGAAGCGCCTCGCCGGCGGACCCGGGGTCGATGGTCACCTCCGCGCCCGCTTGCGCTTGCGGGTCCGCCGGGTAGCCGTCGGGGACGGCGTACTTGCAGACCGTGGCCCGGTTTTTGAACTCCAGTTCGGGGAGGTCCTCGCCGTCGCGGGCCGCCCGGAGGATCGAGACGACGTCGGTCTCCAGCACCGGGAGGGTGTTCATCGCCTCGGGGTCGCCGAAGCGGGCGTTGAACTCGACGACCTTCGGCCCGTCGGCGGTCAGCATGAACTGGCCGTACAGGATGCCCTTGTAGCCCGGCATGGCGTCGACGACGGCGTCGAGTATATCGACGGCCGCGGTGTAGTCGGCCTCCGTCATGAACGGCAGCTCGAACGAGGCGTCCGAATAGGAGCCCATCCCGCCGGTGTTCGGGCCCTCGTCGCCCTCGTAGGCGCGCTTGTGGTCCTGGACGGCCGGGGTGACGCGGTACTGGCCGTTCGCGACGAACGCCTGGACGGTGAACTCCTCGCCGACC
Organism: Halobacteriales archaeon QH_7_69_31; assembly: GCA_003021745.1. Taxonomy (GTDB): domain Archaea; phylum Halobacteriota; class Halobacteria; order Halobacteriales; family Haloarculaceae; genus Natronomonas. The sequence continues at coordinate 4,290 of PXQY01000108.1, forward strand.
AGCCGCTCCTCTATGACGAACGCCTCGTGGTCGCTCTCGCGGACGTACTCCGCGCCCTCCGCGGCCGTGACCTGGTCGCCGGTGACCCGGACGCCCTTCCCGCCCGTCAGCCCGCGGGGTTTGATCGCGAGGTCGCGGTCGGCCTCGCGGACGTGGTCGGCGGCCGCCGCCGGCTCTTCGAAGACTTCGTAGTCGGGACACCCCGGGATGTCGTTGTCGGCCATGAACTCCCGCTGGAACGCCTTGTCCGTCTCGATGCGGGCCTCCTCGGCGTGCGGCCCGAACGCGTAGACGCCGGCGGCATCGAGCGCGTCGGCGACGCCGGCCTCCAAGGCCGCCTCGGGCCCGATGACGGCCAGCGTCGCGCCGACGGACCGGGCGTACTCGACGACCGCGTCGGCGTCCGTCTCCTCGATCGGCTCGAAGCCCTCGCTCGCCGCGTCGATACCCGGGTTCCGGTTCGAGGCACACGCAAACAGGGTCGCGTCCGGCGACCGCTCGACCGCCCGCGCGATCGCGTGTTCCCGGCCGCCGCCACCGACCAAAAGGACCGTCTCGGTCATACGCGACACCGGGTCGCAGGAGCGCCTAAACGTTGTCCTTCACGGGAGCCGCGGTCACGGCCACGGTCACAACCGCTGGACCCGCTGGTAGCCGCCGCCGACGCTCCAGGCCAGGTCGTGGCCGCCTCCGTCGTCGAGTTCGCAGACGCCGTTGACCGACTGGACGCCGTCGACCTCGCCGGTCCACTCGACCACGTAGTAGCCGCCCTCGCCGGTCCGGTCGCCGGTCCCGACGTCGGTGGTCCCCTCCGCGAGCGGGAACCGCCGGACGGTCTCGCCGGTCAGGTCGACGGTGGCCGTCTCCTCCGCCGGGCTGACGTCGCCCGTCTCCGCCATGGAGCCGCTCCGCAGGGAGACGCCCGCCGAGAGGACCGTCGCCGGCGCGTCGCCTGCGTACGTCTCCTCGCGGACGTCGATAGCGGCCCACAGCCAGTACCGGACGCCGCCGCCGTCGAGGCCGTACCGGGAGACCGCGGCGTCGACGACCGGGAACGCGGTGGCGTTGCGGTCGATGTCGTCGGGCCGCAGCGTGGGCTCGGCGCCGCCGGGCTGGCCGGAGGACTCGCGAACGACCGGGAGCCGCTGGACGTGGGCCGTCTGGAAGGTCCCGTCCGGGGGCCCGTCCAGGCCCCGGACGCCGCTGTCGCCGTACTCGGTCTCCATCTCGTCGATGTAGGCGTCGAAGGCCGCCGCGTCGAGGGCGCCGCCGGTCGCCGGCGTGAGTGCCCACGTGGTCGAGGACTCGACGTTCGTCTCCCGGCGCGTCACGCGCCGTTCGACGCAGCCGGCGACGGCGCCGCCGGCGACCAGCCCCCCAGCGGCGTGGAGGGCGTCCCTGCGAGAGAGCTTCATACCGCGTCTCACTTGCGGGCCCCTGAAATATCTCGCTATCCCGCGGCGTTCCGGCCCCGGCCCGGCCGCTCACCGGCCGACCGGCGGGCATGGCGCCGTCCCGCTCGACACCTCGACCCGCACGGGCGTGCCGCCGGTTTTTGAGCCCTCGCCACATAGTCCCCGCATGGACAACCGACTCGACGAGGCCGCCTCGCCGTACCTCGAGCAGCACGCCGACAACCCGGTGGCCTGGCAGCCCTGGGACGAGACGGCCCTGGCGCTCGCCCGCGACCGGGACGTCCCCATCTTCCTCTCGATCGGGTACGCCGCGTGTCACTGGTGTCACGTGATGGCGGAGGAGAGCTTCGAGGACCCGGCCATCGCCGAACGGCTCAACCGGGAGTTCGTCCCGATCAAGGTCGACCGGGAGGAACGGCCGGACGTCGACAGCGTCTACATGCGCGTCTGCCAGATGGTCCGCGGGCAGGGCGGCTGGCCGCTGTCGGTGTTTCTCACGCCGGGTGGCAAGCCGTTCCAGGTCGGGACCTACTTCCCGCCGACGCCGAAGCGCGGGATGCCGGGGTTCGGGCAGCTGCTCGACGAGGTCGCCGACGCCTGGAACGACCCCGACGAACGCGCCGACCTCGAGGAGCGGGCCGACCAGTGGAGCGCCGCCGTCGCCGGCGACCTCGAGGACGCCCCGGAGCCGCGCGATGCGGCGCCCGACAGCTCGCTGCTCGAGGCCGCCGCAGAGGCCGCCGTCCGCGGCGCCGACCGGGAGCACGGCGGGTGGGGTCGCGGCCAGAAGTTCCCCCAGCCGGGCCGGATCCACCTCCTGTTCCGGGCGTACGACCGGACGGGCGACGACGCCTACCTCGACGTCGCGACCGAGACGCTGACCGCGATGTGTGCCGGCGGGCTCTACGACCACGTGGGCGGCGGCTTCCACCGGTACTGCGTCGACCGCGACTGGACCGTCCCGCACTTCGAGAAGATGCTGTACGACAACGCCGAGATCCCCCGGGCGCTGCTCGCCGGCTATCAGGTCACCGGCGACGCCCGCTACGCCGAGGCGGCCCGCGGCACCTTCGAGTTCGTCGAGCAGGAGCTGACCCACTCCGAGGGGGGCTTCTATTCGACGCTGGACGCCGAAAGCGAGACGGCCGACGGCGACCGCGAGGAGGGCGCCTACTACGTCTGGACGCCCGAGGCAGTCCAGGCGGCCGTCGTGGACGACACCGACGCGTCGCTGTTCTGCGACCGGTACGGCGTCACGGAGGCCGGCAACTTCGAGGGCGACACCACCGTGCTCACCGCGTCGGCCACCGTCGCGGAGCTGGCCGACGCCCACGGCGAGGACCCCGGCTCAATCGAGGAACGGCTCGGCCGGGCCCGCGAGCAGGTCTCCGCGGCCCGCAGCGACCGGCCGCGGCCCCCGCGCGACGAGAAGGTCCTGGCCGGTTGGAACGGCCTCATGATCTCCGCCCTGGCGGAGGGGGCGCTCGTCCTCGACGGCGGCTACGCCGACGCCGCGACCGACGCGCTCGCGTTCTGTCGGGAGCACCTCTGGGACGCCGACGCCGGCCGACTCGCCCGCCGCTTCAGGGACGGCGACGTCGGCATCCCCGGCTACCTGGAGGACTACGCCTTCCTCGGCCGCGGCGCCCTCGACGCCTACCAGGCCACCGGCGACGTCGACCACCTGGCCTTCGCCCTCGATCTCGCCCGGGCCGTTCGGGACGCCTTCTACGACGAGGCGGCGGACACGCTGTACTTCACACCCGACGACGGCGAGTCGCTTCTGGCGCGCCCCCAGGAGCTCACCGACGCATCGACGCCCGCCAGCACCGGCGTCGCCGTCCAGCTCCTGACCGCAGTCGAGCCGTTCGCCCCCGAGGCGGGGTTCGGCGAGGTCGCTGAGGCCGTCCTCCGGACGCACGCCGACACCATCGAGTCGAACCCGCTGTCCCACGCCGCACTCGCCCTGGCGGCCGACGACCGCGCGTCGGGCCACCTGGAGCTGACCGTCGCCGCAGACGGCCTCCCCGCTGGCTTCCGGGAGTCGCTTGCCTCCACGTACCTCCCGACGCGGCTCCTCAGCGGCCGCCCGCCCGGCGAGCCCGGCGTCGAGGCGTGGACTGACCGCCTGGGACTGAGCGAGGTGCCGCCGATCTGGGCGGACCGGTCGGCGCGCGACGGCCGACCGACCGTCTACGCCTGCCGGGACTTTTCGTGCTCGCCGCCGAAACACGACCTGGACGCGGCGCTCTCGTGGGCGCGAGGCGACGACTGATATGCCTCAATCCCCGCCCGCCTCGAGGTCGCGGGCAAGGGAGACCGCGATGGGGACGTCCGCCTCCTCGACGAACCGAGCGCGTTCCTCGCCCGTCACCGCGTCCTCGACGACGACCGTGGGGATCAGCTCGATGCCGTAGGCCTCGACATCCGGGCCGATTTTCGAGCCGTCGTCGGCCGTTTCCACGGGGTAGTGTTCGACGGCCTCGACGCCGGCGGCCTCGAGCGCGGCGCCGAAGTCGGGCAGCTGCGACCGGCAGTCCGTACACCAGTCACCGCCCCACACCTTGACGACGACGTCGTCGGCGACGGACTCGAGGACGGCGACGGCGTCGCCGCGGGACTCGGCGTCCCACACGGGGTTCGGCCGCATCGTCTCCAGATCCATGTCCGACGGTTCGCGTGCCCATTCATAAGGGAGTCGGTGTAAGTAGGGGCACGGCACGCTATCGGAACCGCCGTCAGAGCCCGTCCCGGAGGACGTCCAGGAGCGTGTGGCGATGGCAGGCTTTGTCGTCGCCCTCGAAACAGACGAGCGCGATGTCCTCGCCCTCTCGAACGCGGTTCTGGAGGGACGAGACGGCCGACTCCGCGTCGGGGTCCTCGCCGAGGTACGCCCGGTACCGCTCGGCGAAGTCGGTCTCCTCGAAAGCGACGTTGTGCGCGGCGGTCTCGCCCCTGCCGGCCTGCTGGAGGTCCCCCTGTCGCTCCTTGGTCTCATCGAGGAGGTCCCCGGGTGGGCCCAGCTCGCGGTGGTTCTCCTCGACCTGCGCGTGGAACCACCCGGGCGGCCGCCGGACGGCCCCGACCGGCGTCGCGCCTTCGAGGTCGACAAGGTCGTGCCGGATGGCGGCGGCGTACGTCTCGGTCAGCGAGCCGGCCATGCCCGACGTGACGGACGCCGCCGGCAAAAGTCATGTCCGGCCGCGCCCCTCGGGATCGCGTCCGCGCGATGAACGATTGGTGGCATCCACGCCGGTCCCGCCAGCGACCGGGTGTCGATGCCGAGCCCGTGCCGGAGGGCGGCACTGAGTCGACCGCCGCGGGCGGATGGCCCTGATCTCCCTACCTCCGACCGGACCGCCGCCCGGTCGACCCTCCCGTCGTGGTCGCCGGTATCGGCCGCGGCAGAACCTCTCCCGTCCAGCGAGGTTTTATGCCGCGCCACACTACCCGCGCCAATGGATCGGGGCATCCTGGAAACGGTCGGCTCGCCGCTGGTGCAGGTCGACGCACCCCCGGGTGCTGTCATCGCCGCGAAGGTCGAGGCCACGAACCCCGCAGGCTCCGCGAAGGACCGGGCGGCACTGGCCATGATCGAGGCCGCCGAACGCGACGGCGACCTCCGGCCGGGCGACCGGATCGTCGAGCCCAGCTCCGGGAACACCGGCATCGGCCTCGCGATGGTCGCCGCCGCGAAGGGGTACGACGTGACGGTCGTGATGCCCGCGTCGAACTCCCCGGAGCGTCGGCGGCTCGTGGCTGGCTACGGCGCGGACGTAGAGCTTGTCGACGGCGATATCGCCGCGGCGCGGGACCGGGCCGACGAACTCGCGACCGCGGACGACGCGGTCCGGGTCCGCCAGTTCGAGAACCCGGCGAACCCTGAAGCGCACTACCGGACCACGGGCACGGAACTCCTCGAGCAGGTCGGCGACCGGACCGTCGACGCCCTGGTCGCCGGCGTGGGCACGGGCGGCACCATCTCCGGGGTCGGCCGGCGGCTCCGGGAGGCGTTCCCCGACGTCCGCGTCGTCGCGGTCGAACCGGCGGGCAGCGAGGTGTTGTCGGGCGGCGAGACCGGCGAGCACAGCTTCCAGGGCATGGGGCCGGGGTTCGTCTCGCCGAACCTCGATCGGGCACTGCTCGACGGCGTCGAGGTGGTCGACCTCGAGACAGCCGAGGCCGAGTGCCGCCGGCTGGCCCGCGAGGAGGGCATGCTCGTCGGGCAGTCCTCGGGCGCCTCGCTGGTCGCCGCAAAGCGGGTGGCCCGCGAACTGATCGATAAGCGAGAGGTCGACGCGGATGTGCCGCCGCCGGACAACGACGTCGGAATCCTCGATGCCGAACCGCCGTCGCGCGAGCCGATCCCGGAGGCGTGTCCGCTCGTGGCGACGGTCTTCTGGGACTCCGGCGAGCGGTACCTGTCGACCGGGCTGTTCGACGCGCCGTAGGGCGGTCGACGGAGCTTTTATAGTACCGTCCGTCGGAAGGGGATTCGTGTCAGTGGAACGGGGCGGGTCGGCCGCGGGCGGGTGGGACGAGGACCTGGGGGGCGTCCGAACGATCGCCGCCGAGACCGCGAGTGCGGTCCGGGACACCCCGGAACTCCTCGTCGTGTTCCTCGTCGTCGCCCTGCTTTCGAACGCGCCGGTCGTCGGCAGCGTCATCGCTATCGTCGGCCAGGGAGTCGGTATCGCCCTGGTGGCCAACCGTCTCGACGGGCTGGACCCGACGCCCGAGAACTCCCTCGGGGTTCGGCTCATCGTGCTGTTCGTTTCGGTGCTCATCGGGGGGATCGGGGTCATCGTGGGACTCTTCCTGCTCGTCATCCCCGGCGTGTACCTGTGGGTGCGGCTCTACCTCGCACCGCCGGCCGTGATCGTGGACGACTGCGGTCCCGTGGAGGCGCTCGGCGAGAGCTGGTCGCGCACCGCCGGGAACACCGTCACCGTGTTCGGCGTGGCGCTGGCGGTGGTCATCATCGGCGTGGGAGCCAGCGCCCTCGTCCTCCTGGCGCTGACCGGCGGGCCAGACGCCGCCATCGAGCGGATCAGAAGTGGGAACACGGTCCTGACGGAGTTCGTCGCCAGTTTCGTCGGCCCGTTGCTCGTCGTCGCCGCCTCCACCGTCATGTACGCCCGATCGGAGACCGGGCCCCTCCGGTCCTGACGGCCATCGACCGACGTCGGTCGCGGGAGAATCGTGCTGGAACCACAGCGGGCCTGCAACCATTAGAGCCCGCCCAGAGCGACGCTCCCGGTGGGGGTATTCCGTTCCGTGGGCGGTCGTCGTCCGGTCGTGGTCAACCGATGGGAGCAGCGCCCGGGTGAACCGGACGGTGAGGGCCGGAGGAACAGCCCGGCGGGACCCACGATGGCGGCCGCGAGGACGACGCCGGGGATGCCCCCGTTCGTGATGACGGACACCGGCAGTGAGACCACCGCGACGACGAGTGCGTACCCTGCGGCGAACGCAACCGGTTCGATCCGGCCGGTGGTCAGCCGGACGCTTCGCCGGAATGCTGCCAGGAGCGGCAGGTCGGCGACGACGACGAGGAACGGCGTCAGGTACACCAGAAGGTATACGACCAGCCCGACGGCGAAGCCAACGACGGCGAGCGGCGGACTGACGAGCAAGACCGCCATCGAGACCAGCAGGCTGCAGAAGGCAATGGCCTGGAAGGCGACCACCCGTACGGCGAATCGCCTGACGTTCCCGACGACGTCGTACCGCCGGTCGCGGACGAACTGGTCAATACTCCCCAGGAACCCCGCCATCAGGACGCCCTCGACGGCCACGAAGACGAGCGCCGAGAGGAGGACCGCTACCGTGGCGAGCCTGGCGCTGCCGATCGTCAGGAACGGCACGGGCGTCGTAAGCCCGTTCCCGTTCGGAAGGGGTCCCCAGGAACGTCTAGAGGTCCGGGACGGCCTGGGGGAGGCCGAACCGGACGCCGTACTCTTCTCCTGGAGCGATACCGACCGCCAGCACGTCGGTCCAGCGGACGACCGACGTGAAGACCGGGACCACGGCGAGCGGGAGCAACCGGCCCGTGTCCGACGACGCGACGGAGACGAGCGACCCGATCTGCATACGACCGGCATCGACGGCCCCGTGTCAACGTGTTTTCCCGTCTCCTCGAACGGCACCCCTCCCGTCGTGGTCACGCCCCGAACTCGGTCTCGGTGACGCGGACGACGAGCGTGTCCTCGACGTCGTGGAGGTCGTACTCGGGCAGCTCCGGGCCGGTCCGGGTGACGAACATCGGCTCGTGCAGCCGACCGTCGTCGACGCCGAACACCTTGAGGAATCGCCCGGTCTCCCCTGGGGCGAGATCGTCGCTTCGGACGGCCTCGGCGAGCGCCCGGGAGAGCCACTCCGTCTCGCTGATGGAGGGTTCGAGGACGAGCGCCTCGTCGGCGAACCGGACGAGGTACCAGTTCAGGTCGTTCAGGAGCGACACGGCCGCGCCGAGCGACACCGTCTCGAGGGCGACCGTGTTCCGGTAGGGCTCCCCGAGGTCGTAGGTGGCGAGTGCCTCGCGGGACGTCTCGCGGCTGACGAGTTCGTATCGCAACTCGACGCCCTCGTCGCCGAGGAGACACACCCGCGTCATGTCGGGGCCTCGACGGCCCGGCCGCAAAGCGGTTTCGGGTAGATCGGGGCCGCTGTGGCCGGGAGTCGGTCGGGGACGGACGGACACTACTGGTTCCCGCTCGGGCGAAGAGAATGTCCCGCCCTCAGAACGTCGAGAGGTCGCCGTCGATGACCCGTTCGGTGATCGAGGTCACGTCGGCCAGTTCCCGGTCGACGATCGCCGCCACCTCGGACTCGACGTCGCCGACCTCGACGTTCTCGTCGGTGACGAGGCTCGCGTCGGCGACGTGCGGCCGGTCGATGGGCTGGCCGATCTGGGACAGGAGGCGGACGCGGATCTCGCGGATGCCGTCGACCTCCTCGACGACGGTCCCGGCGACCTCGGTCGCCAGCAGGTTGTAGATCTTTCCGATGTGGTTGACGGGGTTCTTCCCCGAGGTCGCCTCCATCGACATCGAGCGGTTCGGCGTGATGAGGCCGTTGGCGCGGTTCCCGCGGCCGACGGAGCCGTCGTCGCCCTGCTCGGCGCTCGTGCCGGTGGTCGTCAGGTAGATCGAGCCCGACCCGTAGTCGTCGGCCGTGTTGACGTGGACCTCGACCGACCGGTCGGTGATGTCCCCGGCCAGCCGGCGGACGAACTCCCGGATGCCGTCGACGGCGGCGTCGTACTCGTCGATGTCGTCGACGTACCGGTCGACGACGGCGGCGGCGACGGTGACGTCGATGCGGTCGCCCTCCCGCTTGCCCATCACCTTGACGTCCTGGCCGACGGCCGGGGTGTCGTCGCCGTACCGGCCGTTGAGCTGGCGTTCGGTCTCGAGGACGATCCGCTCGGTCTCGGTCAGCGGCGCGTGGCCGACGCCGAATGAGGTGTCGTTGGCCATCGGCACCTGGATGCCGTCCTCGCCGAAGACCTGCTGGAGGTCGCCGGAGCCCTCGCCGAGCTTCACGTCGACGACGAGGTCGGTGCCGAACTCGAGGAAGGGGAAGTGCCGCTCGACGTACTCCCGGGCGGCCCGCAGCGCGATGGCGTCGGCGGGGATCTTCCTGTCGCCGTACTGCTTCGTGGCGCGGCCGGTGATGAGGAGATAGATGGGTTCGAGGACCTCGCCGCCGCCGAACGCGGGGGCCGCCCGACCCGCGACGAGCTGGGTCTCGTCGGTGTTGTAGTGGAGGACCTCCCCCACGCGATCCAGGTAGGCGCGGGCCAGCGCCCTGGAGACGTGTTCGGCGATCCCGTCGCAGATCGAGTCCGGGTGGCCGAGGCCCTTCCGCTCGACGATCTCCACGGCCTGGTCTTCGACCGCGCGGCCGGCGACCGGCTCGACGCGGACGTTGCGCTCGGTCATTGCTCAGAGTTCCCCGGCGCCGGTTCTATAACTTACGGAAACCAAAAACGGGACGTCGATTACTTCTGGGCATTATCCGGGCCCTCCCCCAGGAGCAACTCTAGATACGACGTCCGGATCTGTGCGTCCGGGTCCAGCCCGAGGTCCTGGAGGAGGGCGACGGCACCTTCGCGGGCCGGCTCGACGGCCTCGGCCTCGGTCTCGACCTCGACGTACTCGCCCAATCCACTGACGGAATCGAGGGTGACCGTGTACTCCCCGTGTTCGAACCGCTCGCGATGCTTCTCGACGGTCTCGAAGCGGTCGAACCCGAGCGTAGTCAGGATCCGCTCCATCGTGTCGCCGTCCTCGACGCCGGTTTCGCGTTCCTCGCGGGTTTTCGACGCCGATTCGACGAGCGGGCCCTTGTAGGTGACCCGCGATTCAATATCACCAACACTAATCTCCCACCAAATCCAAAACACCTCACCAATCTCAACACCGCCACCTTCAGTTCCACCTCGTACATGGCCGAGTTCTCGCCCCGGCAAGGGAAAAGCAGTCCGACCGGTTCGGCGGCCCGGGAGACCATGAACGTCCGAATCCGGTGACGGCGCAACGCTCGACGGCGCTACCGCCGGGTCGACGTTCGGCCGGGAAACGTGATGGTTAAGGGTGCGACGACTGTTCGTCCGGGCATGAGTGACGATTCCGACGACGTCGAGGAGACCGAGGCGGCCGACGATGCGGCCGAGGATGCCCCCGACGGCGCCGCAGACCCCCCTGAGGCCGAACCCGAGGCGGAGGCCATAGAGGAGTCCGCCGGCGACGCGGACAGCGAGGCCGTCGACGGGACGAACGCCGCGTCCGGAGACGACGAGACCGACGAGGATGAGCCAGACGCGGAGCCGGAGGGCCTCCAGGACGGCGACTTCATCCGCGTCGCCTACACCGCCCGGACCGTCGAGGACGACCAGCTCGTCGACACGACCGACGAGGCGGTCGCCGAGGAGGAGGGCGTCGCCGACCAGGGCACGTTCGAACCCCGCGTGATCGTCCTCGGCGAGGGCCACCTGTTCCCGGCCGTCGAAGAGGACATCCGCGGCCGCGAGGTCGGCGAGACGGGCACCGTCGAGGTCCCGGCGGCGGACGCGTTCGGCGAGTACGACGAGGCGGAGGTCGAGACGGTCTCGGCGGACAAGATCGACGAGGACGACCGCTACCCCGGCGCCCCCGTCCAGATCGACGGCCAGCAAGGGGTGCTGGAGACTATCGTCGGCGGCCGCGCCCGCGTCGACTTCAACCACCCGCTGGCCGGCGACGACGTCGCCTACGAGTACGAACTGCTGGAGGTCGTCGAGGACGACCTCGACCGTGCGGAGGGCCTGCTCGACATGTTCCTCGAGCTGGACCTCGAGATGTGGCTCGAGACCGACCAGGTCGAGGAGACCCGCGTCGAGGAGCCCGACGAAGATGCGGAGGATGACGCGGAGCCGGAGACCGTTACCGAGACCGTCGACAAGCGAACGCTGTACGTCGAGTCCGACCCCCAGCTGGCGATGAACCAGCAGTGGATGATGCAGAAACAACAGATCGCCCAGCAGATCATCGACCTCACCTCCATCGACCGGATCCTCATCCAGGAGATCCTCGACGGGAGCGGCATGGGTATGCCGGGGATGATGGGCGGCATGGGCGGCGCCGGCGGCGGCGACGTCGACATCGAGGAGGCCCTGGAGGAGGCCGACATCGACGCCGACGAGATCGCCGAGGAACTGTAAACGCGGATCGACGACAGGGACACGATTCGAGGTCTTCTCAACGACGGACCTTCGGAGTGCCGTGTAATCCAATTACTTCGCTACAGATTAGGGTGTCTTAGAGCAGTTCACAAGGTAGTTTATTACAGCACCTTTGGGGACGCTTCACCTGTTCACCGAGACTACGTATAGATCAATCTCCAGTTTTACTCAGGATTAATATGTGAGGTGGAGTCCTTTATACAAGATGTTAAATCACAGAAGGCTTATGCTGGCCATTTTTAAAGACATTTCGCCCTTTCACCCCAAATATTCATCCATGCCAAGTCCCTCCAAGCTCTCAAGCTCGGTGCTGCCCTTGGAATCCTTGGATTCGGAATCGCCTGAGTCGCTGATTGCTCCTCAACAGGGGACTCAACAGCCTCCTTATTCTGGCCTTCTTTCCGATGGTTCTCACCCTCATGGTCGGTGCTGAGACGCTCCTCGCAGGCTGCCGTTTAGATCGTACTGTTAGATATCCTCTATGTCGAACTCACCTTCTTCTTCTAACTCTCCTTCAAAACTCTCGCCAAGCTCAAATTTGCCAAGGATTTGGCCGTTTTCAAAAGCAAAGACGTTCTGTGTGTTGAGGTTTGCATATACGAGTAAATACGGGGCGTATTCAATCACGCTAAACTTCGCAAGGTCCTTAGCGACTTTGTCGGTTTTATGATTAGTCGTAATGAGGAGTGCAATGTCCGGTTCCGTCTCCCACATCGATAGGATATCCTTCTTCCATCCGCCTGTCGTCTCTAACTCAGCAGTCAGCTTTGCTTCTCTACCGTCGCGTTTGAACCAGATGGCATCTACCGTCAATCCAGAAACAGTATGTTCCTCTTCTACGACATAACCTTCCTCCTCCCCGATTTTCAGTAGTGCATTTTGGATACGGGTGTGCTCTTTCCCACGTTCCTTCTCTGCATACTCATCAAGGTCTTCTATAATTCGCCCAATGAGATCAGAGTCGGAGTCTTCTAGCACTCGGTCGCTGTCGAAGTAGTAGAAGGATCTCTCCTCTTTAGAAATCACGAGAGCGTCTATGTTGTACTCCAGCATCTCGAGCAACTTCTGTTTCTGGCCGTAAACCACAATGGCGCTCGGATCTAATTGATCTAAGAATTCACTTCCGTCGAGCCTCCGTTTGGTAACTAGCGTATCTAACTCAGGCAGGAAAAATGTGAATTCGGGCCGGTAACCCTGTTCCTTTCCCAGGTCTCGGATCTCTTGTCCTTGGTTCTCAGCGATCTTTTTGAAAAGCCCTCTTCTCCACCGACACGAGCTGTCATCGTACACTACACCATTGAACGATAGGCAGTCGCAATTTGTACTGTTTTCATCCTCGACACACTCGTTGCACGCAAATACCACAAACTCATCTCTTTGATACCGGGGTTCACTTTCAATCTCTGTACTCAGGCCGACCTGCTCTCGATGTATTCTGTTACCACGATTTCCCTTTACCAGTAGTTTCGCGTTCGTTAACAGCGTCTCCTTGTCATTACTCAAAGAGAGATGCTCGCAGATAGGGATTGATTCCCTCCGTTGGTAAAGCTCACTAAAGAACCGAACTACATCTCGATCCTTGAGGGTTTCCGTTCGATACGTTGCGATTCCGTCTCTATCCTCTCCAGTACTCACATGGACTTTTGGGTCCTCATTAAGGCCTACACCACGGTCAAAACGAAGCTCGTTAGTTTCAATCCCAACTTCTGTTACCCAATCAAGAAACGCATCGACCACTTGGTGTCTTTCATCCGAGAGTTCCGTGATGTACTTTAGCGTTGAGCAGTAGCTGCGCTCTGTAATTTCATCCGGTATAGATCCTTCATGGGCAATCTCATTGCTGAGTTCTCCTTCTTCGGCGAGATATGTATTAAGGAGATCCGTCAACTCACCACGTTCGCTGATATCCATTGGAAGACGTTAGTCCAATAGATAACTTATTTTTGGGGGTGCTGTAGTGAGACTTCATTAAGCTATAGAAATCGCACACAGGTATTTCTCGCCCTGTATGCTGGCCGCTGCAGGGCCGCATCCTCCGATGATGGAGCGTACTGGGAACAGAACGGCCACGGGTGGACATTAATTTGTTTGGGAAACGCTCGCGGCCGATTGACCGAATCAGTGCCGGTGAATTTCCAAGTTCACATCTGGGATAATAAGAGGGCTGGATTACCTACGAAGGAGTCCCATCCTAAAGCGATGAGAGGATCTCAAGTTCGCTGCTGCTAAGTTTCTTTGTCCGTGGGTGCGTACATACATTTATATCTACCGATTGAATCGCCTTCAAGCGAGGGCTCAGGAATCCTTCTATATACCCTTACCAGTAGGCGTCAGGGTTCCTGAGCCACCGAACGCTCCGCGCGCCGAGGGCCACCGCCCCCAGCAGAGCCACGACCACGAACCCGATGACGACGACCGAGGCCATCGCGTACTCGCCGCCGAGCATCGTACGGACCATTTCTACGAGGCCCCCGACGGCGAGGGCGACGACCAGCGCCGACAGCACGAGCGACAACGGTCTCGTCCACTCCATACTTCGACCTGTGCCGCCGAGAGTATAAAACTCAAGACCCTTCCGCGACACCTGACGGCATGACTACCGTCGCCGTCCTCTGTGACCCGCCACGCCCGGGCCTCGTCCTCGACGATCTCGTCGACGCCTCGCCGCTATCGCCCGAGGCAGCCGCAGCCCTCTACTCCGTACTCCTGCGGGACAGCGTCCGGGCCGTCGGGGCGAGCGGTGGCGAGTTGCTCATCAACTACCGGCCCGACGAAGCGCTCCCGGTAGATGGCGAGGCCGATGCCGAAACCGAGGTTCGGGACGCCATCGAAGGCGCCGTCGACGTCTCAGAGACGCGTTTTGAGAAGCAGGTCGGGGAAACCTTCGCCGGCCGGGCCGGCAACACCGCGACGCACCTCCTGGCGTCCGAGGACGCCGCCTCGGTCGGGATCACCCGGCCCGAGGCGGCGTTTCTCGCCCGGCCGGTGATCGACGGCGGCGCGATGAAGCTCCGGAGCACCGACACCGTGCTCGCACCGGCCCCGGGTGGCCGCGTCTACTACGCTGCCTTCGGCGCACCCATCGACTTCGCGGACTGCTACGCCCCGCCGGCGGTCGAGACGCTGACCGACCGCATCCTCGACGCCGGCCTCGACGTCCAGTTCCTCGAAACGAAGCCGTACCTCGAGACCGCCGCGGACCTGGCAGAGGTCCTGACGGGCGTCCGGGCGCGACGGAAGGCCGACGCGCTCGTCCCGCCGGCGCTGGCCGACTGGGTCGACGAGGCCGACCTCACCGTCGAGCGGGCCGACGACGGGCTCACCGTGTCCCGCTAATCGACAGGCCTTAGCTTGTGCCGGCGGTAGACGCGGCCGCGGTGAGATGACAGAGCGGCCCATTGTGCCCGCCTTGAGAGCGGGTGGCCGAGAGGCCTCCTGGGTTCGAATCCCAGTCTCACCGCTGCGGGCGACGGGGGGCGATCGGACCGAGGAGATCGGGTGACCTATCTGCCCTATGGTTTTCGCTGCCCCGAGGCGATCGGGACACGCGACCCGGTTCGCCCGGACGAATAGATGTCGCGCGTGCCACGCTGAAGGGAGAGAAATGGCGATGTGATCGTCTCGCGAGCGGAGCGGAGACTCAGCCCTCAGTGATAGTTAAAACGTCGCGTTTCTCTGCCGGGATGGGGTTTTGATACCTCACCTCTTCCGTCTCACAGAGCTCGTCGAAGTCAGTGTCGGTGGTGAGCAGATAGTCCGCGTCGTACGACCGCGCGAGCGCGAGGAGGAACGAATCGTACACGTCGTGGTTCTTCTCGGCGCTGATATCGTAGGCATCGAGCACCGTGGTGTCGGTGGCACCGACCACTCGGGCCGGACTCCGGACCAGTGACTGGACAGCGTTCCGAGCGGCGACCGGCTCGACCCCGAAACGCCGTGTCATAATGAACTGTGCTCGAAGGGGGTAGTAATCGAACACGAGCAACACGTTCGGTCCATCGAGTGTCACTTCGAGCCACTGGTAGACCTCGTCGTACGCCGGATGATCGTCGGTCAGGCCGATGGCGAGGATATTGACGTCCGTCAGGACTGTCACTTCGGTCGGAAGGGAGTCCACGGTGCTGGTCATTCGGATTCATCCAGCGGTCCGAAGAGGCTTTCACCGGCGTCAGCGGGTGTCGTGTCTGCCCACGAATCGCGGCCTGCCGTAGCCGTCTGTAGTTTCGAAGTCGGCTTTGGATTGACCTCTAACACGGAACCAACCAGCCGTGCGGAAATCTCCTCGTTGGATTCGATGCCGAGTTGGTCACGGACCTCTTTTGGAAGTGTGACTCTCCCTCTATCATCGACGTTCAGCGTTATTTGTTTCCCGGAAGTCACGTCGACCGAATTGGTACCCATTTCAAATCACCTAATACCCACTAGTATACTTACATACAAAACGCTTGCGCTGACCTGCAAACCCGGCTCGACAACCTCCCCGGTGATTACGCCCGGGGATTCCGAAACCCTCACCCGATTCGCGGCTATCGCAACGCGCTGCCGTTCTTCGGCGAGGACCCCGTATGGTTCGTCCACTGGCTGACAGCAACCTCTTCGATACCGTCGACGACGAAAAACTCGCCTACCAGAACGACCGGTTTCACGTCGGTGGCGAGGACTTGATCCGGGACTGTGGATCAGTCCTCGTTCCGCGGGCTCGAGGGGTGGTAATCCGTGTCGTACTCGCCCGGCCGGTCGTCCAGCCGGTCCGGATTGATGCGGCCGCCGAGCAGCATGAAGTCCAGAATGGTGAGATACAGCATCGCCTCGACGACCGGGACGGCCCGCGGCGGCAGCGACGGGTCGTGGCGCCCGATGACCTGGACGTCCCTCTCCTCGCCGGTCTCCCAGTCGGCGCTTTGCTGCTCTTTCGGGATGGAGGTCGGGGCGTGCCAGGTCACCTCGCCGTATATCGGTTCGCCCGTGGTGATGCCGCCCTGGAGGCCGCCGTGGTCGTTGCCGACCGGGACCGGGTCGCCCTCGTCGGAGACCGTGTCCGGCCGTGTGTCGCCGTCCTCGAACGTCCAGTCTTCGTTGCGTTCGGAGCCCGGCACCGTGGCTGCGTCGGTGCCGAGCCCGAACTCGAAGGCCGTCGTCGCCGGGATGGCGAACATCGCCCGGCCGAGCCGCGCCGGGAACCCGTCGAACCGCGGCGCGCCGAGGCCGCGCGGGACGCCGCGGGCCTCGAAGTAGATGGACCCGCCGACCGAGTCGCCCTGCTCCTGGAACTCCTCTAAGTGTTCGCGCATCTCCTCGGCCGTCTCCGGGTCAGCACACCGGACCTCGTTGTCCTCGGTGTGCTCGCACATCTCCTCGAAAGACACCGCCGGCGCCTCGACGTCGTGGAGTCGGTTGACGTGGGCTTTCACCCGGACGTCGTGGTCGGACTGGACGAGGACCTCCCTGGCGACGGCGCCGGCGGCGACCCAGTTGACGGTCTCGCGGGCCGACGAGCGGCCGCCGCCGCCCCAGTTCCGGGTGCCGAACTTCGCGGAGTAGGTGTAGTCGCCGTGGGAGGGCCGCGGCGCGGTGACGAACGGCTCGTACTTCTCCGAGCGGGCGTCCTTGTTCCGGATGACCATCCCGATGGGCGTCCCGGTGGTGTAGCCGTCCTGGAGCCCGGAGTTGATGGTCACCTCGTCGGGCTCGCCGCGGCTGGTCGTGATCCGTGACTGGCCGGGCTTGCGCCGGTCGAGGTCGGCCTGGACGGCCGCCTCGTCGAGTTCCACGCCGGCCGGACAGCCGGAGACTGTCACCCCCATGGCCTCTCCGTGGCTCTCGCCATACGTCGTCATCTGGAAGAGCCGCCCGAAGCGGTTCCCGTTCATCACGTCGTCGTTGGGACCCCGGGGATTTAGGTTTGGCATTGCCGCAACGGCTGTCCCGGGCGGGATGTTAGCCGGCGTCGGTCGGCGGCCCGAGCCGACGCGCTTATGTGACAGTATCCGATACGCTCGTCGGGTTCGGGTATGTCCAGGGACACTGGACTCTCCTACGACGACGTGTTGCTCGTTCCCAAGCGGTCGCCGGTCGACAGCCGCAGCGAGGTCGACCTCTCGACCGGACTGGCCGACGGCGTCGGGCTGTCCGTCCCCGTCCTGTCGGCCGCGATGGACACGGTCACCGAGACCGAGATGGCCCGCGCCGTGGCCGAGGCCGGCGGCCTGGGCGTCCTCCACCGCTTTCTCACCGTCGACGAACAGGTCGCGATGGTCCGGGAGGTCGCCGCTGGGGGTCACCCGGTGGCCGGTGCCGTCGGCATCGCCGAGGCCTACGTCGACCGCGCAGCCGCCCTCGTCGATGCCGGCGTCGACGTGCTCGTCGTCGACGTCGCCCACGGCCACATGGACCGGGCGCTGTCGGCGACGGAGACCCTCGCGGAGCGGTTCCTCGACACCCCGCTGTGTGCCGGCAACGTCGCCACCCGGGCGGGCGTCGCCGACCTGGCGAGCGCCGGGGCGGACTGCGTCAAGGTCGGCGTCGGCCCCGGCTCCCACTGCACCACCCGCGAGGTCACCGGGTTCGGCGTCCCGCAGTTCACGGCGATCCAGCGGTGTGGGGCGGCGGCGACGGACGAGGGCGTCACCGTCATCGCCGACGGGGGTATCCGGTCGTCCGGCGACGCGGTGAAGGCGCTCCTGGCCGGGGCCGACGCCGTCATGATGGGCGGCTACCTCGCCGGCTGCACCGAGTCGCCCGGCGAGGTCGTCGAGGTCGACGGCGACCGGTACAAGCGCTCCCGCGGGATGTCGACCGCCGCGGCCGCGGAGGACCGCGACGACAAGGATGTCCACGTCGCCGCCGACGAGGGCGTCGAAGCCGTCACGCCGTACTCCGGCCCGGTCGCCGACCGGCTGGCAGAGTTCACCGCAGGCATACGCTCGGGGCTCTCGTACGCTGGCGCGCGCGACCTGGCGACCGCCCGGGAGAACGCGGAGTTCATGGAGGTCACAGGTTCGACGACCTACCGCAATGGGCCACACGGCGTCGCCAGGCCCGAGTAGCGACGTCCCGGGCGGGAAAACGGGATGGACCACCGCGTGCGCCGATGGGATACCGACGCACCCGGCCGTTCACAGGTAGTTCATTTGAAACTTTCCCCTGCGTCCTCACGAGCATGGCGAGTGATGGCTGGAGGCTGGCTGGCCGACTCGGCGTTTTCGCGAGTTCTGCGAGGGAGCGTGAGGCGGCCTCGCCGACTCGGCGTCCTCGCGAGTTCTGCGAGGGAGCGTGAGGCGGCTTTGCCGACTCGGCGTCAGGCCTCCCGGTCCCCGACGGCGGCTCCCAGCCCCGACAGGACGTCGAAGAAGCCCGGGAAGGAGACGTCGACGTGTTCTGCCCCGTGGATGGTCGTCTCCCCGTCGGCGACGAGGGCGGCGACGGCGAGCGCCATCACGATGCGGTGGTCGCCGTGACCGTCGACGGTCGCCCCCGCCAGGTCGCCGCCGTGGACGACCAGCTCGCCCTCGTACTCCTCGACGTCGACGCCCATCCGGCCGAGTTCCGTCGCCATCGCGGCCACGCGGTCGGTCTCCTTCAGCCGGACGTGCTCGCAGTCGGTGACGCGGGTCGTGCCGTCGGCGGCCGCGCCGAGCACCGCGATGGTCGGCAGCAGGTCCGGCGTGTCCGCGACGCCGACCTCGACCCCGGCGAGCCGCGACGCCGAGACCCGAATATGGCCCTCGTGGCGGTCCCACTCGACGTCGGCGCCCATCCGATCGAGGACGTCGACGATGGCGGCATCGCCCTGCGCACTCGGGTGGGCGCCCTCGACGACGAGGTCGTCCTCGGCGGCCAGCGCGCCCGCCGCAAGGAGGTACGACATCGACGAGAAGTCGCCGGGGACGTGGTACTCGCCGCCGTCGGCGGTGTACGTCTGGCCGCCGGCAACCCGGAAGCCGTCGGCGCCGGCCGACCGGACCGCCGGGTCGTCGCCACCCACTACGGCCCCCTCGACGCCGAACGCTGCCAGTACCTCCAGGGTGATGTCGACGTACGGCGCCGACTTCAGGTCGGTGGTCACCGTCACCTCGACGCCGGCGTCGGTCACCGCGCCGGCCATCAACAGCGCCGTCACGAACTGGGAGGAGACGTCGCCGGGCATCGAGACGGCGCGGCCCTCCAGGCCGCCACCGACCACAAGCGGCGCACGGCCGTCGGCACGGGTCGATTCGGCCCGGGCGCCGAGCCGGTCGAGGGCGGAAAGGAGCGGGCCCTGCGGGCGGGACCGGAGGGAGTCGTCGCCCGTGAGCACGGCGAGGCCGTCGACCAGGGCAGCCGTCGCCGTCGTCAACCGCATCGTCGTCCCGCTGTTGCCGCAGTCGATGACGTCGGCCGGCGTCGCCGGGTCGGCCGCGAACCCCGCCACTGCGGCGTCGCCGTCGGTCCAGGTCACGGAGCCGCCGAACGCCTCCACCGCGCGGGCCGTGGCTCTGGTGTCCGCGCTGTCGAGCGGGTTCCTGACGGTCGCGCCGTCGCCGTAGCCGGCGGCGAGGATGGCGCGGTGGGTGTAGCTCTTCGAGGGCGGCGCCCGGGCGGTGCCCTCGAGCCGTGACGGCGACACGTGGACATCCATGCCGGCCGGTCGCGGCGGCGGGAGAAGAGGCTACCGGCTCCCCGAAGGTCGGCGACTCCGGGCAAGGGGGCCCCGCCCCGGCTGTCAGTAGCATGTGCCACGTGTGACGAACAGTTCGACAACACCGATTCGCTTCGTAAACATATACCAGTATCACTGAGTAGACAGCCCGATACGGGCCACTCCAATTCTCAGTTTCTCGTTACGGAGGTCACAGTGTAATGACCTGATCGACGCCCACGTCGCCCAGAGCCGTATAGAGGTCAGGGAAACATCCGACAGTCACTCCATCGACGGTTTGGTGGGGTTCATACAGAGTTCGTCCACTCTCGGCTTCCCCGACTTTGTCGGCGAGCCCGCGCTTGGATGCGCATTGATCACAAAGCATCAGTAGTATATCCTGGGTCGTCGGCAACTGTCGTCAGTCGCTCCCCGAGCGGGTCGCCAGCCCGGAGCGCGTACGTGTTATCGTGGAAAAGGAACATTCCGACCACGTCGACCCCGTGATGGTCGTGCTCTAACTGTGGGAGGATCATATCGCCGAGAACGTAATCGACCGTTTGTCCACAACTACTGAACACATATGCAACCTTCATGATATTAAAATAAGACCCTAAGTTATTTAGTCTGGGGCTTCGGGCCAGGTAAGCCTCCCCCGGCCTGACGAGGACCGGTTCGAGTCGGAACTGCGGTATGGAATACCGGAAGCCGAACACCGTTCCTGCGAGATGTATGGCGACGATCACCTACGCGTACCGCAACGCAACAGTTTCGATCATCGGGGGAAGTGGTTCGAGATGCCCAGGACGGCTCTCAGTCGTGTCCGCTGCCATCAGGAGCGGGCATCCGTGGGGGATCCAGGTCGTGGGCTTCTGAAAGAAGAGACACGAGATCCGCTTCCGTCACCGGGGGTGTCGTCGCCTCCAGGCCTGCATCCCGAGCCACCCGGACTGCACTCGGTGGGTGGAGGTTCGCCTCAGCTAGCAGTGCATCGTCGTAGAACACGTCTCGGGGCGTCCCGCTTCCAACGACGTTGCCGTCGGCCATCACACAGACCCGATCGGCGACCTCGGCGGCGAATTCGAGGTCGTGCGTCGCCAGGACGACGCTGATACCTTCACGGTGGATTTGCTCGATCCGGTCGGCGACCAGTCGGGACCGCTCGGGGTCGAGCCCTGCGAGGGGTTCGTCTAATACGATCACGCTCGGTTCGAGCACCAGCACGCCGGCGAGGCCGACGAGACGTTTCTCGCCACCGCTCAGATAGTGCGGAATCCGGTCTTCGAGGTGACTCGCGTCGACGGTCCCGAGTGCCTCACGGGCGCGCTCTCTCGCTTCCTCGTCGGGCACGCCGTAGTTCTGGAGGCCGAACATCACGTCATCGAGGACCGTGGGCGCGACGAGCTGCGTATCGGCGTCCTGGAAGACGAAGCCGACTTCCTTCCGCGCGTGTGCCCTGTTGTCTTCGGTGATCGGCGTGCCGTCGACGACGAGGTCGCCGTCGTCCGGAACGAGCGTCGCGTTCAAGTGTTCCAAAAGCGTCGACTTCCCCGTGCCGTTGCCCCCGACGATCGCGATCAACTCGTCCGGGTATACCGAGAAGTCGATGTCGTGCATGCCGACCGTCCCATCGGGGTAGGTGTGGGCTTCACACTGGAGGTCGACCAGCGGTGAACCGTCTCGACTCACGGTCTCACCCCGTAGACCGCGACTGCTGCATACCCGACGACAGCGACGTAGGAGCCCATCACGACGAATAGTTCGTGGATCGGTGGCCGCGAGACGTCGCCGTACACAGTGATGTCGCCGTC